>JAIROF010000223.1 GCA_031257655.1 Prevotellaceae bacterium | reverse complement strand
TCCACCGTAACGGCGTACTTGCCCGCGTTGACGGGCGGGGCTACGCTTCCGTCGTACTTCACCGTGATAGCGCCCATGCCGCTGTAGCGGCTGTCGTCCGGCAGCACGGAAAAGGCGTGCGGCGAACCGTCGTAGCCAACGCTGACGCTTGGCGTATAGACAAGGTGCTCCGCCGCCGGGGTGAGCTTGTTGATGGTGAGCGTTCCCAGCCAGAGATCGGTGGCGGCGCTGAAGTTTGTACCTTCGCTAATATTCACCGTAATGTCGTACACGCCTGCGTTGACGGGTTTTTCCGTTCGCTTAACGTTGTACTTCACCGTGATGCTGCCCATGCCGCTGTAGGGGGTTCCTTTTTTCGTCACCGGCACGTCGTGCGGCAACCCGTCGTAGGTGAGGCTGCTGTCCGGCGCGAAGGAAAGGTGCAGCTCCGCCGGCGCAGCTTTGCGGATGGTGAGCGTTCCCACCGCCACGCTGGTATCGCGCAAGCTCGTATTTTCGTCAAAGTCGATATCCACCGTAAGGGCGTAGACGCCCGCGTTGGTGGGGGCAGCGGTGGTTTTGGCGTAGGCGGCGCCGCTCACGCCGGTGTAGTAGGTTGCCGTGACGGCGCCTGCGCCGGCAAATTGGGGGCTTAGCGTCAGGGGGCCAACGCCATGCGGCGAGCCGTCGTAGGTCACGCTGCTGTCTACGGATGCCGTGTAGGGTATCGTAGCGCTAATCCACCTTGCGTAGAGCGTCATGTTTGCGGTCACCTTGTCGGCGGCGAAGCTCCAAAGCTTGGTAAAGTTGGCATCGCCGTACCATCCGGCAAAGGTGTTGCTCGCTTTTGTCGGGTTTGCCGGGCGCACCACCGTGCCATCTTTCGCCACCGTCTGGGCGTCGACGGCGCTGCCCTCGTTGCTGTTAAAGGATACCGTGTAGGTGGTTATTCCGCTGCCAATCCAGCGCGCGTAGAGCTTCATGTTGCCGGTCACCTTGTCGATGGGGAAGTTCCACAGCTTGGTAAGCCCCGCGTCGCTGTACCACCCGGCAAAGGTGTTGCTCGCCTTTGTTGGGGCGGCGGGGGCGGTGGCAACGCCGCCGGGCAGCACCGCCTGGGCGTCAACGGCGCTGCCCCCGCTGCTCTCAAAGGTGACGCTGTAGCGGATGGCGAGCTTCCCCAGCGAAAGCCCGCTTACGCTGTCGAAGTTCAGCCCATCGGCAACGTCCGCCGAAACGGTGTACTCGCCCGCGCCGACGGGAGGGGTGACGCTTCCGTTGTACTTCACCGTGATGGCGCCCATGCCGTCGTACTTGTCCTCCTTTGGCGACACGGAAACGGCGTGCGGCAAGCCGTCGTAGGTAGCGCTGGCGCTTGCCGGGTAGGAGAGGTGCTCCGCCGCTGGCTTAATCTTGTTGATGGTGAGCTTGCCAAGCCAGAGATCGGTAACCGCGCTGAAGTTCTCCCCCTCCGTGATGTTCACCGCAATGTTGTAAACGCCTGCGCCAACGGGGCTGTCCGTCGACCGGCCGTTGTACTTCACCGTCACTGCCCCCAGGCCGCCGAGCTTGCCGTCCTTCAGCGACGCCGTAACGGTATGAGCAGCTCCGTCGTAGCTGCAGGTTAGCCCGCCGCTCGACGCTATGCTGAAGTGCCCCTTCGTTGGCATCGCCTTGCGGATGGTCAGCGTCCCCACCGCAATGCTGGTGTCCCGAAAGCCCGAAGCGGCTGTGTAATCTATGCCGGCCGAAACGGAGTACGTGCCCACGCCGGTGGGGAGCGCCGTTGTCTTGGCGTAGCGTGTACCGTTCACGCCCGTATAGTAGGGTCCCACAACGGAGCACGCATCGGCAAATTCGAACCTCAGCTTTACCGCGCCAATGCCATGCGGAGAGCCGTCGTAAATCACGCTGCTGTCCTTTGCTCCGCTAAAATCCGACGCGGTGACGAGGCCTTTGTAGGGCAATACGTTAAAATCTTGCCACACCTTAGTTGCTTTGTAGATAGAGAGCAACCGGGGTGGAACAAGTAAGGTAATTGAAGAAGTAGGTCTCGTAAAAAAAAGGTTCGCTTCTATCACTTGTGGCGCCTCACTCAAGTTGATAACCGTCTTCAGCTGGCCGCAGAGTGAAAAAGTTGCGCCATTGTAATCAAATGTCACCCCCTCGGAAAGGGTAACGGAGGTCAAGCTATCGCAATACATAAAAGCCGCATGGCCAAGTTTCACCCCTTTTGGAATGGTAATGGATTTCAGCCTGTTACAGGTGGCAAAACCGTAGGCGCCGATACCCATCAGGCTTTCTGGCAAAGTAATGGAGGTCAAACTGCTACATCCATAAAAAACCCCATCCTCGATATATGGCACATTTTTAGGAATGGTAAAGGAGGGCAGCGCAGAGCATTCGCGAAAAGCGAAGTGGCCAATGCGCGTCACAGTCGTAGGAATGCTAACGGAGGTCAGCGTGGAACATTCGCTAAAAGTAAAGCTGCCAATGTTTGTTACTCCCGACCCTATAACTCCAGCTTTAATATTGCCTGCGAAAGATGCCCATGGGGTATCTCTGAAGTGCCTGTAATCTGTCATCGCACCGGACCCGCTAATGGTCAGGGTCAAGTTGTCGCCGCTGCCGGTGATGTCCCACTTGCAGCTTGCTCCGCACCTGCCGGAGGTTTGGGCAAGCGCTATGCTCGCGGTTGCGCAGCTGCAGAGCAGCAGCACAAAAAACTTTTTTATGCTTCCGATGTTTTTCGAGTTAATATGAGAATTATCCAACCTTTGGCGGTTGAATAAACTATTGAATATGAACATTTTGAAATAATTTTATTTTGTAAATTAAGTAGCGTCTGCCTATAAATTCATAGTTTTCACAGGGGTTTGAGGTCTTTTGGGTGTTAAAAGTCGCCCTCAAACAGCCTGATAAATTCGGGATGCTGCTCCAATATCGCATCTATCAACGCCAACTCGGGGTCGTTCGCCCGGTTGGGCTGCGCAAATTCTATGCGTAACGGCTCAAATAATTGTACCTTCATACCTCTACTGTATTATGATGGATTGTTATGATGATTTTTTTGGGGGGGCGCAAAGATAATACTTGTCTCTGTCTTTAACAAATTATTTCCCAATAATTTATGTTTATAGACAGACGCTAAGTAAAGTTCATTTTTTCAAACTAAAGATGCCTATATTTTTTTTGAATTTTACAAAGGCACAAGATATACAGAAGGCCAACGATAAGCTGTCAGTTAAAAACCGTCTGCCAAATAATTAATTTAATAAAACAGCGTTAATAATAAAGGGTTTTACTTTGCCACAAACAAACAACACAAAAAAGAAATTTTTATATAAAGTGTAATCGTTGAGCACACAAAAAAAAACAAAAAATATCTTTGAAATCATCTCAACGCTGCATTTTATGGGCCATATAAAATGGTTGATGCTGTCCATGTTTGATTGAAATAACTCCTAAACAAGTGAAAATCAGCGTGAAAATATAAATTTGGGGGAGGGGGGAGGCAAAAAACCTCGGTTACTCACTCGCGCTTATTTTTGGTGTTCGTGAGCTCGCTGCGCTCGGTTACACCTAATTTCCCCGACAAAACAACCTCAGTAGCCGAGAGAACAACAACCAACACCATCCAACCTTATTATACTCCGCTCGGTCGAAAGCTGCGCCTTGTTTTTTTAGCACGGTAGATGGCGCAGATTTTTTATGATTTGCACAGATTTTAGCCCTTTGGCTGCGCCGAGCTCCGCTACGCTCCGGTTCTTCAGCTGCGTAAATCATAAAAAATCCGCGCCATCTGCGCACTATTTTTACGCAAAGCTATGCCGAGCGCAGCATACCTCATTATTAATGAAAATTAGAGACGAGCAAATGGAAAATGCGATAGTAAGGTAATGATGTTGGATGGTGCTTAGTTAATTCATTGCTACTAAGGTTGTTTTGTTAGAAAAATTAGGTGTAAATGAGGTTCTTTGGGGGCAAGCAAAAACTGCGAAAATTTAGGCTAATTCTTTTTTTGGGATGATGTCCTCATTCTACCAATGACGAGATTCTCTACACGCCTCATTTTCAATCAAATGAAAATTTTATTTTAACGTTATTTTGCGCAATAACGGAGTTCGGCGTATGGGAGAAGCGGTGGGAGATTCCTTCTCTCCGCAGGCAGTCCCGCAAGGACGAAATAATTGAGAATTGAGAATTGAGAATTGAGAATTTGAAAACGGAATATCTACGCTCGCGCCCCGTCCCGTAGGGACGGAATGTCGGTAGAAAACGGAATATCTACGCTCGCGCCCCGTCCCGTAGGGACGAAATGAAAAATATGTTTTTAAACAGGTGCATTAACAATCACATTCCGTCCCTAACGGGACGGGGCGGATGGGGAACATTTCGTTTTCTACCGACATTTCGTCCCTGCGGACTTGCAGTCCACATAGGGTTTTACCATATACTTCCCGTCACTGGTAGCCACTATAGCGTGGGGTAAAACCCCACGTGGACGGCGGCGTGACGTTTGTCGCAATGCATTTAACAAGCCCTGAACTTTCATATAACTAAAATACACTTTGCTCATTTTTAGTTATTTGCCATTTTGCATTTAGCTTTGCTTAATGGGGGACTAATTCTTAATTTTTAATTCCTAATTAATTACAACTTTATTCAGCAATCTTCCCGCCTTTCCCTCGATAACGAGGAGGTAAATTCCAACCTCCTTAGGCATGGCAATCCCATTTCTCAGCTCAGAGGTTTTTCCGGCGTACGCCATCTTTCCCTGTATATCGAGCAGGTAGAAGGTTTCGTAGCGCTCCTCCAGCGCGATGTCGAAGTCTTCTTTCAGGTGGATAGCTGCCCCGCCCGCAACGGGGTTGGGGTAAACCGCCATATTCAGCGCTGCCGGTGCAGCGGCGGCCGCATGAGGGTTACTCGGACAGGATTCGAACCATGTGCCTCTGGCGTCGAGTAGCCTTACGCACAGCGTATCGGTGATAGCCTCGCCGGACGGGGAGGCGTAGTAGAACTTGTCGTTTTTGATATACCTCCCGTCTTTGTGCCACCACGTTATTGTCTGAAAGTTGAACCCGCCGTTGCTTTCCGGGTTTTTGACCACCATCAGCAGCCTTCCGCCAAGCTGGGATTGCACAATGCTGCCGAACTCAAACCGATTTTTGAGCCTTAGCGTGTACTGCTTGCTTTGCCCTTGGTCGGTGATGGTAATGGCGGTATCGGTCAGGAACGAGCGGCTGGCGTCGATGTAGAGCGTGCCGGCGCCGGAAGCACAGAAATACTGAACCGCTACCGCTTTTTTGTCGCTGTCGCACGGTATGCTAAATTCAATGGTATCTTTTACCTCTTGCGGCACTCCGTTAATCCGTATGCTATCCAGCTTCGCGGGCACAGGCCCCTCCCACTTGGCGTAGAGCGTTGTTTCTGTGGTCACCCTGTTGGCGGCGAAGTCCCAGAGTGCGGTGAGGTTCGCGTCGGCGTACCAGCCGCCAAAGGTGTGCCCCGCTTTGGTTGGGTCGGCGGGGCGCGTCACCGTAGCGCCCTCCTCCACCGTTTGGGCGGGCACGGGGCTGCCGCCGTTGCCGGCAAAGATGACGAGGTACTGCGAAGCGGCGTCGTTGCGGATGGTGAGCGTTCCCAGCTCAAGCCCGCTCGCGCTGCCGAAGTTCGTACCCGCGCTAATATCCACCGCAACGGCGTACTTGCCCATGTTGACGGGCGGAGCTACGCTTCCGTCGTACTTCACCGTGATAGCGCCCATGCCGCTGTAGCGGCTGTTGTCCGGCGATACGGGAAAGGCCTGCGGCAAACCGTCGTAGCCCGCGATGACGCTTGGCGTAAAGACAAGGTGCTCCGCCGCAGGAGTGGCCTTGTTGATGGTGAGCGTTCCCAGCCACATATCGTTGGCGGCGCAAAAATTCGCCCCTTCGCCAACATCCACCGTAATGTCGTACACGTCTGCGTTGACGGGTTTTCCCGATCGCTTACCGTTGTACTTCACCGTGATGCTGCCCATGCCGCTGTACGGGCTTCCCTTCTTCGTCACCGGCGCCTCGTGCGGCAACCCGTCGTAGGTGAGGCTGCTGTCCGGCGCGAAGGCAAGGTGCACCGCCGCCGGCGTGGCTTTGCGGATGGTGAGCGTTCCCACCGACACGCTGGTATCGCGAAAGCTCGTATTTTCGTCAAAGTCGATAGCCGCCGTAAGGGCGTAGACGCCTGCGTTGGTGGGGGCAACGGTTGTTTTGGCGTAGGCGGCGCCGCTCACGCCGGTGTAGTAGGTTGCCGCGATGGCGCCCGCGCCGGTAAATTGGGGGCTTAGCGTCAGGGTACCAACGCCATGCGGCAAGCCGTCGTAGGTTACGCTGC
>JAIROF010000222.1 GCA_031257655.1 Prevotellaceae bacterium | reverse complement strand
GTTGTAGGTTGTAGGTTGAGAATTTGAAAGCATCTGCCCCGTAGCGCGGCCTCCTTTGGAGGTCATGCTGAGGCAGATCGCACAGCTGAAAATATGGCTAATTCTTTTTTTGAGGTGCTATGAATAGCGTTGGATGAGGTTAACTCATGCTACGCATATAGCTGTCTGAACGCTGATTTTTTTTGATTCGAATGATTGCTACGATTGATGGCGCATGGGTGCGACGCATAGCGCTGTAGAGGCGCACGGCGTGCGTCTCACTGTGCATTGCGCATAGCGCCATTTTGTCGCGAGACGCACGCGAGACGCACGCGAGACGCACGCCGTGCGTCTCTACAGCGCTATTTCGTCGCTGAGACGCTTTTGCTGCGTAATAATGAGAACTTAATTTTCATAGCACCTCAAAAAAAGAATTAGCCGAAAACCGAAAATATCCGGCAAATAAAAAAATGTCGGCGCGTAAGCAAAGTATCCCCCATAGCGGTTGCCGAAAATTTTTATCCGGTTGCGCGTAATCCCCCAATTTTATGCTACCTTTGCGGCAGTAAACACCTCAAAAAACAGGCTATGGGAAAAGCAGAACGAAAGCGAGAGCAAAATATAGCCCTCGGAAAGCTATTTTACGACTTGAGCAAGCTCACCTTTGCCGCCCTCGTGCTGGGCGCAGTGCTGATATTTTTTCAGGCTGAGGAGCTCGAAACATCCGTTGTGGCGATGTTTGTATCGGGTATTGTAATGTCCGTTGGCGTTTACTACTGTTGGTCACAAATTAAATAAGTAAAGATTATGAACGCAGGACTTTTTATGTTTATGTGCTTAGCCGCTATAGCGGTAGGTATTCTCGTTTTCTCCTACACCAAACCCGGAAAAAAAATTTTCCAACCGGAGTACGACGACGAAGAGTAAGCCTTTAAGCCAAGCTTAAATCCTCTCGGCTTTCGGTAGCGTAAATGACGGGCGCTGCTGAACAGCCATTGGCAACCGATTAAATAAGTAACGATTATGAACGCAGGACTTTTTATGTTTATAGGCAGCGCCGCTATTGTCGTGGGCATCTTCGCTTTCTCCTACACCAAACCCGGCAGAAAAATTTTCCGACCGGAGTACGACGACGACGAGTAAGCCTTCCGCAGTAGAAAAGCTTTTTTTTTATTTCGCGCGCGCTAAAATCTGAGATTTTCATGTATTTTTGCAGCGCAAATATTCTTCAGGTGGGGCAAAAACCAGGCATATGACCGCAAAAGAAATTCGAGAGGCGTCAATAGACAGCGCAAAGGTATACTATGAATACTTGGAGCAAAACGACAAAGGTGTTCAGGTAGTGGATATAGCCGACATAGAGTATCCCCAGGGTGGCGATGCGCTGATCAAGCTGCGCCTGTCGGCAAAGCTGTTCGACACGGAAGCTATCTTCTTCAGAAATCTACGAAACAACGAGCAGTACGACACCGTAAAAGTCCGGGTGCTGGAGTACGACAACGATAAAAACATCCTCCTCATAAAGCCTGACCAAAATATCAGGGAGGCGTTTTGGGAGCTGAAGCGCGAAGACCTCAAAATAATAGCAGATTTGAAATTTTTAGTGCAGCGGGTTAAAGCTTGGTATGAATTAAACGGAGCAAAAGTTGCTTTGCCAACCACAGCGTCAAAGTACTCCTGCGAATTTCAGAAAATACAATTCTTTAACGAAGAAGGATTTCAGCCCTCCGACAACCAAAAAGAATCCCTCAAAAACATCTTTACCAACCCCTTTAGCTACGTATGGGGAGCGCCCGGAACAGGAAAAACGCAAATCGTTCTGTCCTACGCCGTGGTGCACTACGCCAAAAAACGCGACAGAATTGCCATCTTAGCGCCAACAAACAATGCGCTCGAACAGGTGCTAAGGGGCGTGCTAAAAATGACGGACAAGGCAGCGATTAACAGAAAGCAAGTGCTGCGGTTGGGCATCCCCTCCAAAAAGTTTGCAGAAGAATACCCGGAAGTCTGCGAAGAGCTGGGCGTGTACAAGCAAATACACGAAATTGACAAGCAGCTGCGAATTTTAGAGCGAATGCAAACCTACCGCTCAACGCAGCGCTTCGTCAAGGAAGCCGGCCTCACCCTGGAGCAATTTGACCGGGTAGAAGATTTCTCCGCCAAGCGCCGAAACATTCGGCAAGCGCTCAAAAAAACGGACCGGGAGCACAAAACTACGGAAATTGAGGTAACGCTGCTTGAAGAAGAAGTGGCAACGGGCTACAAAAGCTTGGCAAAACAGGAGGCAAAGGTCAACTCCTTTGCCAACAAGCTCATCAAAACCTTTTCCTCGAAGCCAACGGCAGCAGAGCAAGCCATAGCCGCCACGAAACGCGAGCTGTTTGACCTGAAAAAGCAGCTGGAGCTGCATAAATTCCGGCTTTCTGAGCTGGACGAAACAAAAAAAGAGCTGATAGACGAAAAGAATGCATTGGAAGCCGCTCAAAATGAGCGCATTGAAAACATTAAGGCCCAGCTTTCCGGCTACAAAGAGCTTGGCGACGCAGCAAAAGACTTATCGCCGCAGCGCTGTAGCGACGTAAAAAAGCAAATCGTCCAAAAGCTTGAAGCCGCTAAGGAGCAGCTGAAAATAGACGCACACCTGTTTCCCGAATACAGCGGCAGCTCGTTGCTTAGCATTGAGGATGACCTCCGCCTCTACAAAGAGGCGCGGGAGAGGCTAAAAGCCGTTTCGACGGAAGAAAGATTAAAAACGGTTAACGTCATAGCCTGCACGCTCGACGGGTACATTTCGAGGTACACGGATTCCAAGCTCAACGTGGCGCATATTTTTTTGGACGAAGCCGGCTACGCCAACATGGTCAAAGCGCTCACGCTGTTCACCCATCCAACGCCCATTACCTTCCTGGGCGACCACATGCAGCTGCCGCCCGTTTGCGAAATAAACGACTCCGAAATGGAGAGAGACGCCAAATATGCAAACATGTTCCTGTGGGCGCAAGCGGCAATTTTTCTCGACACCCTGTTTGCCTGCGACAAAGACGCCTGCAAAAGCAGCTACCTCAGAAATCTACCCTTTAGGCCAAGCGCAATTACCAAAACGTCGCTAAACGCCACGTTCAGATTCGGCAACAATTTAGCCCAAATCCTGGCCAAGTATGTGTACGATGGCGACTTCTGCGCTGCAACACCCACCGGAAAAACGAAAATATCGTACATTAACGCCCCCAAAAGAGAGGAATCAAAGTCAAGAAACTCAATGGCAGAAGTTCAAGAAATTAGAGGTGTGGCGGGGAGGTTAAAGCGCCTGTCGGAGGACGATTTTATGATCCTGACGCCCTACAAAAAACAGGTGAGGCTGCTAAGTAAACACCTGCCGCAGGAAAGGAATGATTTAAAAATACAAACCGTACACGGCTCGCAGGGCCGAGAGTGGGATACGGTAATCCTAAGCGTGGTGGATACCGCCGACATGTGGTTTGTAGATACGGCCAATCCGTCCTCAAAAGGCCTCAACTTAGTAAACACGGCCGTGAGCAGGGCAAAAAAGCAGCTCATCATCGTCTGCGACGCCGCATTTTGGCTACAGCAGAAGGGGCAAATGCTTGCCGACCTGCTGAGAATCGGAGAGCCTTACGCATGACTTCCGCCGCCGGCAACCGCCCGCCGGCAGCCGGCAAAAGCACCGCTTCTGCTGTAAAAAACTTTTTTCACCGCATGCGCTTGAGAAACCCAAGTTTTTCATGTACTTTTGCCCAAAATTTGCCCAAAATTTGCCCGAAGCTTGCCCGAAACCTGTAATTCAGCATTTATAATCGCATGCTCCTGTTCTCCAACGCAAAAATCAACCTTGGCCTGCACGTTACGCAGCGTCGTCCCGACGGCTTTCACAGCATCGAGACGGTGTTTTTTCCCATTGGCTGGAGCGACATGGTGGAGGTGGTTCCGGGGCAATCGTTTACGCTTTGCTGCACGGGTCTTCGCATGGACGTTGAGCAGGAGGGGAACCTGTGCACGCGGGCGTTTCGCCTGCTTCAGCAAGAGCTTGGGCTGCCCGGCGCCAACATTTTCCTGCACAAGCAGGTGCCGCTTGGCGCGGGGCTTGGCGGAGGGTCGGGCAACGCCGCCGCCGTGCTGCAGGCGCTCAACGCAGCTTTTCGCCTTGGCCTTTCGCAGCGCAGGCTGGCCGAGTACGCGGCGCAGCTGGGCAGCGACTGCGCCTTTTTTGTTTACAACACCCCCATGCTGGCAACGGGGCGCGGCGAAATACTGGAGCCGGTAGCGGTCAACCTTTCGGGCTACGAGCTGCTGGTGGTCAAGCCTCCGCTGAGCGTCAGCACCGCCGAGGCCTACGCAGGGGTTACGCCCCAGGCGCCGGCAGCCGACCTGCGGGGCGTCGTAAGCCGGAGCATAGAAACGTGGCGGGAGGCGCTGGTCAACGACTTTGAGCCCTCCGTCTTTGCAAAATATCCGCCGCTAAGCCGCATAAAAAATGCGCTCTACGGCTGCGGAGCGCGCTACGCCGCCATGTCGGGAAGCGGCGCAGCCCTGTTTGGCGTTTTCGACAAAATACCCGCCAACGCCGAGCGCCTTTTTACAGGCTGCACCTTGTTTACGCAAAAAATAAGCTGATATAATATAAAATGTCCAACACACCGCTTACATTAGGCTCCGAGCGCATCGGGAAGCTGCTGGGGCAGTACGCCCTTCCGGCCATCGTGGCCATGGTTGCCTCGTCGCTCTACAACATTGTCGATAGCGTTTTCATTGGCCACGGCGTAGGCCGCTGGGCTATCGCCGGGCTGGCGCTCACCTACCCGCTCATGAACCTTGCGGCAGCCTTTGGGTCGCTCGTGGGCGTGGGCGCCTCCACGCTGGTTTCGGTCAAGCTGGGGCAGCGGGACTACCGCAGCGCCAACCGCGTGCTGGGCAACGTGCTGGTGCTCAACATCATCCTGGGAATACTCTTTTCGGCGCTTTGCCTCCCCTTTCTGGACGACATCCTCTACTTTTTTGGGGCAAGCGAAAACACCATCCCCCACGCCCGCGATTTCATGCGCATCATTCTGCTGGGCAACGTCGTTACGCACATGTACTTTGGGCTTAACGCCATCATCCGGTCGGCGGGGCATCCGCGCATGGCGATGTACGCTACGCTGCTGTCGGTGGGCGTCAACTGTGCGCTGGCGCCGCTCTTCATCTTTGGCTTTGGGTGGGGCGTTAAGGGGGCGGCGTGGGCAACCGTCATCGCGCAAGTCATTTCGCTCTCCCTGCAAATCCGCCACCTGCTGAAGCCCGGCGGCGTGGTGCACTTCCGGCGGGGAATATTCCGGCTAAAGCCCGATCTGGTAAAGGGCATGCTCTCCATTGGGCTGTCGCCCTTCCTGATGAACGCCTGCGCCTGCCTGATAGTAATTCTCATCAACAAGGCGCTCAAGGAGTACGGCGGGGATGTGGCCATTGGCGCCTACGGGGTTATCAACCGGATTGTTTTTCTCTTTGTGATGGTTGTCATGGGCCTCAACCAGGGGATGCAGCCCATTGTGGGCTACAACTACGGGGCGCGCCTCTTCGACCGCGTGAGCAAGGTTACCCGCCTCACCATTTGGTGGGGCAGCGGCGTTACCACGTTTGGCGCGCTGGTGTGCCAGCTCTTTCCGGGCTTCATTGTCGGGTGGTTTACCGCCGATGCGGAGCTCACGCAGGCCTCCGTGCAGGGGATACGCATCATTTTTGCCGTCTTCCCCCTCGTTGGCTTTCAGATGGTAGCGTCCAACTTTTTCCTGTCCATCGGGAGGCCCAAGGTGGCCATTTTCCTTTCGCTCACGCGGCAGCTGCTGTTTTTGGCGCCCTGCCTGCTCATCCTCCCGCGATTTTTCCACACCGTAGGCGTATGGAGCAGCATGCCGATAGCCGATTTCGTGGCGTCGGCGGTTACGGCAACGATTTTTATCAGGGCTATCCGGGCATTGGCAAAAGGGGAGAAAATGTAGCGCGAAAAGAGATGGGATACTCGGCTTAATCCCATAAATCCCGTAAAATCCGAGTTCAGACAATAGCGGCGCCCCGTCCCGTAGGGACGGAATGTGATTGCTAATGCACCTGCCCCGC
>JAIROF010000150.1 GCA_031257655.1 Prevotellaceae bacterium | reverse complement strand
ACTTTCAACTTTCAACTTTCAACTACTTCACGGTCTTTGGTCGGCGATGCAGCGGACGGAGAGTCCCGTCGATTTGCTCCACGTCCAGCTCTGCACGGCGGAGTTGATGTCGGCGTTATGCCGGTAGTTGTAGCGGAAGCCCCGGGCGTAGGCCAGCTCGTTATACAGCGTAGCGTTTGCGCTGCCGCTCGCGGAGGTTGACGTCCAAAATCCTGCAAACTCCCCCATGTAGTAAAAGTTTGCCAAGTTGTTGAGGTCGAAGTGCCGCATGCCGGCAGGTTTTGCCGAAAATCCGTACTTGTCGGTACCCGCCGTTTCGGGCAGGAAGTAGTTCCAGCAGGGGTTTGTCTCCGTAGCGTAGGTAATGATGGTTGCGGGTGCGCTGAGGCTGTTGGTTTGGGCGGTAGGCGATGCGCTGTAGGCCACGTTTGGCTTAACGCCCGGCGATGCGCTACTTCCGGCGGCGGTGGCGTAGCTGGTCAGCGTGCCGTCCGGCATTCTCGCCGGCGCCACGTCTGTGCTCAGCAAATCCCGAAAGGCGCACTTGCTTCCCGCCCAGTAGGAGTAGCCTGCGCTGGTATAGTTGTGCGCGCAGGGCGAGGTGAGGTTAAGGTTGCTCGCGGCGCCGGCGTTTGCGCCCGAGGCGGGGCATCCGCCTCCGCAGGCGGCCTCCACGAGGTTGAGCATTTTGCCCCAGTCGTAGCTGCTCGGCACAAACCATCCCTTGGGGCATATCCCGCGCCGCGTGCTTTCGCTGCCGATGGGAGCTGCCGGAAGCAGGGCGGCGTCGTTGGTGGCGGAGGCGTAGCCGTCGAGCGACATCACCGTAGCCCAGGGGTAGAGGGCGCCGTAGGTCTGGCAGGCCTTGTCCGAGCCAATGCTGCTGCTGGGTATCTGGTTGCCATTGCTGCTCAGCGCGTAGGCGTAGCCCGCCGTTCCCTTATTCCCGTTTCCGCTGTTGCCCAACGGGGGGCACCAGTAGGTGCGGAGGTAGTCGGCCCCCGTAACGGAGGTGGCGTTGGGGAGGTTTGCGGTTTGCTTTTTGTCCAGGGGCTTTGCCTGCGTCCCGTAGTAGCTGAGGTTTTGCGCCATCCACCACTTGCCGTCCGGCATCTGCACCATGCGGTAGGGCTTGCAGTCGCGGTCGTCGAGTATCCACCCCTCCCAGCTGCCCGCCTTGCTGTCGCGCCGGTAGCAGGCCAGCACGTCGTTTCCCTTGTTGGGGTAGGGGCAGCTGGGGTCGATGTCGGCAGGGGTAAATATCATATCCGTTCCGCCAACGCCGCAGCTTTCGCACAGCTGCGAAAAGACCGTCGATTCTATGCATATTTCGGCGCTATCGCTCACCGAAAGCCCCTGCGGCAGGGGAAACTCCAGCTCGTAGCCCGAAACTTTCATCCCGTACATCACCGAATCGCTGCTTTTGAGGCGGGTAATCCACTCGGCAGGCTCTTTGGCGTCGCTTTCGCGCCAAACGCCGCCGTTGAGCACCTTAATTTTCTGGTAGCCCATGCTGCCCTTCGTTGTCTGGAGCCGGAAGCGGAGGTTGTAGCTGCGGCAGCTCAAGCCGTCGAAGGCTATACGAATAAATATCTTTTCGTTCCGGAGGTCGGTGTTGGTCTCCAGAATGGTTGCCGGTTCGTTTTGGGCGTAGGCCGCAGCCGCCGACAGGGCAAAAGCAAGGATAGGCGGCGCCGTTTTCCTGAATAGTGTTGCCATTGTGTTGTTCATCTATCTATCTATCTATCTTTTGGGGTGTAAATTACGAGCTATAAGCAATGATCTTTCCGTGGTGCAGCCTGCGCGCAGCCGGCTATTTTTTCACGCAGCGCACCGAGTAGGCGTGGTGGAGGGCGTTGCTGCTGCCGGAGGCGTAAAAGCGCTTCACCTCGGTAGCGTCGTGGAAGAATCCGCGCAGCACCGGGGCGGTGGTGCTGCTGCTGTAGTGGGTGGAGGACAAAAAGATGGCGTACTGCCCGCGTCCGGCAAAAACCGACCTGTCGTTGTTGCTGCCGCTGGCCGGCTGGGAGGAGCGGAAGCCTGCCGGAAGGACGGAGAAGCCAAAGCGGTCGCTCCCCGAAGCTTCCCGCCCGGCGTACATCCAGCGGGTAAAGGCGTAGCGCACCTTCTGCGTGCCGTCGCTGTTGTTTTCGGCGTACAGGCCCGAGGCGCCATTAGCATCGTTTCGGGCAACGTTGTCGCAGATGGCGTCTGTGGGGCAGGTGGGGGTTGCCTTAAGCATTTTGCCGGCCTGGTAGCCCAAGTCGTAGTAGTATATGGTAGCGCCAATGGGGTTAAAGCCGTTCATCTGCATGTTGCCCAGCGCTCCGCCGGGGGCGTTTTCGCTTGCCGAGCTGGGAACGCCCGACGCGCTGAGCGCTATGGCGCTTTGCGAGGAGGGGTTGAGGAAGTGGTTGCAGGGCGGGTTGAGCGGCGCCACCTCCGTTGAGGCGGTCGCTGGCGTTGCGCAGCCTTCTGCGCTGTTGAGCATAATGCCCCAGTCGGCGTCGTTGGGCAGGAACCAGCCGGGCGGACAAATGCCCCGCACGGAAGAGGTCGTGGCTGCGGAGGTGATGGCCGTAGAGGACTGAAGGGTGCCGGTGCCGTCGAAGCGCCGCGCCGTGTTCCACGAGTACAAAGCGCCGTAAACCTCGCAGCTCCACTTAATGTCGTTGTTGTTGCCATCCTCCAGCAGCGTTGTTTGCGCCTTGCCGCTGGGTCCGGGGCAAAAGAAGTAGGAGTCTACGCCACCGGCAAAGCCCGCGCCGCCGCCCTGCGGGGCGGTGAGGCCATCCTGATAGCTGAGGTTCTGGGCAAACCACCACTTGCCGTCCGGCATTTGCACCACGCGGTAAATGCGGCAATCGCGGGGGTCTTGCACGTAGGCCTCCCAGTTTTTGCCGCCCCCCACGCGCCGCCCGCAGGCAACCAGGTCGTCGCCCGCGTAGGGGCACTGCGGGTCGAGGTCTTTGGGGGTAAACAGGATGTCAGACCGGTTCACGCCGCACCAGCGGCACCGGTAGGCAATGCGGTAGGTTTCGAGGCACACCACCGGGCTGTCTGCCGCCGTAACGTTGGCAACGCTGCCCTTTAGCGCAAAGCGCAGGTTGTACCCGCCAACGGCGGTATTATCCAAGTTGAGCACCTTGAGGGGCGTCCCGTTGTCGCTGTAGGTGGCAATCTTTTGCGTGCCGTGGTCGTTGCTGATGACCGAATCGAGCTCAATATCCGTGTAGGTTGTCCCCTTCCGGGTCTCCAGCCGGAAGCGAAGCTGGTAGCTCCCGCAGATTTTCGGCGTGTAGCCCATCTCCACGTACAGCTTTTTACGCTGCACGTCCACGTTGGTGGACAGAATGGTGGCGTCTACGGCCGTTTGCGACCTGGCCGGCGCGAACACCAGCATACCCAAGCTCAGAAAAAATGCGGCCGCGCAAAAGCTTTTTCGTCCTCTAATTTTAAGTGTAACCATAATAGCTGTTATTTTTGTTGGTTTTTCCTCGATTTGGCATAATCCATATTGCCCATGCTCTATATTACTACTCCAATAACGTTTTCCGCGCTCCAAATATTGTGCAGACAATAAAAAAAATTCTAAAAAACAGAAATGTGTAGAAATTACCACCCCTTTTTCGCCACGCATACAAAAATTTACAAAAACAAAAAAGGGGAAATGCGCAAAGCGCAAAATCTCGTTTTGAGGCGCTGCGATATCCCGATAGCCGGCATTTGTGAAATGTAGAAAGCTTGAATAATAAAAAAAACGCCGGAAGCGAAGTTTGAAAAAAAAGTACTGCCTTTGCCCCATGAACTGCTTGACAAATATAGCTTCATGGAAGACGAGGTTTGGATTTTTGCCCATTTGTTTAAATCCTAATAAAGCTGATAACAAACATCTTATGCTCAACGGCGGCCGTAACGATTTTTGTTTACAGACCGCTAAGGGAAAAGAAGCAGAAGAAAAGCAACAGCTATTCAGGGCAGAATGGGACAGCTATAGTAATCCTGAAGAAAAACATCCACAACCACATTGGCATATCACTTCAAGTCAGGCGATTGAAAAAACGTTGAGAGAATATGCCAACGATTTTGAGCAGTATGATTTTGCTTCTTTATTAGAAGCGGAAAAAGGGAAAATTATAGATGTGAAACGGATACATTTTGCCATGAATGGGAATTGGCATAGCGATGGATGTCACATACATAATCTTAATAATGAGCAGCAAATGGTGAAATGGCTACAGGGAGTTCTAAGCCATTTGAGAACGGAATTAGAAGCAATTGCTTAAGGGTGGCCTTGCATAAATTATCATTAGATTTGTCTTTTCGGTGGCTTGCTGCAATTTTTCTTTGTAACTACTCAGGTAGCATATTTCATTGCAAATCACAAAAGTAATAAAAATTCTCCTTGTGAAAACCTTGTGTTCTTTGTGTCTTCGTGGTATTTTTCCAACCACAAAGGAACAA
>JAIROF010000128.1 GCA_031257655.1 Prevotellaceae bacterium | reverse complement strand
GGAATTGAAAGATGACATCAACAAATTAGATGTGAAAATTGACAATGTGCGCACGGACTTGAAAGATGACATCAACAAATTAGATGTGAAAATTGACAATGTGCGCACGGACTTGAAAGAAGACATCAATAATGTGCGCACGGAGTTGAAAGAAGACATCAACAAATTAGATGTAAAAATTGACAACGTACGCACGGACTTGAAAGAAGACATCAACAATGTGCGCACGGAGTTGAAAGAAGACATCAACAAATTAGATGTGAAAATTGACAATGTGCACACGGACTTGAAAGAAGACGCCAATAAATCAGATGTAAAAATTGACAACGTACGCACGGACTTGAAAGAAGTACGCAAAGAGCTGAAAGAAGACGTCAGTAAATTAGATGTGAAAATTGACAACGTACGCACGGACTTAAAAGAAGTACGCAAAGAGCTGAAAGAAGACATCAGCAATGTACGCTCAGACTTGCGAAAAGATATATCTGATGTTAAAACAGATATTGTACAGAGCTTGCAGATCGACAATAGAGTTGATAAATTGTATCGCTTCTTAGAAAACGATAGGAAATTGTCAACGGATAAGGTAGGAGCTGCTTAGCTGTGGAAAACTCAACTACACGAATTGGCCAATGAACCCGGATTGGAAATTAGGCGTGCGCCCTTTTCCTCCCGTGACAAGAAAATTGAAGCGACCGGAGCGAAGCGTATCCACCCGGCTTGCGCACAAACCCACCCGGCGAGAGCTGTAGCATTGCGACCACAACAACCTCTCTCCTGCGGCGCCATCAGCCTGCAATTTTGTCCAGTCCTACTTTTTTGCTATCTTCGCAGCCTCAACCAATAAGTAAATTGTAATGGCAACAACAGCAGATTTTCGCAACGGCTTGTGCATAGCGTACAACGGTAAGCCTTGCTCCATCGTTTGGTTTCAGCACGTCAAGCCCGGCAAGGGCGGCGCGTTTGTAAAGACGAAGCTGCGTAACCTCGAAACGGGGCGAATTTTGGACAACACGTACATCGCCGGAGAAAAGGTGGAGGTTATCCGCGTGGAGCGACGCCCCTACCAGTTCCTGTACAAGGACGATGGCGGCTTTCACTTCATGCACAACGAAACGTTTGAGCAGATAGACCTCCCCGCCGAGCAGGTGGCCAACCCCGACCTGCTCAAAGAGGGGCAGATCGTGGAAATGATGATCCACACCGACGACGGCGACCGCGTGCTGACGTGCGAGCTGCCGCCGTTTGTGGAGCTGGAGGTTACCTACGCCGAGCCGGGCGTGCGCGGCGATACGGCCTCATCGACCGTGATGAGGCGAGCAACGCTCGAAACAGGCGCCGAAATCATGATTCCTACCTTCGTAAACGTAGGCGAAAAAATTAAGGTGGACACGCGCGAACGCACCTACGGCGAGCGGGTCAAGTCGTAGCCCACCGGTTGCCGCTCCCTCCCCATGTCCCAGCTGGTATATATAGTTACGGGCGAGCCCTCGGGCGATATTTTGGCGTCGCGCCTGATGCGGTCGCTGCGGATGCAGCGCCCCGACCTTGCCTTTGCCGGCCTGGGCGGCGAAACGATGGCAGAGCAGGGTCTCGATAGCTTGTTCAACATCGCAGAAATTTCGGTGATGGGCTTTGGAGAGGTGCTCCCCAAGCTGCCGCTCATCCTGAAGCGCCTGCGCCAGGTGGTTGCCGACATCGAGCGGCGGCAGCCCGACGTGATTGTTACGGTGGACAGCTGGGGATTTGTCAGCGCCCTGCTGGGCAGGCTACAGCGAAAAAAAATCGCGGCTCCCCGGGTCAACTACGTGGCGCCGCAGGTGTGGGCATGGAAAAAGGGGCGAGCCCGCACCGCCGCCAAGCTGCTGGACAGGCTGATGACCCTCTGGCCATACGAGCCGCCATACTTTGAAAAGTACGGCTTGCGCTGCGACTTTGTAGGGCATCCGGTGGTGGAGAATACGGCAAACCTCCACGACGATCTTTCCGCCTTCCGGCGCCGGCACGGCGTTCCGCCCGGCGCCACGCTGCTGTGCGTGCTGCCCGGAAGCCGAAGCCACGAGGTGAAAAGGCTCGTGCCGATTTTCAAGCGCGTAGCGTCGCGCCTGCGGGAGCAATTCCCGGACTTGTTCGTCATCATCCCATCGGTTGCCGCCATTGCCGCAGCGGTGCAGCGCGCTTTTGCCGATATGCAGGCGCCGCACCGCGTGATTGTGGGTCAGCAGGAGCGCTACAACGCCTTCCGCGCAAGCAGCTTTGCCGTAGCCGCGTCGGGTACGGTAACGCTGGAGCTCGCGGCATGTGGCACCCCCCACCTCATTGCCTACACCTTTGACCCCATCACCAACCGGATTGCCGATAAGCTGGTCACCGCAAAGTACGCCAACCTCATCAACATTCTTGCCGATAGGCTGATTATCCCCGAATTTACGCTGTCACGCTGCCGCGAAGACTTGATCTACCAAAAAACGCTGGAGCTGATGCTGCACCCCCACCATGCGCAGGCGCAGCTTGCGCAGGCGCAGCAGTGCCTTGCGCACCTCAAACCCTCCAGCGGCGCTATGCCCTCCGAAAAGGCGGCAGCCGTGGTGCTGGAGGCAATGGGCAAATGAGGCTCCGCTTCACCTTGCTCATGCGCTACAGAAAGAGCGCTTTTCGAGGGAACCTCAAAAAAATCCTACCCGCTTGTGGGGATTGCGAATTATTTCGTGTACTTTTGCCGTTGGCAAATTTTTTGCAGCCGTGCGGCCGGAGCAGGCTGCGGCGCCGCCAGCGCTTTTTGCCGGCGCCGCAACCCGGGCGCATGTGCCTGCCCTAACATTTAAAAGAATACTTACAGATGCTTCTACAGATAACAAACCTCCATGCAGCCGTTGGCGACAAGGAAATTCTCAAGGGAATAGACATGGCCGTATGCGCAGGCGAGGTGCACGCCATTATGGGGCCCAACGGGTCGGGCAAGAGCACGCTCTCGGCGGTGCTGGCGGGTAAGGCCGGCTACGAGGTTACGCAGGGATCGGCAACGCTCAACGGAAAAGATTTGCTGGCCATGTCGCCCGAGGTGCGCTCCCGCGAGGGATTTTTTCTCGGCTTTCAGTACCCGGTGGAGATTGCCGGCGTGAGCAACACCAACTTCATGAAAGCCGCGCTCACGGAGCGGCGAAAGCACCAGGGGCTGCCGGAGCTGTCGCCCTCGGAGTTTCTTCAGCTTATGCGCCAAAAAATGGCGCTGGTGGAGATGGATAGCGCCTTTGCCTCGCGCGGCGTAAACATGGGCTTTTCGGGCGGCGAGCGCAAGCGAAACGAAATTTTTCAAATGGCGATGCTCGAGCCTGCGCTCGCCATCCTGGACGAAACCGACAGCGGGCTCGATATTGACGCGCTGCGCATCGTGGCAAACGGCGTTAACGCCCTCAAGAGCAAGGATAGCGCGGTGGTGCTCATCACCCACTACCAGCGGCTGCTGGACTACATTGTGCCCGACTTTGTGCACGTGCTCTACCACGGCAAAATCATAAAAACGGGCGGCAAGGCGCTGGCGCTGGCGCTGGAGGAAAAAGGCTACGACTGGCTGAAGGGCTAAAAAAATGGTCGCCTCCCCCAAATACCGGCAAATATATGAGCTTTTGCGCACGCAAATTACCGAAGGTGCCTACTCTGCGGGCGAAGCGATGCCCTCGGAAAATGCGCTGGCGGAGGCTCACCGCGCAACGCGCCCAACGGTGCGAAAGGCGCTGGATTTGCTGGCCTCCGACGGCTTTATTGTGAAGCATCAGGGCAAGGAGAGCGTGGTGAAAAGCGCGCCAAAAGGCATCGGCATCCTCTCCATTACCGGAACGACCTCTGCGGTGGGGCAAGGAAACGTTCTGACGCACATCATCCTCAAGCCTACGCTCAGGCAGTGGACGGAGGCCTTCAGCTTTCCGATTAGCGAGGCGGAGCAAGGTGCAGGGTGCATCTACTTTGAGCGGCTGCGCGTGCTGGAGGGGAGGCCGGTCTTCTTAGATATTACCATGCTGCCGAACATGAACCTGCCCCACTTTACCCTCCACAGCCTCGAAAACCGGTCCCTCTTCAGCTTTCTTCGCGCCAAGTACCGGATTGAGGTGACCGGAGGTACGCAGCAGCTATTCGCCATTCGCGCCGACAAGCGCCTGCAAAAGTACCTGCAGGTGAAAGCGGGTTTTCCCGTCTTGCAGCTCAACCGAAAGATTGAAACAACGCGGCAGGGATTTCACATATACAGCCAGGTGTTTTGCGCTACGCAGGCCTACGGGCTTACGGGAGCGTTTTAGCCCTACTTGGCGTTGCTCGGTGATGCCATGATTTGTATGATATGGCAAGTATTGCTGCTGGCTACAACGAATTTTTCTTTTGTATTGTCCTACATATCAGCAAAAAGACTTAAAAAAATTGATTTCGGTTCAGGCAGGGCGCAATGCGGCGTATTATCCCGCAGGCGGACGTGCGAGCGCCCTCGTGTAACCTGCCCGAAGCGAGATCGCGAACACCTTTAACGGATTTTGCTTTTATATAACACTATACATCAGAAAAATAGCTGAAGGAAGAAGGTATGATTGCGATGACGAACCAAAAGTAGCAACAGACGACTCTAAAACATTTAGTTAAGTTACTGTATATATGCAATTTAAGAAAGCAAAATCCGTTTAAATGGGGTTTTTCGTCTCCTCTAATTTATGACACCACCAAAATTTGAAAGCATCCGCTATCCTGCATGGAATTTTCGCCCCTGCATACTTACTCTTTCAGGATTAGCTGTCAATCACTTATTTCTTCCATCTCATACCTGTCTTTTCCGATAAAAATCACGGATAGGAATCGAACATCGCTGCGGCCGGCAAACAGGTGCGATGCGCGATATTTTTGAAGCTGGGTGCGGGCTTCTTCGCGCTTTGCTTGCAATACGTCGCTCTTCTTGTGCTCGGCATCTCCCTTTTTGACATACTTAACTTCCCAAACCCATTCGTTGGGAATGTTGGGAAAGCGAGAGGTGCGCTGAAGGTAAATATCCATATAGCCATGCTCCACCTCCATTTCGGTGATGGGTAGGTACATGTTGCTCTGGAATAG
>JAIROF010000058.1 GCA_031257655.1 Prevotellaceae bacterium | reverse complement strand
GATGGCGGCTACACCCTCAGCGTAGACAGGTACCACGAAGGCGCGATAGCCGCGCACCGCGACGTGTGCAACGCCAACAACACCAGCGCCGAAAACGCCAAGGCAATGGCGGCGCTGGTGGGCGCGGCAAAGCTGGTGAAGAAAGCGGCTGCGCGAATAAAATCGGCAGAAGAAAGCAAATTAAATCAGACGCAAGTGCTTGATGAGGTTGTGGTTACCGCACCAAGCCCTTACGGTAACGGTGGGTCTGCTTTCTGGTATACGTCGATGTTTTCAACGTCAACTGATGGCGGTAGCGGTAGCAGTGGTAGCAGTGGTGGCGGTGGCGGCGGCGGCGGCGGCGGCGGCGGCGGCGGCGGCGGCAGTAGCGGCGGCGGCGGCGGCGGCGGCGGCAGTAGCAGCGGCAGCAGTAGCAGCGGCAACCCATCTACCACAACCAAGAAAATTGCTTTCGACAAAAGCAAATATCCTGGCTATGTAAGCCATGTGTGTGACTGCAAGTGCGTTGCTGACAAAATAATGAGAACTGTACTTGGCAACAACGCAAATATTGGTTCGCCTGCAGATAAAATTACGCTATGGGTAGAGGTGAATGGAGTATTAACAAAAGTAGGTAATGCTGATGTTGTATTCAACACGCTAAAAAGCCATATTGATGCAAACCGACCGATAGAGGTTGGAGTAAATCATCATTCCAATATGGGGATTAATGACGGAACTGTAGATCATTGGGTAGTAGTAATAGGTTATGGCTGGAATGCGGTAAGCGGCCACTACTTTAACTACATCGAAACAGGTAGATCCCAAGCTATGGCAGCAGAAGCAATCAGCGATAACTTGCGCTTTTATTATGATGCGGCCAACGGCACTTTTACGGATTTTAACGCATACAAAAAGCAAGAATATACCATCACTCAAATTAGACCAAACAAATAATATAAATATAATATGAAAACTAACAAAGTTATTTTAACGACGGTCATAGCAACATTTATGCTGTTACCATTACTAAATTCTGCAGGAGGTCTGCCTATTGGTGCTGCATTAAGTTCCATTTCTACAGAAAGTGTCCCTTTTAGCGCTACAAAAAAAACAAGATTTCCTAAAAATTCTTCTGCCGTTGATAATAGCAACAACGCTATTCCCGACAAGCTGTACAATGACCTACAGTGTACACAATACACAAAACCTAATGCAGAACAACAAGGATGTCTTTTTAGAAAATTTGCCATTCCGGGTAGTAGTAATATGCTGGTAGCAGTTGCATTTGGAGGTGTGACAGATTGGAGAACGACCGTTTTATGTGTAGTCACACCTACAGGAAGCGTGATAAGCACGCTGGAGGCATACGTTGACTATTTCCCATACGTTGCCGTGAAACAATTTCGTATTACCGCCCAAAACAAGATTATTATTTCCAAGATTGTGCCTGCCACCTCAACACCTATAATGTTTGAGAATTTTACCAGCTTTGTTGGGCAGCGGGTAGATGTTACCTATGCTATCAACTCGCAGGGGAAGTTTGTGCAGATTTCGTCACAAACCTTTCCCTCCAAAACCTATACAAGAAGTTATCTGGAAAATGAAAACATTAATATTTGGGACGACAATAGCAGCGTTGTGCCCGGCTACCAACCCGGCGGCGGGGGCTGAGCGGTGCGCTGAGCGGGAAAGTCTTTGCCTCCGCTTCCTCTCCAAACAAAAGAGAGCGCGGAGGTAAGGTACAGTAAAGTAGGGTAAAGTAAGGTGAAGTAAGGCGAAGTAAGGTGAAGTGAAGTGATATTATGAAGCGTATGAAAGTAAAGTTTTTTATTCTGTCTGCTGTGTGCCTGACGCTGTTTTCAGGTGTAGCGCGGCCTCAGGCGTTCAACCAAAACGTCAGCTACTATACAAGCACCAAAACAATAGCTGGTAACGGATACACCTACAAGTGCGACATTGACAGCTATGGTGATAGGGTTACCCTGTACAACATCAACAACCAGCTTACTTACACCAAGTGGACTTACAAAAACGGCGAAATCCCCCCCTACATGATTGATGATGTACTGGAGGAAACGTGGACAAGGCCACATTCCTTTTCTATTGTCAACAACGCTTTTTCGGCGGCAGAAAAGACATGGATACGGGCGACAGGGCACTTATTTGGCGTTAAGATGATCATTGATTCAAACACGGGCAGGGTATCGGAGGTGATTTTCGAATTTCCCAAAGAAACCCGCTTCCAGCAAATACCATTGTCCACTTTCCGCACCATAGAGGTAAACCTGAAGAGCCGCATCTGGTTTACCCTTACCGCAGAGGGGCGAAAGCTGCGCTACTGCAGAAGGGCGTGGAGCCACGATTTTAACACAATACCGGATAACATACCGCTACCGCCGCTGCCGCCAATGCCCAGCGTTGTGCCCGGCTACCAGCCCTTTGGAAAACAGGGACATTAACATTTGGGACGATAATAGCAGCGTTGTGCCCGGCTACCAGCCCTCCGGCGGGGAATGAAAGGCGGTTTAAATGGAATTTGAAATTTTTTGTCACCGTCCACCTCTCCCAAAGGAGGGGTGGGCGGTAGTAGGGTGAAAATGTAAAAATTGTAATTACAAAAATAGCATGAAGGTAAAGAAGCATACCATAGCATCAATGGCAGCAGCGCTTATGCTGCTATCGTCACCGAGTTTATTAGCAGCGGCAACAGGCGGCGCCTTAGCCGCCGGCCTGCGGGTAGGCGAATCCTGCCCGTCGCTCAGCGCCTACGTCATGGCTTCGCAGGAGCAGCTGTCGGGGCAGGCCTTTCAGCAGGACGCCATCCTTACCCATGCGGGATACCAGTACGCCGTTTACTACAGCGCCACGCGCAACGTGTGCATTGCCCGGCGAAAGCTGCCGCTGGGCGCGTGGAAAGAGGTGGCGCTCCCCTACCGAAACGCGGAGGACGACCCCCACAACGTCATCTCCATGGGCATTTGCCGGCGCGACGGCTCCATACACCTTGCCTACGACCACCACAACGACGACCTCCGCTACTCCCATTCGCTGCGCGGCTCGGCCAACAACCCCGACAGCATGGAGTGGACGCCGGAGAACTTTTGCGCAACGACCAACGTTATGGACGTGGCGGTGCCCGACGTTACCTACCCGCGCTTTATCGGCAAGCCCGACGGGAATTTGCTGTTCGAGTGCCGCTATAAGCTTAGCGGCGACGGCGACAGCTACCTGCGCGAGTACGACGGGGATACCCGCGCGTGGACCCTCGTAGGGCGATACGTGCAGGGAATGGACGCCAGCCCCAACGCATGCGCCTACATCAACCGCATGGATTACGACCCGAACGGACGCCTACACGTATCGTGGTGCTGGCGGGACGACTTTAGCGGCGCCTCCAACCACGACCTCTACTACGGCTACAGCGACGACCACGGACGAACGTGGCGCGACAAGACCGGCCTGCAAGTTGCCCAAACCGACCCCATTGGCTGGACCGAAAGCCGGGCTGCCGGAGCCTGCATGAGCCAGCGCCAGGCAACCCTCAAGCTGAAGGATATTCCCTACAACAAGGGGTACATCAACCAGGAGTCGCAGGCTACGGACAGCAAAGGGCAGGTGCACGTGCTCAACTCCTACATGGAGGGGAGCGAAACCGATGCGAGCTGGGCCTCGTCGAGGGCTAAGGCGGTGCTCCACCACCACTACCTTGACCAAAGCGGGACGCTGCACCACCGGCTGCTCAAAAACGGCGACGACAACGTCCACTCGTACTGCAGGTCGCAAATCGTGCTGGACGCTTTCGACAACGCCTACGTGGTGGCCAACGGCGCCGAAATCTACATGGCAACCCCCGCCGCCGACTACGCGGACTGGCGCCTGCTTGCAGACCACGACGCAGGCCGCTTCTGCTCCGAGCCGCAGGTGGACAGAGCGCTCCTAAAGGAGGGCGTCCTGTCCTTCGTTTACCTTGGCTATGACAGGAAAATAACCGTCATAGACTACCTGCTTGGCAACCCCCATGCCCCGCAGGGAACAGGGCTGACGGTAGCGTATTTTGCCGGCGAGGACTTCACCGCGCCCCTTGGCGCCGCCGCTGTAGGCGCCGTGAGCATGGACGGGGCGCCCGGCGAGGCGAAAAGCGTACGCTGGTCGGGCGCTTTTGAAACCGTCCTTGGCGAAGAATACACCTTGCACCTGAGCGCCTCCGAAGCGCTTACGGTGGAGGTGGACGGAAAAACGGCGCTGCTTACCAAAAAAACGCTCGACGTGCGGGAGTATGCCTTTGGCTTCGACGCCATAGCCTCGCACCGGCACAACATCACCATAGCGCTGCTCTGCGCGGCGGGGCCGCCGTCGGCGCCGGTAACGCTCTGCTGGTCGAGCCGCAGCACGCCAAAAGCGGAAGTGCCGCTAAGCGCGCTCTACCCGCAGGCGGCGTTTGATACGGAAAGCGCTGCGCCGCCGCTGCCCAAAAAAAGCCCGCTGGAGGACACGCTGCAAGGCGAAAAAGCGCTTGCCCCGCAGGAGGCGCTTCGCGTAGCGCCTTTCGACCCGCCGGGCGACTACAGCGTAGAGGTAGCAGCGCAGCTCGCCGCCGTGCCGGGGTGCAGCCTGCTGCTCGAAGCGCGCAGCCGCGCGGGAAAAGGCTACCGCCTGGCGCTGGGCGAGGCGGCGTTGAGCTGGCTCAACGCCGCCGCCATGCCGCCGGCAGGAGAGCCGCTCCTCATAGCCGACAACAGCCTTGCGCAGACATTCCGCATGGCGGTGGCAGGCAGCGAAGTGCACGTTTACCATAGCGGGCGCTACGCCGCCACCCGCAGCCTCGTGGAGCTGCCCGACATGGTGGACGGGCAGGAGGTCTTTCCGCCGCCTGTGCCCGTTGCGCTGAATTGGGCGGGCGTAGCGGGCGAAAACAACCTTGGCGCCGGAAGCCCCGCCGACTACGGGTGGGGCAACACCCTCCCCATAGCCACGTGGCAGCCGGCCAATAGCGGCAGCGGCGTCCGCTTTCTGGATGCAACCTCCGCCTCGTACGCGGCGCACACCTACAACGGAAGCCCCTACACCGCGCGGCTGATGACCATCCGATGGGACGGAGCATACGGCTACTACAGCCTCCCCGTGACGCTGGAGGCAAGCGTTGCCTACGAATTTTCCATGCTCTACGAGTGGTGGAGCAACGGAAGCCCCGGCAACATGGCAACGGCGATATCTACCACAAGGAGCGAGCAGGGAATACTTGCCACAGCCTCATTCCCCGTGCCTACAGTAAGGAACGTGCTGCAACAGGGTGTTTTTGCCTTTACCGTTCCCGCCACCGGCGTGTACTACCTCCTGTTTTCCGGCGCTGCCGGCGTGATGTACGGCATTGGGGAGCTGGAGCTGGCAAAAAAAACCTGCGAGCCGCGCCTAACCCTGACGGGATTTTGCGAAAACGCGGAAGAGCCTCCCCCATCTTTGCCTGTCGGCAAGGTAGCCTGCCTGACTTTCGCCAGCGGCGCCTACGCCCCCAACGGCTTTGCGCCGGATACCACCTTGCCGGACACAACGCCGGCGCCCCCGGCCCCGCCGGATACGGCGCAGCATCAGGGAAGCGAAACCTACACCGACCGCAAAAATGCGGCAGAAGTTGCCGTTACCCTCTTTGTTGCCAGCGGAACGCTATGGGTGGACAGCCCCTTTGCCGAAGCGGTAGAGGTGTACTCCATGCTTGGGAGCCGGCTGCGCTACACAAAAAAGCAGCCCGGCGTGGTGCGCATCAGCTTGGCCGGCTTGCCCACGCAAATCCTCATCGTGAGGGGAGAAGCCGGATGGACGAAAAAGGTGCTGAGGGAGTGAAGCGAGGGGAAGGTATGCCTTGCCCCTGCTGCAATCCCGCGCCAGCAGCTCATTAACCATTAACCGTTAACCGTTAACCGTTAACCGTTAATTATTACCCATTATGTACAATTTACGATTTACGACTACGGCAGCTATTGCTGCAACACTTTGCTGCATCACCTCTCCGGCAGGGGCGCAGGAGCCTGCGCTGCCGCAAAAGGAGCAGCTGGCGACGGCGCTGATTGCCGCGCCGCGAGCATTTACAAATCCGTCGGCGGTGGACGTTGAAAAAATAACCGCCGTAGCGCCCCCCGATAGCGGCGGCTACACCCTTGAGCTTAAGGGGCGGGTAACCTCTTCGCAGGGGCGCGGGCTGGATGTGGAAGCCCGCAACGCCCAGGGGGTTGGCTTCAGGACTTCCGTCGATGCCGAGCAGCTGGCGTGGAGCATCCCCCTGAGCGCGCCGGAGATGCTTTTGCAAACAGACAACAGCGCCGAGCAAACGTTCCGCTACGCCGTAGCCAACGGCGCGGTGCACATCTACCAGAACGGCTACTACATTGCTACTCGCAGCTTGGCGCCGGTTTACGACGTGGTGAGCGGCGTTGAGGTCGACCCCTTTGAGAAAGGCGACAACCTGATAGGAGGGTGGGCCGGTACGGAGGGCAGCAATAGCGGCGCACCCACAGACTACGGCTGGACGGCAGCCGGCGGAACGCCCCCCTTTAGCGCGGCAAACGGAACCTCCGGCGCGCGCTACATCGACGTCCATGAGGGGCACGCCAACGGCCATACGCTGGACGGCGCACCCTACAGCGGGCGAATAATGTTTATCCGCTGGGACGGAAGCGGCTATAGCGCTGCAAAGTACCTCTACCCCGTGACGCTCGAGGCCAACGCCACCTACATGCTCTCCATGCTCCATGCCTACTGGTCGAACTCAACGGGCGGCAAAACCATCACCGCAGGCGTGAGCCAAAGCAGCGACGGCTCCAACGCCATCGCCTCGCACGACTTTGCCTCCACCAGTCAGGGCGTCTTGCACCGGGCAGACTTCACCTTTACCGCTGCCCAAGCAGGCCAGTACTACCTTACCTTTGGCGGGTCGTGGGGGCTTTTTAGCATTGCCGACCTGCAGCTGCGCAAGGTTGCGGCAGAGCCTCACATCATTTTCGGTAAAAACTATGCGGCTGGCGAAGTCAGCATGGAGGTTACTGCGGCAACGTTCGACGCTTCGGGCGCTTTTGCCCCCGCCTCCAAGAGCGATAACCCCCAAGCCGAGCGACGAATTGACAACGCCGGCGTGGTGGCCTATCCCGCGTTCTTTAACGTAAGCATAGCCGTATCGGGCAAAACCGACCTCCACCTGACCGGCGTCAGCCCCCTCGCCAACAGCAGCGTAAACCTTACCTCCGACAGCGCCTGGCTGTTTTTCGACAACATCAAGCCTTCGGTGGTCATCGGCAGCTGGCTGAGCAAGGTGCGCATCAACGGCGCGGCTGCCGCCAACAACCAAAACGTTCGCGTTAGCATTTACGGCGCGGGCGCGGTGGTCATCCCCAACGGCATTGCCGCAGCCTCCGGTGCGCTGGAGGCCTTTGCGGAGCCAAGCTTCGGGGGAGTCGGCAAGAAGTTCGGCGTCAGCACGTACAGCGGCTTGGGCGATTTCAACAACGCCATGCGCTCCTTTAAGCTCAAGCGTGGCTACATGGCTACCCTGGCAAACAACACCGACGGTACGGGCTACAGCCGCGTATTCATTGCCGACACGGGCGATCTGGAGGTGGACGCTATGCCCAAAGGCTTGAACGCCTCGGTTTCCTACATTCGCGTGTTTAAGTGGGAGTGGGTTTCCAAAAAAGGCTGGTGCCAAACCGGCGGAGGATCGCAGCCCGCCACCGACTTCGTAAACGGAACCTGGTTTTACAGCTGGAGCGCCGACCAAAGCTCGGCTGCCAACCAGGAGTACGTCCCCATAAAGCAGCAGCGCTGGTGGCCTGGTTTTGGCGAAATATATGGCAAGGCCAATGTTTCGCACCTGCTGGGCTATAATGAGCCCGACCACGAGGAGCAGGCCAACGTTTCGGTGGAAGACGCTATCGCCGATTGGCCGGAAATGATGAAGTCGGGGATGCGCCTGGGGGCGCCGGCCGTTACCAACAACTCCTGGCTCTACAGCTTTATGGAGGAGTGCGACCGGCTCAACTACCGCGTGGACTACGTGGCCTACCACGCCTACTGGGGAGGAAAATCGCCCCAAAATTGGTATAACGACCTCAAAGCAATTTACAATCGAACAGGCCGAAAGCTTTGGATTACCGAATGGAACAACGGCGCAAACTGGACTACCGAAAGCGGATGGCCCGATAGCGACAAATCCTACACCGCCGCCAACGCCCAAAAGCAGCTCAACGATCTAAAGGCTATTTTGCAGGTGCTGGATACCGCCGGCTTCATTGAGCGCTACTCCATCTACAACTGGGTGCAGGACGCCCGCGCCATTGTACTCGGCGGAAGCCTGACGCTCGCAGGGGAGTACTACGCCGCCAACCCTTCGCAGCAGGCCTTCACCGGCGAATACCGGCACGAGTGGAAGCTGGTGGAGCCATCGGCATCCTACTCGCTATCCGGCGGCAACACCAAAGCTACCGTCCGCTGGGAAGACCTGAACGGCGAAACGGGGCGGGGATACCTCGTGGAGCGAAGCATCGACAGCGCTGCCTTTGAAACGGTGGCCTACGTTGCCGCAAGCGCCACCGATAGCCGGGTAACCCTCTCCTTTGCGGACGAAAATTTGCCCGCCTTTACCCAGCTGACCTACAGGCTCAAAGCGGTGGGGAGCGATTCTGCCCCATTCCTCGCCTCCGCCGGCAGCGGAAAAGTTACCCTGACGTGGGATTTTGTAAGCTATGCGGGCTGCAACCTGATGCGCACAACGGACGCCAACGCCGAGTATGAGGTCGTTGCAGCGAACCTTACCACCTCCCGCTACGTGGATACAGCCCTCGCCAACGGGCAAGCCTACTACTACAAAATAGCCGACCCCTCCGGCAACCGGCAGGATAGCCCCGTGAGGGTTGCCACCCCTGTAGCCGGACAGCACCTGCACCTTGGCTTCAACGAAAATTCCGGCGAAATGGCCTACGACGACTGGGGCGGATTTCACGCAACCCTCAAAAACGACGCCGCCTGGACGCCCGGCGACAGCTCGCCGGCGGTGGCGCTTAGCGCTACCGACAGATCGTACGTCCAGCTATACGATGGCCTGACCGACGAGCTGGACGACTTTACCATTGCTGCCTGGGTTAACCTGCCGCAAAGCAGGGAAGAAAACACCCGCATGTTTGACTTCGGAAGCGGTACGGCAAGCTTTATGACGCTAATCCCCTACCTGTCGGGCAAAATTCGCTACAAGATTACCGCCGACAACAGCGATACAAGTAAAACTTTTGTTGCCGACTTTGAGCATGACATTCCGAGAGGCGCCTGGGTGCATATTGCCATAACGCAGCGGGGAGATTTGTTTAGCCTCTACGTGAATGGCGCGCTCGTGGGTACGGCAACAAACGCCCACGAGGTAAAACCCTCCCACCTGGGGCATACAACGCAAAACTACCTTGGAAAGTCGCAGTGGTCGAGCGATCCATACGGTAGCCACAGCTACGACGATTTCCGGATTTACAGCACAGCGCTCGGCGAGCAAGACATTGTAGCGCTGCTTCCGGTATCACCGGCTGTAAGGGTAGAAGCCGTATCGCTCGGCCAAGCCCGCTGCGAGCTGGAGGTGGGCGATACCTTGCAGCTGGTTGCGCTTGTTGAGCCAAGCGATGCGGCAAACAAAAACCTGGGGTGGAGCTCCACCAACCCAGCGGTAGCAACCGTAGATACAACCGGCCTGCTAACGGCGCTGGCTGCGGGTAGCGCCATCATCACGGTGACGGCGCAAGACGGCGGAAAAGCCGACTCCTGTGAGGTGCTGGTGGTAGAAAAGGTAAAAACAGCGGTCGGCAGCCTGAGCGCTTCGACAATTCTGGTGTACACCAAAAATGGTATGCTGATAGTGAATACCCCCTTTGCCGAAGCGATAGACGTATTCACTACCCAGGGAAGCCGAATATACAGCGGCAAAAAGCAGGCCGGCATCAACGAAATCAGCCTTCCCCAACTGCCACACCAGCTGCTCATCGTAAGCGGCAGCTCGGGGTGGACAAAGAAAGTGGTTAAGAATTAATAATTAAGAATTAGGAATTAAGAATTAAGAATTAAGAATTAGTATTGTATCATAAATTGTGGGGAGCGATTTCCTCCCCCTCGTTTCCCAACGAGGGGGAAATGGCCTTACGTTTTTAACGTTATCCTTTCCTCCCCCTCGTTTCCTAACGAGGGGGAGTCCTTGCGTAGCGTCCGCGTTGCGCCGCTATTGTCTGAACTCGGATTTTACGGGATTTATGGGATTAAGATGATTAATATCGCGTAGCGTCCGCGTTGCGCCGCTATTGTCTGAACTCGGATTTTACGGGATTTATGGGATTAAGATGATTAATATCGCGTAGCGCTTGTTTTCGCCCCGCTCGGCGTAGCGTGGACGCTACGCCGAGCGAGGTCTTGCCGCCTTGCGCATCTTTTAGTTTTTAGTTTTTAGTTTTTAGTTTTTAGTTTTTAGTTTTTAGTTTTTTATAGGGCGGGTGGGGCGCCATTTTCGTAGGGCGTTGCCATACGCTAATGCTTGCCGGGCCTTCAGCCCCGATCGGCTTTTGCTGCGCTATATATGCATAATTCCGCTATTAAGTTTGCTGCGAATATAATAATTATTTCTTTAATACAAAGATATTTACAAGAAATATTCTGTTGCTACGAAAATCGGATTTTTCAAGTTATTTCGCTGATGTGTAGCGCAATATAAAATCGGAATCCGTTAATAGTAAGATAGTGAGGTCATTGTCGGTTGTTGTTGTTCTTCTTTCGGCTGCTGAGGTTGTTTTGTCAGAAAACCGAGCGCAGCGAGCTCGCGAACACCAAAAATAGGTTTCCCGCCCCTCACTTCATCACGATGCTAATGGCGTATCCTCCGCCCGGTGCGGATTTCAGGGTTAGCGTTGATTTGTGCGTTACCTCAACTTTTTGGATGGTGTAGGCTTGCGGGTTTGTTTTGTAGTGCGCATTTGGGGCGTCGGCGTAGATGGTGGCGGTGTATTTTTTGCCCGGGTCGAGGAAGCTGAGCGTAATTTTTGACGTGAAGCCCTCCTCACCGCAGACGTTTCCGACAAACCAGGAGCTGCTGCCCTTCGCTTTTCGGGCCACGGTGATGTACTTTCCAGGCTCGGCCTCCAGGTATTTGCTGTCGTCCCAGTCGAGGGCTACGTCTTTTATGAACCGAAAAGCGTCTGGGAATCGGTTGTAGTTTTCGGGGAGGTCTGCCGCCATTTGCAGGGGGCTGTACATGGTGACGTACAGCGCCAGCTGGTTTGCCAGCGTAGCGTTCACGTGCGAGGTGTTGTTCGGGTTAATCTTTTCGATGTCCATTTCAAAGATGCCGGGCGTGTAGTCCATCGGGCCTCCTATGAGGCGGGTGAAGGGCAGCACGGTGACGTGGTTGGGCTTGCTGCCCCCAAAGGCCTGATACTCCGTGCCCCGTGCAGATTCGTTGGCAATCAGGTTGGGGTAGGTGCGGCAAATGCCCGTGGGGCGCACGGCTTCGTGGGCGTTGACCATTATCTTGTGCTGCGCCGCTTTTTCTACGGCGTACAGGTAGTGGTTGTTGAGCCACTGGCTGTAGTGGTATTCGCCGCGCGGGATTATATCGCCTACGTAGCCGCTCTTGACGGCGTCGTAGCCGTTGTCTTTCATAAAGCGGTAGGCGCGGTCGATGTGGCGCTCGTAGCTGCGGATGGAGGCCGAGGTTTCGTGGTGCATGATCATCTTCACGCCCTTTTCGGCTGCGTAGCGGCGCACCTCCTGCACGTCGAAGTCGGGGTAGGGGGTGACGAAGTCGAACACGTAGTCCTTGGCGTTTCCAAACCAGTCCTCCCATCCCACGTTCCATCCCTCCACCAGCACCGCGTCGAAGCCGTGCAGCGCCGCAAAGTCGATGTACTCTTTGGCGTGTGCCGTGGTTGCGGCGTGGCGTCCGCTTGGCCTGACCCGGTCGTAGTCGGTAACGCCCAGCTGCACGCCCGGCAGCTCGCTGGTGTAGGCCCAGTCGCGGGCGCCGGTAATCATCTCCCACCAAACGCCAACGTACTTCATGGGCTTTATCCACGACGCGGCGTCGTCTATCTTGCAAGGCTCGTTCAGGTTTAGCGTAATGTTGGAGGCCAGGATGTCGCGGGCGTCGTCGCTCACGATGATCGTGCGCCAGGGGGTGTGGCAGGGAGCTTGCAGGTGTCCCTTTGTGCCGTTTGCGTCGGGCGTGAGGTGGGCTTCAAATACGAGGTTTTGGTCGTCGAGGTTGAGGTGCATGCAGCTGTAGCCGATGAGCGCCGCCTCGTGGAGGTTGATGTATAGCCCGTCGTCGGTTTTCAGCATTAGGGCGGTTTGCACCCCCGTGGGCGAAAACGGGGTCTGCGAGGAGTTGGGGGTGATGGCGCCCTGCATCAAGCCGCGTATTTCCGACAGGCGCGAAGTGGTGTAGCCGTACTCCTGCGTATCGTAGTCGCCCGGGAGCCAGTAGGCGATGTGGTCGCCGGTCATGGCAAACTGCGTGCGCTCCTCCTTGAGAATCATGTAAACCAGCGCTTGCTGCTGGGGAAATTCGTACCGAAAGCCCAGCCCGTCGTCGAAAATCCGGAAGCGGATGCGGATTTGTCGCTCGGTGGCCGGCTGGCTCAGCGTAACGGCCAGCTCGTTGTAGCGGTTGCGGATGCTCCTGGTTTCGCCCCAGACCGGTTGCCACGTTTCGTCGAAAGAGGCGGTCTGGCTGCCGGCCAGCCGAAACCCGCTGTACAGGTTGTTTCTCAGGCTCTGCTTCTCCGGCGATTGCCCTTCGGGAGAAAAGTCGCTGAAGGTGCGCTTTACGCCCTCCGGCATCAGCTCCAAGCCCAGCTTGCTGGGCTTGATTACGGTTTTTTCTTTATAGGTCAGGGCGTAAAGCGGGGCGCTGTCGCCCGAAAGCGAAAAGCTCATGCGCAGGTTTCCGTTGGGGGACGTCAGCGTCTGTGCGCTCAGCGCGGCAGCCGATAGCGATAGCAGGAGAAGGACTCCTTTGATGCTTGTGTTTATCATTTTTTTGTAGCTTATATGGTGATGTTGGACAGTGTAAAAGGTGAAAAATAAATTAATGCTCACCCGCAGGTCACAGGCTTGCGGGTGTGGGTGTCCTGCCTTTCGGGCAGGGCGGCGCGGTGGTCGCTGCCTAACCGCAGGTCTGTGACCTGCGGTTATGAGCGTCCTGCCTTTCAGGCAGGGCGCAATGCGGTGGCGTTGCTCCGCAGGTCACAGACCTGCGGTTATGAATGTCCTGCCTGAAAGTCAGGGCGCCACCAATTCTCAATTCTCAATTCTCAATTACTTTTTCAGGTACAGCCGGTATTCTCCCGGCGCGAGCTGTATGGTTTCGGTTGCTGCGGCTGTGGTTATTTCCGTGTTTGAAAAATGCTCTCTCCACGCTCCCGGTTGGCCAAAGTTGACCTGCGCGGTAGCCGGTACGACGTCGAAGTTTGCCATTGCCACCGCCGCTTGGTCGTCCGATTTTAGCGCAATGTACTTGAAGTTTCCGGTCAGGCTGGCGGTGTAGTCGGGGGAGGAGAAAATCGGGCTGCCGGTGCGCAGGGCAATCATTTCTGCGTACACATCGTGCAGCGCCTTTCTGTTTGGGTCGTCGTAGTAGCTCCAGCGGATGGGCTTTTTGGCCAGGCGGTCGGCTCCGTTTCCCTCCAGCGGGAAGTCGTACCCCAGCTCGCCGAATTGCCAAATCATTTTGGCGCCCGGAATGGCGAGGAGGATGACCGCCGCCGCCCGGGTGCGCTGCAAGGCCGTTGCCGGGTTTTTTACGTCGTATTCGCCGGTTGCTTTTCCGTAGGCGGTGTTTTTGAACATAATCCGCTCCTCGTCGTGGCTTTCCATGTAGGCCACCAGGTTGGGAGCAGCCCAGCCCCTTTGCCGGTACGAGGCCGACGAAATGTCGCCTTTCGGGGAGCCGTTGCTCAGCTCGCCGCCCCAGCCCATGGTGGCCTCGTTCATGCTGTAGCTGAGGTTTCCCCAGAGCAAAATGCCGTGCTCGGCCAGCGCCTTCTCCTCGCTGTTGTCGGCCAGGTGCTCAAAGATGATGATGGCGTCTTTTTTGCGCTTCCAAATTTCGTTGGCCATCCGCGTAAGGATGTTGATGCGCGACTGGTCGTAGGCTTGCCCGTCGCCGGCTTTGTTGGTAAACCCTTTGGTGAAGTCGAAGCGGTAGCCGTCCACCTTGTACTCCTCTATCCAGTAGGCGCAAACGTTGTCCACAAACGCCTGGGTGTACTTGCTTTCGTGGTCGAAGTCGTACCCCCACGAGTAGGATGTGTTGGGGGAGGCTACGTTGTACCAGGGGTTGTTGGGCGTGACCGTCCCGTTGGCCTGGTACATTTTTACCATTGGGCTTTGGCCGTAGCTGTGGTTCAGCACCATGTCCATGATGACGGCCATGCCGTTGGCGTGGCATTCGTCGATAAAGGCCTTGTAGTCGTCGCTTGTACCGTAGGCTTTGTCGGGCGCAAAGTAGAAGGAGGGGTTGTACCCCCAGCTGTCGTTTCCCTCAAATTCGCTGAACGGCATCAGCTCGATGGCGTTTACGCCCAGCGCTTTCAGGTAGGGCAGCTTTTCCTGCACGCCTTTGATGGAGCGGCTTTCGGTAAAGTCGCGTATCAGGATTTCGTAGATAACCAAGCGCTCGGGGTGGGTTACGGTGTAGCGCTCCACTTTCCACGGGTAGGTTTCGGGACGGGTGGAAGCGATCGTGGCAATGCCGTTGGCCTTTCCGCTCGAATATTTGATGAGGTCAGGGTAAATTGAAGCGGGAATATTTTTGTCATGCTCTGGGTCGAACACCTTGTGGGAGTAGGGGTCGGCAACGAGCGCGCTGTTGTCTATCAGGTATTGGCACAGGTACTCTTTGTCGGGCAGTAGGTTGCCGATTTTGAGGTGGAATCGCTCGCCGCTTTTTTCCATTTTGTACTCCTCCAGCACCTGCCAGCCGTTGAAGTCGCCCACCAGGTACACCTCCTCCTTGCCCGGCGCCAGGAGGACGAATGCCAGGGAATCGTCGCTGAGGCGGGTGATGCCGTCGGCGTAGGGTAGGGGAGATGTCGCTTCCGTTGCGTCGTTGTGCCGATCGCTGTTGCTGCAGGCCAGAAGCGGGGAAGCGAAAGAGAGGAGGAAAAAAAATCGGGAAAGTTTGTTGCGTATCATTTTGCCTGTTTATTAAAAAGAAGGCTGCCTCCAAAAGATTTTTTTTGGCAGCCTTCTTTGCTATGGGCTACACGTTAGCTTACGGTTGTAAAGTTAGCGTCGGGTTTGTTTCCGCGTCATTTACCCAATCGAAGCTGAAAATTATCTTAGCGTAGGTAGCCTCGGCTTCTTGAGTAATATTCTCACCCTTGAAAATAAGAGAGAGTACGTTATCTGTCTTTGTTGCCAGCCCAAAATTCTTACTCCAATCGTGACCGAAGCGGACTTTGAACTCTCCAACCCCCAGCTTGATGTTGGAAATTTCGTACGTATAGGTATTACCTGATTTGCCTTTGTAGGTAAAGTCTGCATCGTAATCCCAGCTGGATTGGATTGTGTCGTTGTAAATGGCGTCGCCAATGAGGCTGTAAACGAAAGTTGTGGGGTCAAGCGCTTCTAACTTTCCCGTTTCGGTCACGGTATATTTAAAGCTGTTTCCGACTGCGCCTTTTTCCAGCGTCCACGTCAGGTCGATGGTATATTTGGCGCGGGCAATGCTGATGTCGCCTCCTCCGGGTTTTAGCCATAGCGCGTCGTCGGCGCCTAAGTTTGTGTTGGCTTTTACCAGCGGCGTTGCGCCTGCGTTGAGCTCAATCTTCCAGCCGCTGCCGTAGGCAAACTTGAACGCTCCGGCGGTTTCGACCGTAACATCCGTCAGGGTGTAGGTCATGGTCGTTTTGTTGAAGGCCGGCGCCGTAAGCGGGGTAAATCCCCAGCCGTTCATGGCGCCGCGCACGCCCCACGCTACGGGAGCAATTACGATTAGCTTGTCAGACAGGCTGCCATCCTTGTTCAAGTCCAGCACAATGTGGTACAGCCCGCTTTCCTGTACCTGCATGACGTCGTTTTCTACCAGCGCTCCCTTGTAAACCCGAATGGCCGGCTCGTTGTCTCCCCTCAGCGTATCCGAGATCGACAGGGAGCCGCCGTACTTGGTTTCCTTTGCGGCCTCCTTAATCACCACCGAAAAAGATTTGCCGCCTTCGAGGGCTACGTATTTTTCGTACATGCCGTCGCGGGGTTTTTGGT
>JAIROF010000052.1 GCA_031257655.1 Prevotellaceae bacterium | reverse complement strand
CCCCCGGCCCCTCTCCAAAGGAGGCTGTGTGAAAAATATTTTTATGATACAGATGACGCGATTGTACATATTTTTGCAGATAAATACAAATACTGACTTCGGCGCCATGTATTTACAAGCCCTGAACTGAGCGTAGCGACCTCACGAACACCTTTATAAAAAAATACAAGGTGAGTAAAGGGCGATCAGCCACTATAGCGTGGGGTAAAACCCCACGTGGACGGCGGCGTGGACTTGCGCCGAAGTTCAAGTCCCTGCTCCCCTCTCCTTTGGAGAGGGGAGCAGGGGTGAGGTCTCACAAATGATAGAACCCAAAAACAACTTTGTTGTAAAATATTCATAATTAATAAATTGTATGAATACGAAAGTTGAGTTGATGTAGCTTTAGCGTTCTACTTCCACACAAATAGCGGTAGAGCCTATTTTTTTACAAGCTTATTCTTTCAAAACATTTCCGATTGCATAGAGCGGATATACTTTGATTTTGTCGTATTCGGCGAAATTTTCGAGCGAAGTGCGGATGCCGTACCCCGAATTTTTTTCTTTCAAAAACTGCCACATGCTCTGCATTCTGCCGCTGCTACCCGATTTCACTTCTATCGGCACAACTGTTTGCCCCTGCTGAACAACAAAATCTATCTGTGCATTTGCCTTTTTTTTCTCGCGCACCCAGCAGTATAATTCATCATCAACGTAGCACGAAGCAGCTTTTTTTAGCTCGGAGGCAACAAAAATTTCGGCAATCGCACCTTTGTTAATTACATCAAAATCTGTTGAGAGCAAAATGCGCGAAACATCAAGATTTAAAATCCGCTGACAAAGTCCGGTGTCAAAGGGAAATATGCGGCGGTATTTCGGATTAATATTTGCTCCGAGCGGCACGCCGTTTGCCGAGCTGTGCGTAATCTGATAGCATAAACCCGCGTCAAGCAACAGCTGCAAAGATATTTTTACCTGTTCGTTATTCAAATTTTGCGAAACGTGTTCATACACAAATTTTCCTTCTGCCTGATGAGCAACCGAAGTAAAAACCTCGTTAATTCGGGCGGCAGGAATACGTTTTTTATACTTCGCAAAATCATTGCGAAACATTACAAGCAAGCTGTTTAACACGTTTCTACAACGCAAAAAATCGTGTGTTCGTACATATTCCGCCACTACTTCGGGCATTCCGCCGATTATCAAAAATGTTTGCAATTCATCGAGCAATTTTTTATGAACACCGGCAGAAAGCGGCTTTTCGGGCGTTGCCTCGCCAATAAGTTTTGCCCACATCGCGCGTCCTTCAGCAAGCAAAAACTCGCGAAACGAAAAGGGATACATAAACACGGTATCAATTCTGCCAACGCCAAAAGAGGGTATTTCTTCAAGTGCAAATTCAAGCAGCGACCCTGCCGCAATAACGTGAAGTTCAGGATATTGTTCATAAAAATAGCGCAAACGCGATAAAACAGGCGGATGTTCCTGAATTTCATCGAAAAAAACAAGTGTTTCGCCTGCAATTATTGTCGTATCAACGATTTCGGACAGCTTCTCGCAAATTTTTTGAGGAGAACTACCCGCCTGAAACAAATCATTGATTTCCTGCGGTGTATCTTCAAAATTTATTTCAACATAGTATTTGAATGTTTTGCCCAGATTGCGCACAGCAGAGGTTTTGCCGATTTGCCGTGCACCGCGTAACATCAGCGGCTTATGCCGGCTGTCGTTTTTCCACTCCAGCAGAGCAGCATCTATTTTTCGTGTGAAATAGTCCATAATTTATTTTTCGTAAAAATCGTGGGCAAAGTTACAACTTTTTCCGTAAAAATACTACCCAAACTTCCGCCATTTTCCGTAAAAGTACGGGGCAAATTATTTCCGTGTAGGCAATAATTTCGGTTCTACCGTTATTTGTGTGGAACCGCAGCGGGGTATCCCCCCCGCCGGCGGCTAATCGGCTTCTACCGGGAACGTTTTCCCGTCCTCGGCGGCAAAGGTGTTGGCGAACACGGCTCGCGCTTCGGCTACCAGCGCCTCCGCGCTCTTGTAGCGGGACGAAAAGTGCCCAATGACGAGCTTCTTTGCGTTGGCATCCCTGGCTATCTGCGCTGCCTGCAGGGCGGTGGTGTGGCCGCGCGCTACGGCAAAGTCGCGCATGTTGTCGGCAAAGGTGGCCTCGTGGTAGAGCAGGGTTACCCCGCAAATTTCCCGGGCAACGTCGTCGCAGGCCACGGTGTCGGAGCAGTAGGCGTAGGTGCGCGGCGCGTAGGGCTGGTAGGTGAGCTTTTCGTTGGGCACCACTTCTCCGCCGGGCAGCGTGAGGTCGCCGCCCCTTTTGACCTCCAAAATGGCGGAAACGGGCAACCGGTACTTTTCTATCGCCTCCTTGTAGATGTTGCGCGGCGGGGTCTTTTCGCGAAACAGGAAGCCGCAGGTCGGCGTTCGGTGCTGAAGCGGAAAGGAGGCTACGGTAAAGTGCTCCTCCTCCAGAACGACCTCTTTCCGGTCGCCGCGCAGCTCGTGCACCTCGATGCCGTAGCTTACGCCGTCGCCAAAGTAGCGCAGGTGGCCGGCTAAGATGGGCTGCATGCCCGGCGGCGCGTAAATGTGCAGCGGGGCCTCGCGGCCAAGCATGCTCATCGTCGAAATCAGGCCGAAAATACCCAGCACGTGGTCGGCGTGCAGGTGGCTGATAAAGATGTGGCTTACCTTCTGCATCGGCAGCCCGTACCTGCACAGCTGCAGCTGCGCGCCTTCGCCGCAATCTACCAGGTAGTGGCGGTGGTGAAGGCTCACCAGCTGCGCCGACGGAAACCGGTTGGCCGAAGGAAGGGCCGAGCCGCTGCCAAGGATGGTAACGGTAAAATTCATATAGAACAAGGGTATATGTTTATGGAAACCTGTTGCAAAAACAAAATCCCCTGCTTATGCCAAAAACAGGGGATTTTTTCGGTCTGAGAAATATGCCGGCTACTCCTCTGTGGCCGGTTTCGCTTCTGCGCCTTCTTCCGGTTTCGCTTCTGCGCCTTCCGGTGCTGCTTCTGCGCCTTCTTCCGGTTTCGCTTCTGCGCCTTCCGGTGCTGCTGCTGCGCCTTCTTCCGGTTTCGCTTCTGCGCCTTCCGGTGCTGCATCTGCGTTCTCCGGTGCTGCTGCTGCGCTTTCCGGTGCGGCTACGGCTACCTCCGGTGCTGCTACGGCTACCTCCGGTGCTGCTACGGCTACCTCCGGTGCTGCTACGGCTACCTCCGGTGCTGCTGCTGCGTTCTCTGGTGCTGTTGCTGCGGTTTCCGGTGTTGCGGTCGCTACCTCCGGTGCTGCCGCTGCGGCTTCCGCTTTTTGCTGCCCGCTGTTTTCCATTTCTGTTTTCAGGGCGGCCAAGCCGGAAATATCCCCCAGGGTAGTTTTTTCGAGCGATGCCTTTACCCGCTTAATGGCTTTTTGCGTGCTTTCGGTTTCCTCCTTGCGCGACGCCTCTTCGCCTTCGCGCTTGGCGTCTTCGTACGTTCTGCTGTGCGAAAGGATGATGCGCTTGGAGTTTTTGTTGAACTCAATCACCTTAAAGGGCAGCTTTTCGTCCATTTGGACTGCGGTTCCGTCCTGCTTCACGATGTGCTTGGGGGTAACAAATCCCTCCACGCCGTACTGCAGCGCAACGATGGTGCCTTTTTCCATGATTTCGGTAACGGTGCCTTCGTGTATGCTGTCTACGGTGAAGATGGTTTCAAACACATCCCAGGGATTTTCTTCGATTTGCTTGTGGCCGAGGCTCAGCCGGCGGTTTTCCTTATCCACATCGAGCACCACGACCTCCAGCTTTGCGCCGATTTGCGTAAATTCGTTGGGGTGCTTAATTTTCTTGGTCCAGCTCAGGTCGCTGATGTGCACCAGGCCGTCTACGCCTTCTTCTATCTCCACAAACACGCCGAAGTTGGTAAAGTTGCGCACCTTAGAGATGTGGTGGGAGCCTACGGGGTATTTTTGCTCAAAGTTTTCCCACGGGTCGGGCTTCAGCTGCTTAATGCCCAGCGACATTTTGCGGTCTCCCTTGTCCAGCGTGAGGATAACGGCTTCCACTTCGTCGCCCACCTTAAGGAACTCCTGAGCGCTTCGCAGGTGCTGCGACCACGACATTTCCGAGACGTGAATCAGCCCTTCTACGCCCGGTGCGATTTCCACGAATGCGCCGTAGTCGGCCATTACGACAACCTTTCCGGTAACCTTGTCGCCTATTCTGAGGTCGGGGTTGAGCGATTCCCAGGGGTGGGGCGAGAGCTGCTTGAGGCCGAGCGCGATGCGCTTTTTGGCGTCGTCGAAGTCCAGGATTACCACGTTGAGCTTTTGGTCGAGCGTCACAATTTCGTCGGGGTGCGCCACCCGGCCCCAGCTCAGGTCGGTGATGTGGATAAGCCCGTCTACGCCGCCCAGGTCGATGAATACGCCGTAGGAGGTGATGTTTTTTACCGTCCCTTCGAGCACCTGGCCTTTTTCGAGCTTGGCGATGATTTCTTTCTTTTGCGCCTCAATTTCGGCTTCTATGAGCACCTTGTGCGAAACCACGACGTTGTGAAATTCGGGGTTGATTTTTACCACCTTAAACTCCATGGTTTTGCCCACAAATATGTCGTAGTCGCGGATAGGCTTTACGTCGATTTGCGAGCCGGGCAAAAAGGCCTCTATGCCAAAGACGTCGACAATCATGCCGCCCTTGGTGCGGCACTTGATGAATCCTTTGATGACCTCGTCGTTGTTGAGCGCTTCGTTCACCCTGTCCCACGAGCGCAGCGACCGCGCGTGCTTGTGGGAGAGCAGCAGCTGGCCTCTTTTGTCTTCCGTATTTTCTACGTAAACTTCCACCTTGTCCCCCTCCTTAAAGTCGGGGTTGTAGCGAAATTCGTTGATGCTGATAACGCCTTCGCTTTTGTAGCCAATGTTGACCACCACTTCGCGCTTGTTGAGCGAAACAACGGTGCCCTCTACGATTTCGCCGGCGCCGACTTTGGAGAGCGTGTCCACGTACTTTTCGGTAATGGTTTTCCTGTCGGCGTCGTACAGGTCTTTTTCGCTTTCAAAGGCGTCCCAGTCGAACTTGTCCACGTCGGCGGAGGCGTTCGTTACCTCTACGGTGGTGTGCAGCTCTATGGCCTCGTCCTGAAAATCTTGTGCCGATTCTTTTTCGACTGCAACAATGGGTTGCTCCAAATCTTGCGCGTCGTCATCATCATGTTTTTCTATCATCTTTCGAATAATCTTTATGGGTTAGACATTATTTTTAACTATCGCTCCCTACTTTTCAATAGGGCGAGCAAAGGTACAAAAATAGTGCGCCAAAAAATCATATATTGCCGCGATGTTTGTTAACAAAACACAATGTGCCTGGTGGCGAATGTGGCCAGGGCGATGCAGGGCGCGCGAAAGGGGGAGCGTATTTATCACAGCCCAAGCTATGTAGTGGTGAATGGCAGCAAGTCGCCTTCGTCTACTATGCCGACGACTTTTCCGGCGGCGTCGACCACCGGGGCGTTGTCTATTTTCCGTTGGATGATAATTTTTGCCGCTTCTACCGCTTTCATGGTGTCGGTCAGCGCTACGGGCTGCTTAGTCATTACGTCGGCTATGCACTTTTGGAGCAGGGCGCTGTCTTTTTGGAGGTTTCGGCGCAGGTCGCCGTCGGTAAAGAAGCCGGCAAGCGTGCCGTCGCTGTTGACCACTGAGGTGGCGCCGCTTTTGGTTTTGGTCATCACCAGCAGCGCGTCTTTTACCGTAGCGTCGATGGCCACCGTGGGGTTGCGGTCGCCGCTCTGCATGATGTCGGCTACGTTGCACGTGAGCAGCTTTCCCAGCATGCCGCCCGGGTGGAAGAGCGCAAAGTGCTCCTGCTCAAATTTCTTGATTTTCATCAGGCAGATGGCCAGCGCGTCGCCCACGCCGAGCATGGCGGTGGTGCTCGAGGTGGGGGCGAGGTTGTAGGGGCACGCCTCGTGCATCTGCGGAAGCGTGATGTGCACGCCGGATTTTTTTGCCAAATCCGACTGCGCGCTGCTGCTCATCCCGATGATGGTGATGTTGCGCTGCCGCAGGATGGGCAATATTTTGTTCAGCTCGTCGCTATGGCCCGAGTACGAAAGCGCAAAGATAACGTCGTGCTCGGTCACCATGCCCAGGTCGCCGTGCAGGGCTTCCGTTGCGTGCACAAATATGGCGGGCGTGCCTGTAGAGGCGAGCGTTGCCGCGATTTTGCGGCCAATAATGCCGCTTTTGCCGATGCCCACCACCACCACGCGGCCGTGGCACGCGGCTATTAGCTCCACGGCCTGCACAAAGGCGTCGTTCACCGCAGCCTCGCACGCCGACAGCGATTGCACCTCCGTCCGTATCACGCCGAGCGCGATGCTTTTTACCTCCGCAGCATCTATGGCTTCATTGATTTCATTCGCTTTCATTGCTTTTCTATTGATGTTAATCCCTTGTCTGAACTCGGATTTTTTTGATTTGAATGATTTTTGTGATTGATGGCGCAGTAGGCGCGATGCATAGCGCTGTAGAGACGCACGGCGTGCGTCTCGCTGTGCATCGCGCCCCTGCACCCCCTGCTCAGCGCAGCAAATATTGTGCTGATTACAAGCCATTTGCATTAATAAGGTAGTGAGGTTGGCTGATGATAGCGCAGCTCTCTGCTGCTGAGGTTGTTTTGTCGTTTAAATTAGGTTTTTCGCTCCCCACAATTTATGACGCTACCACATTAACTACTTATTACAACTTACAACTTACAACTTACAACTTACAACTTACAAACTTACAACTTACAACTTACAACTTACAACTTACAACTTACAAACTTACAACTTACAAACTTACAAACTTACAAACTTACAAACTTACAACTTACAACTTACAAACTTACAACTCCCTACTCCCTACTCCCTTCCTTCTGTATTCTGTCGATGCGCTCTGTTTGTCGCATCAGCTCGGCCACGGCGTCGTAGGTGAGGGAGTTTGGGCCGTCGGAGAGGGCTTTTTCGGGTTGCGGGTGCGCTTCGAAGAAAATTCCGGCGATGCCCACTGCGGTAGCGGCGCGCGCCAGCACGGGGGCAAGCGTTCTGTCGCCGCCGGTGGCGTTGCCCAGCGCGCCGGGCTTCTGCACCGAGTGCGTAGCGTCGAAGATGACGGGGTAGCCCAGCTGCCTCATGATGTGCAGCGAGCGCATGTCCACCACTAAGTCGCCGTAGCCGAAGCTGCTGCCGCGCTCGGTGAGCAGGATGCGGCGGTTGCCGGTCGATTCGATTTTGCGGACGATGTTCTCCATGCTTTGCGGCGCAAGGAACTGCCCTTTTTTTACGTTCACCGCCTTGCCCGTTTCGGCGCAGGCCAGCACGAGGTCGGTTTGCCGGCACAGGAATGCGGGGATTTGCAGCACGTCGGCCACGGCGGCGCAGCGGGCGGCTTGCCAAGGCTCGTGCACGTCCACCAGCACGGGTGCGCGCAGCTCCGCTTTTGCGGCGGCAAGGATGCGCAGCCCCTCCTCTATGCCGGGGCCGCGGTACGCCGATAGCGACGTGCGGTTGGCCTTGTCGAACGAGGCTTTGAGGATGAGCCGGCGGTTTTGGTCGTCGGCTATTTTCTTCAGCGAGCGAACGGTGGAGAGGTACCCCTCCTCGCTTTCGATGATGCAGGGGCCGCCGATGTACACCAGCGGCAGCGCGTTGGATATGTCAATGCCCTGAAGGCTAACGATTTGTTGAGGCATGTCTGTAAAAATCAAAAATTCCGGAATGAAAAATCAGCTGCAAATTTACATGAATTTTTCAAATTCCAAGCGCATGAAGAGGTATAGGCTAATTCTTTTTTTTGAGGCGCTATGAGAAAAGATTGGCTGCGCCGAACTCCACTTCGCTCCGCTTCCTCATTGCGTTACCAATGAGCGCCGTAAATGAGCATTTTGCCGAGGGAGCGTAGCGCAGAGTTTGGGGGTTTTTAGAGGTTCCCTTTCTTCATTTCTTCACGCTTTTCCTTTGAGATGGGAACAACGTTTTCCATTGCTTCGGTAAGCCGCTTTGCATCTTTGCCCCATATAGCAGGGGTATCTTTAATTGGACGTGCCATGATTAATTTGTTTTTTGTGGTGCACTCGGCGGTAAAAGTATAAAATAAATCGGTCGGCAGCACGTTTTGGCGAATAATTTTTTTTCATAGCACCTCAAAAAAGAATTAGATGAGATAGATATCCGGACGCTTTTTGGTATGAAAACCGCTTCTTGGTGTGAAAACCGAAGCAAAAGCACAATTTAACCATCTTTTTGTGCGGTTAAAGTGGAGTTCGGGTAAAAATGAATAATTTGGAGGCTTTCGGGGGATTTCGGAGGAGGCTCATTTTATGGCATGGCGAGCTGGAAGCGTGCCGATTATCTGTCGGGTTACCCTGTGCTGCGAGCTGCACAATTCCCCACGAATAGCCGCGCAAAAATTGTGCAATTCGCGCAATTCGCGGGCAATGGCGGGGCGGTCGCGGCGCAGGCGCATCACCGGTGGCGAAGCTTTAGCTGCCTTGTATTTTGGCGGCAACTCTTTTGTAGCTTACGCGCCCTACCTTTGCCCCGAAAAATTATTTTTATTACCTCACTAAAAAAGCTATTCACATGAACTCAAAAAGCATTACACTGACCTTGGCAAGCGCCATGCTTGGCCTTTTTTGTGCGCATTCGCTACGCGCGCAGGTAACAACTTCTGCCATCAACGGGGTGGTATCGGGCTCCGGCTCTCCCATCACGGGCGTAGTGGTAACGGCGGTGCACCAGCCGTCGGGGTCGCGCTACGCCGTGATGACCAACAGCAGCGGACGCTACCTGATGCAGGGCTTGCGCCCGGGCGGCCCGTACACGCTCGAAACCTCTTTTCTGGGCTACCATCCCTTCTCGAAGGGCGGCATCTTCTTGCCGCTCGGCGAAGCGGTTGCCGTGGATGTTGACCTGGCCGAATCGGCAAGGGAGCTGGAGAGCGTGACGGTTACCGCAGCGCGCTCGTTTGAAATGCAGCGTACGGGCGCGGCGGAGAACTTCTCCCGCGACGACATCAGCGCCATCCCGTCCATTTCGCGCAGCATATACGACATTGCAAGGCTCACGCCGCAAGGCGCCACGCTCAGCGCCGGAGGGAGCAGCATCTCCTTTGCCGGGAGCAACAACCGCTACAACAGCTTCCAGATAGACGGCACGGTCAACAACGACGTGTTTGGCCTCTCGTCCAGCGGAACCAACGGCGGGCAGGCCGGCGCAAACCCCATATCGCTGGACGCCATTGAGGAAATACAGGTGGTAATTGCCCCATTCGACGTGCGCCAAAGCGGGTTTACAGGCGGAGGTATCAACGCCATTACCAAATCGGGAACCAACGAATTTCACGCCTCCGCATACGGGTACTACAACAACCAGAGCTTTGTGGGGACAACCGCAGGAAAGGATGTAGACGAGCGAAAAAAGCTCTCGGAGCAGTCCGACAAAACCTACGGTTTGACCTTCGGAGGCCCCATGCTAAAGGATAAGCTCTTTTTCTTTGTAAGCGCAGAGCAGGCCCTAAAAACCTACCCATCCTCATACTACGTAGGGGAGGGAGGTAATTCTAACGTAGCGCAGGATGAGGCCGACCAAATCGTAAGCAAGCTGAAGGAGCTGACCGGCGGGTACGACGGCGGCGGATACGGCCTGCAGGACGTCGACACCAAGTCCACCCGCCTGCTCGGAAAAGTGGACTGGAACATCGACAGCCGCAACAAGCTCTCGGCGCGATACAGCTACCTGACCGGATCGCAGCTCGTGTTCAGCAACTCGGCCAACGCCCTTCGCCTCAACGACAACGGATACACCATGAACAACGCCACCCACTCGGCTACGCTGGAGCTGACCTCGCAAATTTCGCCGGAGTGGTTCAACGAATTTCGCGCGGGATACACCGCCGTGCGCGACTTCAGGGAGGTGCACGGAAAGCCTACCCCCTACGTGAAGATAAACCTCACCAACAGCCGCAGCGTAGAGCTGGGGTCGGAGCGATACTCGCCCGCCAACTACCTCAACCAGGACATCTGGACTATCACCGACAACCTTACCCTCCATAAGGGAAACCACGAAATCACCGTCGGCACGCACAACGAATTTTTCACGATGGAAAACCTTTACATCCGCGAAAACTACGGCTCGTACGTTTACAGCTCGATAGACGACTTCTTGTCCATCGGGACGGACAGCGAAGCGGCGCCCTACGAGTACAACTACTCGTTTTCGCGCGAGGAGATCACGGGGAGCAAGCGCTGGGCGCCCACCTTTAGCGCCGGCCAGCTGGCCTTCTACGCGCAGGACAGGTGGACGCCGGGAAGCCGATTCTCCCTCTCCTACGGGCTGCGCGTGGACATCCCCGTATTTCTGGACAAGCCGGGCGCAAACGAAAAGTTCAACGCCTCGGACGTAGCCGCCCGCTACGGCCTGGCAACCGACCAGATGCCCGCAGCCGCCCCCCTCCTGTCGCCTCGCGCCGGGTTTCGCTGGTATTTGGATGGCGACCGAAAAACCCTCCTGCGCGGTGGCGCCGGAGTGTTCACGGGGCGTATCCCCTTTGTGTGGATTTCAAACAGCTTTTCAAACACCGGGGTGGAGTACAGCCGCACCCGCCTGCAATCCGGCGACATGAATGCGGCGATGGCCGACGGTTTCAAGTTCCGGATAGACCCCGACAAGCAGTACCAGCCATCGGCTACAATGACCTCCGAAATAGATGTGGTGGACAAAAACTTCAAGTTCCCGCAGGTGCTCCGCACCAACCTTGCGGCAGACCATGCCTTTGAGCACGGCTTTAAGGCTACCCTGGAGGCGCTGTACTCCAAAACGGTAAACAACGTGCTCTACAAAAACCTCGCCGTGGAGGAGAGCGGAACCCTGCTGCAAAACGGCGGCGACCGGCGACCCCTCTACCAGCCCGCCGTTAACCCTGCCACCAGCGCCCCATACACGCGAGAGTACACGGGCATTGTTTACCTCGGAAACTCCAGCAAGGGCTACTCCTATAGCCTTACGGGAAAGCTGGAAAAGAGCTTCGCGCTTGGCCTGAAGCTGATGGCGGCCTACACCTTTGGACACGCAAAGGGAATGAACGACGGAACGTCCAGCCAGGCGCTTTCCAACTGGCAGTACAACGAAAATTGGCGTGGCGCAAACAACCCCGAGCTCTCGTGGGCCGATTTCGACATCCCGCACCGCGTTATCGGAGAGCTATCCTACCGAAAAGAGTACGCCCAGCACTTTGCCACCACCGTGAGCTTGCTCTACAGCGGGCAATCGGGCAGCCGATACAGCCTGTGCTACCAAAATAACCTCAACAGCGACGGCGCCTCCGGAAACGATGTACTATACATTCCCACCGACGACGAGCTGGCGGCCATGAAATTTGCGGATATTACTTCGGGCGGAAAGGTAGTGGCCACCGCCGACCAGCAGCGCGCCGACCTGGGCGCATGGATTAACGCCAGCAGCGACCTGAAAAGCAAAAAGGGCAGCTACGTGGAGCGAAACGGCCTGCTGGCCCCATTTGAAAACCACTTTGACCTCCACATTGCCCAGGATTTCTTTGTAACCGTAGGCGGACGGCGAAACACCGTGCAGCTCTCGCTTGATGTCCTAAACGTCGGAAACCTCCTCAACCGGGCTTGGGGAATCTACAACAGCGCCGCATACTCCTACGCGCCCATTACGGTGCAGAGCGTTGACGCCAGCGGAACGCCAACTTTTCAGTTTACCAAACCCAAAGGGGATACGCTTTACGGAATTTCGGATTTCTACTCGCGCTGGCGCTCACAGGTAGGCGTGAGGTACATCTTTTAGCCGTGAAAAGCTTGGAAGTTGAAAGTTGAAAAATGAAAAATGAAAAATAAAAAAATAAAAAATAAAATTATGAAGCGTTTTCTACCATTTTTAGTCCTGCTTTTGGCGCTGGGCGCCTGCAAGCAGGAAAAGCCCTACCTTGTTGTGCTGTCGCTGGACGGCTTCCGGTGGGACTACTGCGATATTTACGACACGCCCAACCTCAACAAAATCCGCCGGCTGGGGGTAAAGGCAGAGTACGTAGAAAGCTCCTACCCAACGGTTACCTTCCCCAACCACTACAGCATGGCCACCGGGCTTTACCCCGACCATCACGGCGTGGTGAACAACACGTTTTACGACGCTGTGCTGAAGGACACCTTCAGCCTCTCGCGCCGCGACCGCGTGGAAAACCCTGCCTTCTGGGGCGGAGAGCCGATTTGGGTAACCGCCGAAACGCAAAACCTAAACAGCGCCGTCTTTTTTTGGCCTGGCTCCGAAGCGCCGGTAAAGGGCATACAGGCTGACTTCTGGAAAAAATACGACGGCAGCGTCCCCTTTGAGCAGCGCGTCGATACGGTGGAGAGCTGGCTCAGGCTGCCCGGCCACGTCCGGCCCCACCTGATCCTGTGGTACATCTCCGAGCCAGACCACACCGGGCATGTAGCCGGACCCAACAGCCACCAAACCCGCGCTATGGTGCAGCGCTTAGACAGCATTGTTGGCAGCTTCATGGACAAGCTAAGCCTGCTGCCGCACGCAGACAAGCTAAACGTCATCATCACCTCCGACCACGGCATGGCGGCAACGTCGGACGAGCGCGTGGTGTACCTCTCCGACTACCTCGACCCCGAATGGCTCGAACGGCAGTTTTGCTACACCATCGGCTTGCTGTACACCAAGCCCCAGCACCGCGAAAAGGTGCTGGAGGCGCTGCAAAAGGCGCCGAATATCCGTGCATTTAAGAAAGAGGCCTTGCCGGAGCGCCTCCGCTACGGGCAAAACGCCCGCGTTGGCGATGTGGTGGTGATACCGGACTGCGGCTGGCTTCTGGCGGGCGACCGGCAGCGAAAGCCCTCCGGTGGCGGCGCGCACGGATACGACAACGAGTGTAGCGACATGAGGATGATATTTTTTGCATACGGCCCGGCCTTCAGGCAGCACTACGCGCAGCCCCCCATGGCCAACGTTGACCTCTACAACCTAATGGCCGCCATCCTTCACCTGACCCCTGCGCCAAACGACGGGAATTTTGAGCGCGTAAAGGGCATGCTGCGCTAACGCCGCCGCGCCCTCCCGCGCCGCCGGTGGCCCTCACCCCCGCCCCGCCCCGCCCAGCGCGAGCGGATGCTGAAAGGCGTACACAGGCTTGGCGAAGACATCTTATTGGTAGCGTTGCCATTGTTTGAGGGCAGCAGAACGGCAGCCACCGCCACTTTGCTCACCCCACCAAACCGGGAAAGGTGACGGTGAACGGAAAGTTTAGCGAAGTGCTGCCTCAGGTGTTGTTAAATAGCATTTGGAAGCAGGCAGGGTGGAAGTAGCCACCCTGCCGTAAAAAAAGCAGGATAACATGGAAAAAGTAACAGTGTACGTAGATTGGGATGATAATTTTGGCGCCTGCGTTGAGGGCGTATGCTGCGTAGCCGTGGGGGATACGCTGAGCGAGGTTAAGAAAAAGATACGCTACTCCCTTCCGCTCCACCTTGCGAGCATGCGCGAAGACGGGGATGACATCCCGTTGGCGCTACAGGGGGCATACGAGCTCGTATTTTCGCTTTCCACGCAAGCCATAATAAAGGCAGCCGAAGCCATCGTAACGCAGCCGGCGCTTTCGCGCGCAGCGGGCGTCAACCGGCAGCAGCTTAGCCACTACGCCACCGGTTGCCGCAACCCCCGCCCCGCCCAGCGCGAGCGGATACTGAAAGGCGTACACAGGCTTGGCCAAGACCTCTTATCGATAGCGTAGCTGATATCTCGCTCTTTTTTTGCCGCAGCTCGCCTTTCCTACGGGGGGCGGGCTTTTTTGTGAAATGCTATTTTGGGGCCATTCTACCGTCGCCGTTGCGCCGTCGCCGTTGCGCCGTCATCACTGCACCGCCGCCGCTACCGCAGCTGCAGGTAGTAGGTGAGCGTATCGCGGGGGAGGAGGTCGGGGTGAAGAATTTTTATCAGGTCTTTCAGGATGAGGTGCGGGTTGACCGTGCCCGATTCAAAAAAATCGCTGCCGCCCTGCGGGCTCATGCGGGCAACGCTGTTGTACACGCTTCCGTAGCGAAAGGCGGGGATGCTCTCCACCAGCTTGTGCATGCCGCGCAGCTCGGCTAAGCTCTTTGCCTGGCCGGTGTTGAGCCACACCTCGGCGCCTTGAGCGCTGCCGTAGGCCTGCTCTATGCTTATGGGGTAGCTGTCGCGCTGGTTGCGCAGCGCTATCACGCTTTCTCCGCCGGCGTCGCGCAGCAGCTGCGCGGCGTTGCCCTGCGACCCGGGCACAAACCACGAATCGCTCCAGGGCGCGTTGAGCAGCGTCGGCGTTTTGGGCGCGACGCCGGCGGCCAGCGATTTCAGCTCCTCGTAGGCCTTGGCCACCTGCGCAAACTTTGCTATAGCCGCCTGCTCGCTCCCAAAGAGCGACGCAAAGGCCACTGCCCACTCCGCCTTCCCCAGCGGGTGGCTTTCGGTGTATTCGCCAACGTACAGCACGTGCAGGCCTAACTCCGCCAGCTTGGCGGCGGTGGCAGAAAATTCTCCCGCAACGCCGTAGGCAAAAATAACATCGGGTTGCAGCGCAAGCAGCTTCTCCATGTTGAGCGTATTTTCGTAGCCAACATCGCTAACGCGCCCTTCGCGGCACGCCGCCTGCATGGCCGAATCGTAGAGGTATCCCGCCCCCGAAACGCCGGCAATGCACGCCTCCTGCCCGATGAAGCGCAAAAACGCCACGTGCGTGGTAGACATGCAAACCACCCGCGCGGGCGGCGAGCTGCTCAGCGCGTAGCGGTAGGCCACCTCCGTGGAGTTTTGGAACGGGTTGAGCACGGTGAGCGTTTTTGTCCCCCCGGCGGTATCTATGCAAAAGCCCTGCGCGTACAGGGGCGTGTAAAAGTTGCCCCGCGCTTTGCCCCCCGGCGACCGGCCACCGCAGGAGCTCGCAAGCAGCCCCATCGCAAAATACGCAGACGCCCTTATGAAAGTGGTAGTTGTCATTTGTTTTTGTCGTTTTTCCTTGTTTTTTGTCGTTTTTCCTTGTTTTTCCTTGGCGGCGGTAAAAGTACTGCTTGCGCTCCAATTGGCGCTCTACCTTCTGCCGAATTAGTAGACTTTAAGCATTCATCAACCCACAAAAGGCTATCATCGCCCGTTTTTGTGTACCTTTGAAAATTATTGTGTAACGTAGCCATATAATCTATAGCTGTATGATAGTTAATCATTTGCGAAAGTTTGTAGAGGATAATCATCGAGTTATCATCCCCAACTTAGGCGCATTTTTAAGAAAAAGCAACGCAAATATTCCCTTTGAGGCATCCATAACATTCAGCCCCTTTTTACGCTTCAACGACGGATTGCTGGAAAATCTCTTGGCGGAAAAAGAGCATCTCGCTAAGGAGGCTGCCTCCAAAGCCGTGATCAAGTTTGTAGAAGATTTGCAGGAAAGTATTGCCGCAAAGCGTCCGTTTTACATCAAAAATTTAGGCGCTTTTTATCAGGATGAGCGAAAGGCCGTTCAGTTTATTTACGCCGAAACAGAGCAGGAAGCCGCCCGCAAGGTGCACGAAATAACCTCAAAAGCGGACGACTACGACATGCCTCTTTCCGACGCCCCCGACGCCCCCGACGCCTCGGACGCCTCGGACGCCTCGGACGCCCCCGACGCCCCCGACGCCTCGGACGCCCCGGATACCCCGGATACCCCGGATACCCCGGATACCCTGAACGCTCCAAGTGCTTCAGGCGCTCCGAACGTCCCGAACGTCCCAAACGCCCCAAACGCCCCAAACGTCCCCAACGTCCCCAACGTCCCCAACGCCCCAGATACCCCGGAAAAATCGCAGGCAACGAAAAAATCGCTACCCCCTAAATGGGGCGCCGCCGCTGTAGCGGCAGAAACGCCCGCCGCTGCGCCGGCAAGCGCGGCCGAAAGCAAAAAGCTGCGGCCCGACGATCCCGAAAGTAAGGCGCAGCAGCTTGAAGATGCAAGCAAATCGCTGGAGCGCTGGATAGCGAATCGGAAAAAAGCAAAAATCGAAAACCAGCCCGAAGAAAATGCCGAAGCCCCTGCTCCGCCAAGCGTAGCCGAGCAGCCGCAATCGCAGCCGCAGCCGCAATCGCAATCGCAATCGCAGCCACAGCCGCAGCCGCAGCCGCAGCCGCAGCCGCAATCGCAGCTACAATCGCAGCCGCAGCCGCAGCCACAGCCGCAGGAGGATGGCGCCCTCCCCACGCCGGCATATTCGGATGAAGAGGCAAAGCGCCGTCGCCAGGAGGCCGTGGCGCGTGCCCTTGCAGAGAAGGAGCGCAAGGAGCAGGCAAAGCGGGAGGCCGAAGCAGAGCAGCTGTCCGAGCCTAATGCCGCGCCCCTGGTGCCCGGAGTTTGGGAGGAGGACGTGATGGGAAGAGGAAAATCGCACTTCGGGATATGGATTTTTTTGAGCATTATGGCGCTTGCCTTTGTAACCGGCATGCTTCTCCTCCTCTACAAGCCTTCCTCAGACCTCTTCGACAGGGAGGACGACGATACGGAGGAAGTGCGGCAGCGCCCGCCCTCGCCGGCAAAGGCGCCGGCGACGCAAAGCCCTGCCCCTGCGCACCAGCCGGATACCTACTACGTTGTTGCCGGAGTATTTAACTTTAGGGATAACGCGGACATGGTATCCCAAAAGCTCCACAATACAAAAAAGCTCAAATCGGATGTTGTGCAGCTGCACGACGGAAAATTTGCCGTTTGCCTGAGCCGGCACGACAGCGAAACCGCCGCTTTGCGAAGTGTAGACAGGTACAAAAAGCAGCACATCAACGTTTGGGTAGTACGCTGACCAAGTTAAACTGTAAAAATATAAACCCCACATGGGATTTTTAGGCTTTATAGCAAATCGCCTGTTTAGCACAGGCGATTTTTTGATGGAAAAGCGCGAGGGCAACAAGCGGTCGCTTATCCACAAGGATGTTGGGGAGATAGTGTACACCAAAGTAAAGCGCAGCCGCAGCATCCGCATTTCGCTGCGTCCGGGCAAACCGGTGAGCGTAACGATGCCCACCTACGCCACCTACGCCGAAGCCGACAGGCTGGTATGCGAAAAAATAGCGTGGATAAAGGAGGCGCAGCAAAAAGTAAAGGAGCAGGAGCAGCGCTGCCGGCGCTTTTCGGACGAGGACATGGCGCGCTTCCGCGCGCAGGCAAAGCAGCTGCTGCCGCAAAGAGTGGCGCTGCTGGCGGCGCAGCACGGGTTTGCCTACGGCAAAATAGCAATCAAAAACATACGCTCCCGCTGGGGAAGCTGCTCGGCAAAAAACAACCTCAACTTTAGCATTTACCTCATGAACTTGCCCGACGAGCTGGTGGACTACGTCGTTCTGCACGAGCTGTGCCACACGGTGCACAAAAATCACGGAGCGCAGTTTTGGGCGCTGATGGACGCGGTAACCGGCGGCAAAGCCAGGCAGCAGGCTGTGCTCATACGGAAGTACAGCGCGCAGATGTTTTAGCCCGGCCTTTTCGTTGCCGCGCCTTTGCTGAGGATTTCTATCGCTGAGGCTATCTTTGCCAGCGGCTCGCGCTGCCCAACGTGCGCAAAAGCGTCCCGCAGCGATTCCGCCAGCCTGCACACGTACACCTGGTTGCTGCACGTGTGCAGGTAGTGGTGCTGGTAGCTCTCTCCTATCAGATTCCGGTTGACAATAAGCTCCACCTGCTGCCTGCCCAAAACCTGCCCATGAAAAAACGGGTAAATGTAGAACAGCGATTGCCCCTCCTCGCCGTATTCGTCCAAGTAGGCAAGCATGATGCCGTGCGGCATGTTGAGCCCTTTGATGGGAAGCTTGAGCTGCTCGGCAATGCAGAGGTAGAGGGTCGAAAGCGCTACGCTATTGCCCATCTTGTTTTGCAGCAAGTTGTCGATGAGAAACAGCTCGGGCGCGGCGTTGGGCTGCATGCCGTTGTTGCGAAACCCGTACGTGTTAAACAGGATGTGGTTGATGATGTTTACCTTTTCCAGCGCCGTAAGGTAGCTGTTAAACTCCACCCATATAGCCTGGCAAATGCTGCTGAGCGTTTGCGCGAGCGGCTCGCAGGCAATGTCGCAGTGCACCAGCTTGGCCATGTAGTAGGCGCCCTGAAAGAGGTCGGCTGCGCCGGATTCCACCCACTCCTTAAGCTTTTGCAGGGTTACGCTGCTTTGAATTTGCGCAATGATATGCTCTATGCGCACCAGCGGCAGCTCATCCATGCACTCCTGCCACGCCCGCTCGAGATCGGGGATAACCCCCTCCCCCTTGGAGCATAGCCTGCTCATGGCGGCCTGCGCTACTTCGCTGTCCTTGTCGTCCAGCAAGCTGATGAGCGACGATATTTCTCCACGTTGCATGCTCACTTCAGCTTTTCAAGCGCTATGGCTATCATCTCGTCCACCGCCTTTTGGTAGTCCACGCTCATGTTGAGCATGGCGCGGTTGGCAATGATGGTGCAGATAGTCAGCGCCTCATGGTTTAACAATTTGGCCAGCCCGGCAATGGCCGAGCCTTCCATTTCAAAGTTGGTAATGCGCTTTCCGTTTACCCGAAAGCGCTCAATCTTTTCGTTCAGCTGGGGGTCGGCCAGGGGCAGGCGGAGCACCCGACCCTGTGGCCCGTAGAATCCCGGCGCGGAGATGGTCATGCCCTCAACGGTGGCGTCGGCAAACAGGTCGATGAGCTCGCGGGAGTTTTCCACAAAGTAGGGCTTTGCGCAGAGGTCGCTCCACCCCGTGTGGCGAAGAAAAGCCGCCTCGTAGTCCAGGCGCGACGCCTCGTTGCGGCGGGCGTAGAAGTTGAGCAGGCCGTCGAACCCGATGCTCACGTGCGAGCTCACTATGCTGCCCAGCGCAATGTCCGGCTGTAGCGAACCCGAGGTGCCTAAGCGAACTAACCGTAGCGAACGGTGCGCCTCCTTGGGAAGGCGCGTCTTGAGGTCGATGTTGGCCAGCGCGTCCAGCTCGTTGACCACAATATCGATGTTGTCTGTGCCGATGCCGGTGGAGGTTACCGTCAGGCGCGCGCCCTCAAAGACGCCCGTGTGGGTTACAAATTCGCGGTTGCTCTTTTTCACCTCTACCTTGCCGAACCGCGACGACACGGCCGATACGCGACCCGGATCGCCAACCAGAATAACCGTATCGGCGAGGTCTTCGGGCAGCAGGTGGAGGTGAAAAATGCTGCCATCGGCGTTGAGGATGAGCTCCGAAGGGGCGATGGGTGTTGACATAAAATTTCGAATTAAAAGTTTTGAAGCAATGCTTGACGTTAAGCAGCTTTGCATCTCCTTGCTATCAGCTTGTAAAGTAAACAGGGTGCGCCGTTGACCTTAGATGCCGTAAAAAAATGCCCGGCAGTAAACCTCCAAAAGTAGTAAAAAAGTTGAATTTTGAGAAATTTGCTTGTTTTTTTGGGGCAATTCTTTTTTTTTGAGGCGCTATGAAAGCAGCGTAGCGTTCGGCGCACGGCATTTACAACGGGCGGCCGGCATCCCAGCCTGGGGAAAAACCCTACGCAGCGCTTACCCTCCGGCTACCACAGAAAATTATCAAAAGGATATCGCCCTGCCTGAACTTCGGCAACCATCCTGTAAACATCGCGGCGCAGCTTGTCGATGTTGGTTTTGTTGACGGCCGAAATGAAGATGCAGGGGGCGTTTTTCTTGGCCATCCAGCTGCCCATGTACTCCTCCAGCGGGATGTTTTTGTCTGTGCGGGGCGTGAGGTCGTCGGCGTCTTTTTCTACAAACGTGTAGGCATCGATTTTATTAAAGACAAGGTACACGGGCTTTTCGCCCGCGCCAATATCAGTGAGCGTTTGCTGCACTACGCGCATTTGGTCTTCAAAGTTGGAGTGCGAAATGTCCACCACGTGCATCAGGATGTCGGCCTCGCGCACCTCGTCCAGCGTAGACTTGAACGATTCTACCAGCTGGGTGGGCAGCTTGCGAATGAAGCCCACCGTGTCGGAGAGCAGAAAGGGCAGGTTGTCGAACACCACCTTGCGCACCGTTGTATCGAGCGTGGCAAAGAGCTTGTGCTCGGCAAACACATCGCTTTTGCTCAGCAGGTTCATGATGGTGCTTTTGCCCACGTTGGTGTAGCCCACCAGCGCCACGCGCACTAAGCCGCTGCGGTTGCTGCGCTGCGATACCATTTGCCGGTCGATTTTTTTGAGCTGCGCTTTGAGCCGGGAGATGCGGTCGAGGATAATCCGCCGGTCGGTTTCTATTTGCGATTCGCCGGGGCCGCGCATGCCTATCCCCCCGCGCTGACGCTCGAGGTGCGTCCACATGCGCTTGAGGCGCGGCAACAGGTACTGGTATTGCGCCAGCTCTACCTGCGTTTTGGCGTAGGCGGTGCGCGCGCGCATAGCAAAAATATCCAGAATGAGGCTGGTGCGGTCGAGCACCTTGCGCTCCAGCTGCTTCTCGAGGTTGAACAGCTGCGAAGGGCTAAGCTCGTCGTCGAAAATGACGGTATTCACGTCATGCTCGTCGGCGTATGCTTTTACCTCCAGAATTTTTCCCGCGCCAATGTAGGTTTTGGGGTGAGCGGAGGAGAGCTTTTGGGTGAATATTTTTTGGGTCGTCACGCCCGCCGTTTCCGTTAGGAACGCCAGCTCGTCGAGGTATTCGCGCGATAGCCGCTCATTTTGTTTTTCGGTGATGATGCCTACCAGCACGGCGGCTTCCGGCGCTACGGCGGTGGCGGTGGATTTCTTCTCAGTCATAAAGTGGTTCTACCGTTATTTGTGTCGACGTAGAATGCTAAAGATACATCAGCGCAACCTTCGCATTCGTTTAATTTGTTGGCTACAAGCATTTTACGCAATGTTGTTTTTGTGTTATGTCATTTGTTAGACCTCACCCCCAGCCCCTCTCCACAGGCGAGGGGCTGGCTTGCGCCAAAGTTCGAGTCCCTGCTCCCCTCTCCTTTGGAGAGGGGCAGGGGTGAGGTCTACTTGTAGAATGCAAAAAGCTTCATTTTTTTTACAGTAATTTAATCATTTAGGTGGTCTTCACACAAATAGCGGTAGAGCCTGTAAAGGCAGGGCGGTGGATTTTTCAGATGACGTCAACCCATCCGAATTTATCGGCCTCGTCGCCGTACTGGATGGCGCGCAGGCGGTTGTAGAGCGTTGTGGATATCTTACCGGCCTGTCCGTCCTTGCAGTATTCAAACGTTTGCCCGGTAGCGGGGTCAAATATTTTCCCAACGGGGCTGATGACGGCGGCGGTGCCGCACGCTCCCACCTCGTCGAACGTTGCCAGCTCGCCCACCTCCACCTTGCGGCGCTCTACCGTCAGCCCCATATCCGCAGCCAGCTCCATGAGGCTCATGTTGGTGATGCTCGGAAGGATGCTCTGGGAGTTGGGCGTGATGTAGCGGTTGCCCCGAATGGCGAAAAAGTTTGCCGGGCCGCACTCGTCAATATACTTTTTTTCGGCCGCATCCAAGTAGAGCACGGTGGAGTAGCCCAGCCGGTGGCATACGTCGAGCGAGATGAGGCTTGCCGCGTAGTTGCCGCCGCACTTGGTGTGCCCCGTTCCCCGCGGCGCGGCGCGGTCGTGGTCGCGGTCGATGACGACGCTCACGGGCTTGAACCCCTCCTTAAAGTAAGGGCCAACCGGGGTGACAAAGATGAGGAACAGGTAGTCGTCCGCCCGCTTTACGCCAACCTGCGCCGAAGCGCCGATGAGCAGCGGACGGATGTAGAGCGTAGCGCCGCTGTCGCGCGGCGGCACAAACTCCTCGTTGAGCTTCACCACCTGCTGCACCATGTCCATAAACAGCGCTTCGCTGGGGACGTCCATCTGCAGGTACTGCCCGGATTGAATCATGCGCTTTGCGTTTTCGCGCGCGCGAAACAGGCGCACGCGCCCGTCGGCGCCGCGGTACGCCTTTAGCCCCTCAAAAACGTCCTGGCCGTAGTGCAGGCAGGTAGCCGCAATGTGCAGGGTAACCTCCTCGGAGGCGGTGATTTCGGGCTTGCCCCACTGGCCGTTGCGGCAGTAGCAGCGAATGTTGCCCTTGGTTGGCTGGTAGCCAAAGCTTAAATTTTTCCAGTCGATATCGCTCATCTTTAGTATTTTTCAGCTATATAGTTGCACGTTAGGCGTAACATCAGGGCAACAAAGATAGCAAAAAAAGCGTACCGTTATACTGCGCTCGGCATAGTTTTGTGTAAAAATAGGGCGCAGATGGCCAGATTTTTTATGATTTACCCAGCTGAAGAAAGGGCTAAAATCGGCGCATGTCATAAAAAATCTGCGCCATCTGCGCCCTAAAAAAACGATGGTGTCTATGTTTGATTGATATAATTCATAAATAAGTGAAAATTAGCGCAGTGGCATAAATTTGGGAGCGAAAAACCTCATTTACTCACTCGTGCTTATTTTTGGTGTTCGTGAGCTCACTACGCTCGGTTACACCTAATTTTCCTAACAAAACGGCTAATTCTTTTTTTGAGGTGCTATGAAAAGATGGTATAGCCAATCTCCTGCCACTTCTACCGTATGGCATTGGTATGGTGGGAGATTGGCTACACTTGCTTAACCGTATGCTTTAGCATACGGATACGGCCTACGGGGAGAAGGCCGAGGTGCGTCGTACCGTATTTGCAAGGCTGGAGCCTTGCTTTTAACCCGACGTAGCGTGGACGCTACGCCGAGCGGAGCACGAGTGCGCGGAGTGGAGGAACCGAACTCCGCTTCGCTCCGGATACTCGACTTCGCTACCAAAGAATGGCGTGCAGCACAACCCGTTAAACCGGAATTGCAGCGCCGTATAGACCAATCTTTTATGGTGGATTTCAGCTACAACTCCAACCATTTGGAGGGAAATGCGTTGGCGTATGGGCAAGCCAGATTGTTGCTGCTGTTCGGCAAGGTGAAAGGTGAAGCCCTGATGCGCGGCTACGAGGAGATGAAAGCGCACAATGCTTGAGCAGGTACAGGCTTTTGTGGATTTTATTTCCTTGTAACTACTCAGGTAGCATATTTCATTGCAAATCACAAAAGTAATAAAAATTCTCCTTGTGAAAACCTTGTGTTCTTTGTGTCTTCGTGGTATTTTTCCAACCACAAAGGAACAAAG
>JAIROF010000205.1 GCA_031257655.1 Prevotellaceae bacterium | reverse complement strand
CCGCCGTGCCTTTATGAATGTCCTGCTTTTTTAGCTTTTTTTGGAGTGCACGGGCGATTTTGGCTGCTCCATCTTCCTGTAACAGCCTGATTTTTTTTGAGGTAAGCAAAGAAAAGCGGTGGCGTAGCCGCTCCCTTTTTTTGTATGCCTACAATTTACAGCTGCACATCAACAAGTTAGCCGAAGCTTCGGGGCTATTTACAGGCAACAAAGCTACTGAAATTTTCTGTATTGCAGAGGATTTTTGCAAAGAATTTTCTAAATAAATAATAAAAACTGCAAATTATTCAAAACGGAAAGATGGGAGAATGTGTGATGTGTGGATAGCAAAACAACCTCGGTAGCCAAGCGGTACGCCACAAACCAACAACCTCACTACCTCATTGCAATGAATTGGTGCACAATGAGGTAGTGAGGTTGTTGGTTTGTGGCGTATTTCCCCGTTCGGACAGCAGCATGAGCTATCCGGGGTTAAAGACATCCGGAAAAGGCTGCAAAACTCGGTTACTCCATCTTGAGCACGGCGAGGAAGGCCTCCTGCGGCACCTCCACGTTGCCCACCTGCCGCATGCGCTTTTTCCCTTTTTTCTGCTTTTCGAGCAGCTTGCGCTTGCGCGAGATGTCGCCGCCGTAGCACTTGGCGAGCACGTCCTTGCGCACGGCTTTCACCGTTTCGCGCGCAATGATTTTTGCGCCGATGGCGGCTTGTATGGCGATGTCGAACTGCTGCCGGGGGATGAGCTCCTTGAGCTTTTCGCACATTTTGCGCCCAAAGTCGTAGGCGTGGTCTTTGTGGATGAGGGCGGAGAGGGCGTCCACCGGCTCGCTGTTGAGCAGGATGTCGAGCTTGACCAGCTCGGCGGGGCGGTAGTCTACCACCTGGTAGTCGAACGATGCGTAGCCGCGCGAAATGCTCTTGAGCTTGTCGTAGAAGTCGAAGACGATTTCGCTCAGCGGCATGTCGAACGAAAGCTCCACGCGGGTGGGCGATATGAAGTGCTGATTTTTCAGGGTGCCGCGCTTGTCGAGGCACAGCTTCATGACGATGCCCAAGTAGTCGGTTTTGGTTATCACCTGCGCCTTGATGTAGGGCTCCTCCACGTGGTCGATGAGGGTAGGTGCGGGGAGCCCGGAGGGGTTGTGCACCGTTACCGCTTCGCCCTGCGTGGTGTAGACGTTGAACGACACGTTGGGCACGGTGGTGATGACGTCCATGTCGAACTCGCGGTACAGGCGCTCCTGAACAATCTCCATGTGCAGCAGCCCGAGGAACCCGCAGCGAAACCCAAATCCCAGCGCCAGCGACGATTCCGGCTCAAAGGTGAGCGAGGCGTCGTTGAGCTGGAGCTTCTCCATCGAGGTGCGCAGGTCTTCGTATTCGTCGGTGCTCACGGGGTAGATGCCGGCAAAGACCATCGGCTTCACGTCTTCAAATCCGGCAATGGCGCGCGTTGCGGGGTTGGCGCAGGCCGTGATGGTGTCGCCCACCTTTACCTCGGCGGCGGCCTTGATGCCCGAAATGATGTAGCCCACGTCGCCCGTGCGGACTTCGCCGCGCGGCTCCATGCTGAGGCGCAGGACGCCCACCTCGTCGGCAAAGTACTCCTTGCCGGTGTTGATGAACTTTACCCGCTCGCCCTTGCGGATAACGCCGCTGACGATTTTGTAGTAGGCAATGATGCCCCGAAAGGAGTTGAACACCGAATCGAAGATGAGCGCCTGCAGGGGGGCGTTTTCGTCGCCCCGGGGCGGGGGGATGCGCGCCACCACCGCCTCCAGCACCTGCTCCACGTTGAGCCCCGTCCGCGCGCTCACGGGGATGATGTCCTCCTTTTTGCAGCCGAGCAGGTCGATGATTTGGTCGCTCACCTCGTCCACCATCGCGGCCTCCATGTCGATTTTGTTGATGATGGGGATGATTTCGAGGTCGTGCTCCAGCGCAAGGTAGAGGTTGGAGATGGTTTGCGCCTGAATGCCCTGCGAGGCGTCGACGATGAGCAGCGCCCCCTCGCACGAGGCTATGGCGCGGCTCACCTCGTAGCTGAAGTCCACGTGCCCCGGCGTGTCGATCAGGTTGAGCGAGTACTGCCGACCGCCCTGCTCGTAGTCCATCTGGATGGCGTGGCTCTTGATCGTGATGCCTTTTTCGCGCTCAAGCTCCATGTTGTCGAGCACCTGCGCCTCCATCTCGCGGTCGCTCACCGTGCGCGTGAGCTCCAGCAGCCGGTCGGCAAGCGTGCTCTTCCCGTGGTCAATGTGCGCTATGATGCAAAAATTACGAATGTGCTGCATTTTGGGTAATTTAGGAATTACGAATTAGGAATTAGGAATTAAGAATTAAGAGGCGCTGCCCGACCTTTGCCGACCTTTGCCGGCCACGCGGCGGATGCTGCTGATTATCTGCTCTTAATGCCAACCAAGCGTGTAGCGATGCGCTACTCATGCGGTGCTATGTTTTCCGGCTTCGGAGGACAAAAGTAGTAAACTTTGGCGCTTTGAGCAAAAAAGGGCAGCAAGAAATAGCGCTCCGCAGCTCCAACCTCCACGCCTAAAGCGCAGCGGGTAGCGCGGGCAAAAAAAAATTATTAACAGCCTGTTGCGCTGAAAATAAATGGCTTGCATACAAAAAATAAAAACGTTTGAAAACTACTTTTTTTGCTTCCTGAAATTTGCGTACCTTCGTGCAATTTTGTCAAAAAAAATACCGCAAATGAAAATTTCCCACATTGAGCACGTTGGCATTGCCGTCAAAAGCTTGCAAGATGCCATTCCGTACTACGAAAACGTATTAGGCCTGAAGTGCTACAGCATTGAGGAGGTGGCCGACCAAAAGGTGAAAACCGCCTTCTTTCAGGTAGGCCAAACCAAGCTGGAGCTGCTCGAAAGCACCGACCCCGAGGGTACCATTGCCAAGTTTATCGACAAAAGGGGCGAAGGCGTGCACCACGTAGCCTACGCCGTGGAGGACGGCGTGAACAGCGCGCTGGCCGAAGCGGCCGCTAAGGGCGTGCAGCTTATCGACCGGCAGGGGCGAAAGGGCGCCGAAGGGCTTACCATCGGGTTTCTACACCCCAAATCTACGCAAGGCGTGCTCACGGAGCTTTGCGCGAAATAATGCAAAATGCAAAATTAAAAATGCAGAATGCAGAATGCAAAATGCAAAATGCAAAATGCAGAATGCAGAATGCAAAATTAAAAATGCAGCGTGCAGGCTGCAAGCTGAGGGGTGAACGATGAGCGGCGCCATGTAGCAGGCGAAGCATCATATCATTATATCAACACAAATCGGTCAAAATTTGATGTAACCGAATAAATCCTATTTTCCTATTAAAAAAATATACAATCGAAAATCCTGCATTTGAAATCTGAAAATGTTATGAGCATAGAGCAAGAACAAGTAATGGAGCTGGTAAAGCGGCGCGAAAAAGCCCGTCTTGGCGGCGGAGAGGCTCGGATAGAGTCGCAGCACAAAAAAGGAAAGCTTACGGCGCGCGAACGCATTGCGCTGCTGCTGGACGAGGGCAGCTTTGAGGAGTGCGACATGTTTGTAGAGCACCGCTGCGCCAACTTCGGCATGGAAAAGGAAACCTACTCCGGCGACGGCGTGGTGACGGGCTGCGGCACCATCGACGGCCGGCTGGTGTACGTCTTTTCGCAGGATTTTACCGTGTTTGGAGGCTCGCTCTCCGAAACCATGGCGCTCAAGATTTGCAAAATGCTCGACCAGGCCATGAAAATGGGCGTACCCGTCATCGGCATCAACGACTCCGGCGGCGCCCGCATTCAGGAGGGCGTGAATGCGCTTGCGGGGTACACCGAAATCTTTCAGCGCAACATCCTGGCCTCCGGCGTTATCCCCCAGATATCGGCCATCTTTGGCCCCTGCGCCGGCGGCGCGGTGTACTCGCCCGCCCTCACCGACTTCACCATCATGAAGAAGGATACCAGCTACATGTTCCTCACCGGGCCTAAGGTGGTGAAAACCGTCACCGGCGAAGACGTAACGCAGGAGCAGCTGGGCGGCGCATCGGTGCACGCCTCCAAGTCGGGCGTGGCGCACTTCGTTGCCGGAACGGAGGAGGAGGGGCTCGCGCTCATCCGAAAGCTGGTGAGCTACCTGCCGCAGAACAACCTCGAAGAGGCGCCCCTCGCGGTATGCACCGACCCCATCGACCGGCAGGAGGAATCGCTCAACGAAATTATCCCCGACAGCCCCAGCAGGCCCTACGACGTGTGCGACGTCATCCGGCTGATTGTAGATAACGGCGAATACCTTGAGGTGCAGAGCTCCTTTGCGCCCAACATCATCACCGCTTTTGCGCGCTTCAACGGCATCTCGGCAGGCGTGGTGGCCAACCAGCCCAAGTACCTCGCCGGCGTGCTCGACATCAACGCCTCGCGCAAAGCGGCGCGCTTTGTGCGCTTCTGCGACGCCTTCAACATCCCGCTGGTTACGCTGGTAGACGTGCCCGGATTCCTCCCCGGCACGGCGCAGGAGTACGGCGGCGTGATCCTGCACGGCGCAAAGCTCCTCTACGCCTACGGCGAGGCGACCGTCCCCAAAATCACGGTAACGCTCCGAAAATCCTACGGCGGAGCCTACTGCGTGATGAGCTCAAAGCACCTGCGCGGCGACCTCAACTACGCCTGGCCCAGCGCCGAAATCGCCGTCATGGGGGCGCAGGGCGCCATTGGCGTGCTCTACGGAAAGGAAATTGCCGCCGCCAACGAACCCCAAAAAGTGGTGGAAGCCAGAACGCAGGAGTACGTGTCGAAGTTTGCCAACCCATACAACGCCGCCCGATACGGATACATCGACGACGTTATCCTGCCAACCAATACGCGATTCCGCATCATTCGGGCGCTGCTCCAGCTGGCCACCAAAAAGCTGAGCAACCCCGCAAAAAAGCACGATAATTTGCCACTGTAAAAACAATTTGCCACTGTGAAAACCCTTAACAACGCAATGACTTCCACACCCCAACGATTATTCAGCGTCGCCTCCGCCGCCGCCATGTGGTCTTTTTCGCTGCTCCGCAGTCGGCTTGGGCGAGCGGGGCTTGCAGCGCTGGCGGCAGCCCTGCTCTGGTCGCCCGGTGCGCAGGGGCAAAGAACAACCGACCTGCGCCTCAACGAGCTCATGGTCATCAACAGCGCCAACTACGAGGACGACTTTGGCGAGCGCAGCGCGTGGATAGAAATTTTTAACACCTCCTATGGCACGGTGAACATTGGCGGCTGCTACCTGAGCGACGACCTCAACAACCTCAAAAAGTACCCCATCCCCAAGGGCGACGTGCTGACGAGCATCAAGCCGCGCCAGCACGTGATTTTCTGGGCAGACAACAAGCCAACGCACGGCACGTTTCACCTCAACTTCACGATCGACGATACGCGCTTTCTGGTGCTCACCAGCAGCGACGGCCACACGATTATCGACAGCCTTACCTACCCCGAGCAAGCCGCCGACGTTAGCTACGGTCGCAGCGAAGACGGCGTGGGCGAATGGCACTTCTGCGAGCGCACCACGCCCAGCACCAACAACACGCTGGTGCAGCTCGAAGCCGCCAGCGACCGCTTTAAAAACTACGACCCGCTGGGCATTGCGATGACTATTACCGCCATGTCGGTGGTGTTTTTGGCGCTCATTTCGCTATTCCTCATCTTTAAGTACGTCGGGAAAACGGCGCTTTGGGTCATCGCGCTGAGGGGAAGACGAATCATTCCAAAGGGAAGTCCGGCGCAGGTAACCGTGTCGGTGGAAAAGCAGCAGCCCTCGCCGGGCGCTGTGTTTGCCGCCATCGCCTGCGCGCTGCGAAGGTACGAGCTGGAGATGAGCGAGCTGGAATCGAATATCCTGACCATTAACAAGGTCGCAAAAGCCTACTCCCCCTGGAACTCTAAAATATACACCCTGCGCGAAATACCGAGGAAGAAGTAGGGGTTTCAGGAGGATAGGAGGATAGGAGTTTAGGAGGGTAGGAGTTTAGGAGTTTAGGAGGATAGGAGGGTAGGAGTTTAGGAGGATAGGAGTTTAGGAGGGTAGGAGTTTCTCTACCTCTATCTCTATCTCTATCTCTATCTCTATCTCTATCTCCATATCGCAGTAGTAAAAAGAATATGAAGTTATTGGAATTTTTGAATTTTTGAATTTTGAATTTTCATGAAAGGTTATAAGCTAAAAATCAACGGCAACGACTATAAGGTTGTGGTGAAAGATGTAGATGGCAACACCGCCGAAGTGGAGGTGAATGGCACTCACTACCATGTTGAGATAGAACGTCCTGCGGCTCAGGTGAGCAAAACGCCCAAGCTGGTTCGGGTGGCGACGATTCCATCGAACGATTCGCATCAGGCCATAGCGAAAACTGCCGCTCCGGGCGCCGCCAGCGCCATCAAGGCGCCCCTGCCGGGCGTTGTGCTTGATGTGTACGTAAAGGAAGGCGACACGGTAAAGGTTGGCCAAAAGCTCGTCCTGCTCGAAGCCATGAAAATGGAAAATAACCTCGAAGCCGACCATGCAGGAAAGGTTACCTCCGTAAAGGTGCGCAAGGGGGATTCGATACTGGAAGGTGCGGTGCTCGTAATCATTGAATAATACTATGGATATAAACAGCTTATTTGGATTTTTAGGGGAAAACCTCAGCCAGTTTTTCTCCTATACGGCGTTTTCGCACATGACGATAGGCCACATCATCATGATGACGATAGGGTTGATTTTCCTCTACCTCGCCATACGCCACGAGTTTGAGCCTATGCTGCTAATACCCATTGGATTTGGTATTTTGATAGGGAATATTCCGTTCATGCCCGGGCTTAGGATAGGCATTTACGAGGAAGGCTCCGTGCTCAACATTCTCTACTTTGGCGTGGTGCAGGGCGTTTACCCGCCGCTCATCTTCCTTGGCATTGGGGCGATGACCGATTTTTCGGCGCTCATCTCCAACCCCAAGCTCATGCTCATTGGCGCGGCGGCGCAGCTGGGCATCTTTGGCGCCTACATGGCGTCGCTGGGGCTTGGCTTTATGCCCAGCGAGGCGGCCGCCATCGGCATTATCGGCGGCGCCGACGGCCCCACGGCCATCTTTCTCTCCTCGCGCTTGGCGCCCCACCTCATGGGCGCGGTGGCCATATCCGCCTACTCGTACATGGCGCTGGTGCCGGTGCTTCAGCCGCCCGTGATGAAGCTGCTCACGTCGCGCCGGGAGCGCCTCATCCGCATGCGACCGCCGCGCGCGGTGTCGCACTTGGAAAAGGTGATGTTTCCCATCATTGGCCTGCTGCTCACCTGCCTCATTGTGCCGTCGGGCTTGCCGCTGCTGGGCATGCTCTTTTTCGGAAACCTCCTGAAGGAAAGCGGCGTAACGCGCCGCCTGGCCGAAACGGCGCGAGGCCCGCTCATCGACATTGTAACCATCCTCATTGGGCTTACCGTAGGCGCCTCCACGCAGGCAACCACCTTCCTGACGTTCGACTCTGTCCGGATTTTCCTGCTGGGAGCGGCGTCGTTTGTGGTGGCAACCTTTGGCGGCGTAATGTTTGTAAAGATATTTAACTTGTTCCTCAAAGAGGGCAACAAAATTAACCCGCTCATCGGTAACGCCGGCGTTTCGGCAGTACCCGATTCAGCGCGTGTTTCGCAAGTCGTTGGCTTGCAGTACGATAAGACAAACCACCTGCTTATGCACGCCATGGGACCCAATGTGGCCGGCGTAATTGGCAGCGCGGTGGCAGCCGGTATTTTACTGGGATTCTTATCGTAAGCTATTTTTTCTATTTTTTTTAACCATATACTAAATACTTCGTGCATACCGATTTGCATTTGGCATGGGGTGGTTGCGTGGCGTTGTTTTGCTGGGTAACATTGTGTTTCTACGCTTAATAATTCATGATTGGCGAGGGGTTGAAGGCCGGTGTGTCGTAGTAGAAGTATGTAAATTATCATGACTATTAATATTATGGGACAACAAAATACACAATCAACGCGCAGAAATGAAATAGATTTACTTGAAGTTTTAATTTTTATAGGTCGAAAGTTTAAAGTTGTTTTGCAGGGATTTGCAGCTATGCTAGGCGCTATTGCTATTTATTTACTACGGAAATTGCTGTGGGTGGCGCTCTTTGTCGCCATTGGGATTGGCGCAGGCGTTTTGCTGGATAAGCAAGCCCCCAAGGTGTACTGCTCCGAAGCCATTGTTCGCAGCAACAACCTTGCCATCCCCGTGGTGGTAGACAACATCTCGAAGCTCAACAACCTTTGCAGGCAGCGCAACTACCGTGAGCTGGCGCTACAGCTCAACATCAGCGAGCTCGACGCGGAAAAAATCTCCACCCTGTCGGCGCAGTACGGGCTGTTTACCTCCAATGACCGGCTCGACCATAGCGAGCAGCCTTTGTACTACGCCGAAAAATACGCCTGGAACGATACGACCCTAACGGTGTCAAAATTTGTTCGGGTCGTAGTTGAGGTGTTCGACGAAGATGTTTACCCCACCCTCATGCAGGGCTTGCTCACCTTTATCAGCAACAACGCCTTCGGGTACAAGATGAACCTCCTGCGCGTGGAGCAGCTGAGGGAGCAAATTGCCTACGTAGAGAAAGAAATAGCAACGCTACAGCAAGTACAGGCAACCTACACCGCAAGCAGCAACACCCCCACCGTACAGCTTGACCTGAACGGTGCGCTGCAAAAAAGCGAGCAGGTGCAGCTGCACGAAGCCATCAACCGGCTCTACTACTCAAAAATAAGCTTGGAGCGCGAGTACACGCTATTCACGCAGCCGGCCACGGTGGTGTCCGATTTCAGCAAAACCTACCGCCCTACCGTGAGCTTGCTCAAGCGCACCACAGCGACCTCCGCTGTTACCGTGGCGCTGGGGCTTATGGCGCTGCTGCTTTGGGAGAATCGTAAAAGAAACGGTATCGTCGCCAGAAAAGCCTAAGCGCATGACAGGGAAAAGGCTACTGGTTTGCTGCTTGCTTGCTCTTGCTCACCTGCTTTTGGCGGCACAGCCGCGAGCAAGCCTTATCGAAACCCTCGAAGCGCCTGTTCCCTGGGCCGATTCCATGTTGGCAACGCTCAGCACGCGCGAAAAAATTGCCCAGCTGATGATGGTCGCCGCTTACTCCAACAAAGCAAGCAACGCCTTGCACGTGGCCGAAATTACCGACCTCGTTGTGCGGCAAAAAATAGGCGGCCTCATCTTTTTTCAGGGTACGCCGGTGCGGCAAGCCGAGCTGACCACCTACTACCAGTCCATCGCCCAAGTCCCCCTGCTTGTGGGGATGGACGCGGAGTGGGGCGTGGGCATGCGCTTTGATAGCGTGCCCAACTTTCCCTTTCAAATTGCGCTGGGCGCCATTAGCAGCGATTCGCTCGTCTACCGCATGGGCGCCGAAATCGCCGCGCAGTTCAAGCAGCTGGGCATGCACATCAACTTCGCCCCCGTAGCCGACGTGAACAGCGACCCCGATAATCCGGTCATCAACGCCCGCTCCTTTGGCCAAGACCCGCAAGCCGTAGCCCGCAAGTGCATTGCCTACGCCGGCGGGCTGCAGGATAACGGCGTAATTGCCTGCGCAAAGCACTTCCCCGGACACGGCAACACCGACAAGGATTCGCACAGCGAACTCCCAACGCTCCACAGCAGCCGCAGAACGCTCGAACGGGTTGACCTATTCCCATTCAAAAGGCTGATTGAGAGCGGCGTAGGAAGCATTATGGTGGGGCACCTCAGCGTGCCCAAAATTGATGAAAGCCGGCAAATGTCGAGCCTCTCAAAAAGGCTCTCCGACGAGCTGCTCCGCGAAAAGCTCAACTTTAAGGGATTGGTATTCAGCGATGGCATGCAGATGAGGGCGGTGTCGCAGCGATACGCCTATACCGAAGCCAACCTGAAGGCCCTGCTCGCAGGGAGCGATATGCTCATCTACCCGCTCAACGTTGAGGCGAGCATCGACACCATAGAAAACGCTGTGAACAGCGGCCTGCTCCCCATGGAGCGGCTTGACGAAAAATGCCTGCGCGTGCTCAAAACAAAGTACTGGCTGGGCTTGAACAGCGGCATGAAAAGGATAAAAACCGACAACCTCAGCAAGCGGCTCTTTCCGCCAAGCGCGCAGCGCCTGCGCGCGCAGCTCGTAGAGGCCTGCATGACCATAGCCGCCGACAAAAACCACCTGCTGCCCATAAAACGCCCCGATACCCTCCGAATAGCCTACGTAGAGGTGAGCAAAGGCAACCGCTACAGCACCTTTCTGAGGGTGGCGCGCCGATACGCCTCGCTCGACCTCTACAGGGTTGACCAGACAAAACCGGCCGACTACGATTCGCTGGCGCAAAAGCTGCAGGACTACAACCTGGTGCTGGTGGGCTACATGGACGTCAACCAGCGCATGCCGCAGCGCAATTTTGACTTAGACAGGAGCTTTTGCCACTGGCTGGTGCAGCTGGCGGCGCGCAAGCGAACGGCCCTCGTGCTCTACGCCAACCCCTACGTGATGCCAAAGGTGGGAAGCCTGAAGGTGTTTGAAAGCGTGCTGCTGGCCTACAACAGCGAGGAGGAGTACCAGCGGGCGGCCGCGCACGCCCTGTTTGGCGCAAACCCCGTGGCCGGCCAAAGCCCCGTTAGCGCATCCAGGGGTATCAAAGCCGGCGATGGCGTGCAGCGGCCAACCCGAACGCGCCTCAAGCACGGCTCCCCTGCGGAGCTCAACATCAGCCCGGGGCGAATGGCGGCGGTAGATTCGATGATACTCGACGCCATTAGGCAGCAGGCATTCCCCGGATGCCAGCTCCTGGCGGCGCACAAGGGCGTGATTTTTTACCACAAGGCCTTTGGATACCAAACCTACCAAAACGAAACCCCCGTAACGCTCGGCACCCTCTACGATGTAGCCTCCGTTACCAAAGTTGCGGCAACCCTGCCGGTGGTTATGAAGCTGGAGGAAAATGGCGCCATCGCCCTGGGCGACCACTTGGAAAAGCACATCGCCTTTGCCGAAAAATCCGGCAAGGAGCACCTCACGATACGCGACATCCTGCTCCACCAGGCGGGCCTTAAGGCCTGGATACCGGTGCACGTGGCCTTTATGCGGCCCATGTTTGCCGACCAGCCCCTGCTCAGCATTGCGCACTCGGAAACCCACCCATTCAAGCTCTACGCGCATACCTACCTCAACAAGTTCCATGCGCTGGATACCGCATTTTTCAGCGCCTCCTACTCTCCGGAGTACCCCCTGCTCGTGGCGGATAGCCTCTACGCGCATCGCCTCATAAAGGAAAAGGTGTACCAGCTGATGGACAACACCCCCCTTCTGGCCAAGCGATACCGGTACAGCGACCTTGGATTTTACTACCTCCAGCGCGTGGCGGAAAGCGTATCGGGAAAAAGCTTGGACGTAATGGCCGACAGCTTATTCTACAAACCGCTGGGCATGAAGTCGACCGGATTTTTGCCGCTGGCCAGGTTCGACCGCCGGAGTATTGCGCCCACCGAGTGGGAGTACTCGTTTCGCCGCCGGCTTATTCACGGCTACGTGCACGACCACGGCGCGGCCACCGTGGGCGGCGTGGCGGGACATGCCGGCCTCTTCTCCACCGCCTACGACATGGCAAAAATGATGCAGATGTTCCTATGGCGCGGCAGCTACGGCGGAGCGCAGCTGCTGAAGCCGGAAACGGTGGACAAAATCACCAAAACCTACTCCGCAGACAACCGGCGCGGCCTGGGCTTTGACAAACCCGAGCTTAACCCGCAAAAGGTAAGCCCCGTGTGCCGCGAAGCATCGCCGGAAAGCTTCGGGCACTCGGGCTTCACCGGAACCTTTGTGTGGGCCGACCCCCAGCGGGAGCTGGTGTACGTATTCCTCTCCAACCGCGTGCACCCCGATAGCAACAATAGCCTCATCACCACCACCGGCATACGCACCAACGTGCTCCGCGAATTTATCGAGGCGGTAGACGAGGCGAAAATGGTGCAGAGCGGCTTGGCAGAAAATCAGAAAGCGCCCTAAACCGGATGTGGATTGGATGGCGTGATAAATTGCAGCATGCGAAAAACCTAACTCCTGGTGCGCATGTCGCTGTCTGACCTCGGATTTTTTATTATATAGGATTGATGGCGCGTGGCGCTGTAGAGACGCACGGCGTGCGTCTCACCGCGCATTGCGCGTCTCACCGCGCATTGCGCGTCGGTGCTATTTCGTCGCCGAGGCGCACGCTGTGCGTCCCTACAGCGCCATTTCGTTGCTGTGTCGCGTAACATGATACGTTAAGTTAAATAATTTTTAATCGTCAATAATACTTGCCATACCATACAGCTTATGTCGCTACCGAAGATTTTTCTCAGGCACGGGAAAGAAGAAGCCCTGCAGCGCCGCCACCCGTGGGTGTTCTCGGGGGCAATACACCACGCCGACGGGAATCCCGAGGAGGGCGACGTGGTGGAGGTCTACTCTTCTGCGGGGCAGCTGCTGGGGGCGGGGCATGCGCAGGTGGGAAGCATTGCCGTGCGCATGCTCACCTTCGAGGCGCAAGCCATCGATGCCGATTTTTGGCGGCAAGCGCTGCAAAATGCCTGCAACCTGCGCAAAAAAACGGTGCTCTCCGACCTCACCACCTGCTACCGCCTGGCGCACGGCGAAGCCGACGGCCTGCCGGGGCTGATAGTAGACGTGTACGGCGCCACAGCCGTGCTGCAGGCGCACAGCGTCGGCATGTACCGGGCGCGGCAGGAGCTGGCGCAGGCCTTGCGCTGCATCTATGGCGACAGCCTGAAGGCGGTGTACGACAAAAGCGCGGCAACGCTGCCCTTTAAGGCAAACGTAGGCGCCGCAGATGGCTACCTCTGGGGCGAACGGCAAGCCGACCCTGCGCTGGAAAACGGGCTGCGCTTTGAGGTCGACTGGGAGGGCGGACAAAAAACGGGATTCTTCCTCGACCAGCGCGACAACCGCAGCCTGCTCGAGCGCTACTGCCGGGGGCGCAGCGTGCTCAACATGTTTTGCTACACGGGGGGCTTCTCCGCCTACGCCCTGCGCGGCGGCGCGGCGCGCGTCTGCTCGGTGGACAGCTCCGCCCGGGCGGTAGCGCAAGCCCAGCGGAACGTGGCCATCAACTTTGGCGACCATGCCCCCCACGAGGCCGTCGTTGCCGATGCCTTCGACTTCCTCCAAAGCGCAGGCGGAAAGTACGACGTGATGGTGCTCGACCCGCCGGCCTTTGCCAAGCACACGGGCGCCCTGAGAAACGCCCTGCAAGCCTACCGCAGGCTCAACGCCCTCGCCCTGAAGCAGGCGCCGCACGGTAGCATCATATTCACCTTTAGCTGCTCGCAGGTGGTGAGCAGCGCGCAGCTTGGCAGCGCCATATTTTCGGCAGCCATAGATAGCCGCCGTAGCGTCCGCATCCTCCACCGCCTTGCCCAGCCGCCAGACCACCCCGTGAGCATCTACCACCCCGAAGGCGAATACCTCAAAGGGCTGGCGATATACGTCGAATAGAACTAAGAACTAAGAACTAAGAACTAAGAACCAAACTAAAAACCCCGTCTTGCCGAATTTGTAATTTGGCAGGACGAAAGCGAGGCGACCTTTGTAGAGACGTGGCATGCCACGTCTCTACAGCGCTTCGCGCCATTAACCATTAACCATTAACCATTAACCATTAACCCCTGCGGTCGCCCAACGACGAAATGGGCTTTTTAATGGTTAACGGTTAATGGCGCGATGCGCGTAGGGGCGGACGCTACGCCATACGGGGGAACAACGTTAAAAACGTAAGACCATTTCCCCCTCGTTAGGAAACGAAGGGGAGGAAAAGGGCTTACGCCAATTTCAAACCATACCGCTCCGTTGCAAGCCCCGCAGGGTAGGATCACTTGTTTTTTAGGAGGCGCTTTAACTCTGCTATTTCTTTCTCTTTTTCTTCGCGCATTTTTCTTTCCGCTGCGAGATCTTTCTCTTTTTCTGCGAGTTTTTTCTCTTTTTCTGTGCGCACTTTTCTTTCCGCTGCGAGCTCTTTCTCTTTTTCTGCGATCTTTTTTGAGTATTCCTTTTCTTTTGCCATTGCCCCTTCTAATCTGGCAGAGGCAATTTGGCTCCGGTGGCGACTTTTTGCCTCCTGCTCGGCATCGTA
>JAIROF010000162.1 GCA_031257655.1 Prevotellaceae bacterium | reverse complement strand
TCGGCGTAGCCAATGCACAAAATATACCCGCGTACAGTATACATTCGCCATAGAGCAGGTCTCCCAGTTTTCAATTTTTTCCCCAGCCGCTCTTTAATGCTGCGCTCGGCATGGTTTTGTACGGAAACGGTGCGCAGATGGCGCAGATTTTTATGATTTATGCAGCTGAAGAACCGGAGCGTAGCGGATCTCGGCGCAGCCAAATGGCCAAAATCTGCGTAAATCATAAGAATCTGCGCCATCTGCGCGCTGAAAAAACAAATCGCAGCTTTCGACCCTGCGGAGTATAAAGGTGCGCGCGCTTTGCTTAGCCGTCGCCGCCGCTACTCCGCCGCCGTCGCTGCCGCCGCTACTCCGCCGCCGCCGCCGCCGCCGCCGCTTTTGTTGCCGCCCACAGCGCTACGGCTTCAGCGGCTTCCTTCACGTCGTGCACGCGGAGAATGTCGGCGCCGTTGGCGAGCGCCAGCATGTTGAGCGCGGTGGTGCCGTTGAGGGCTTCCGCCGGCGTCACGCTCAGCGTCCGGTACACCATCGACTTGCGCGAAAGGCCGGCAAGCACAGGGAGCTCAAAGATTTTAAGCTCCTCCAGCCGCGCCAGCAGCTCAAAATTTTGCGCCGTCGTTTTGGCAAATCCGAAGCCGGGGTCGATGATAACGTCGGCTACGCCTGCGGCGTGCAGCGCGTTGACCTTTTCCGACAGGTAGCGCACCACCTCCTCCACCAGGTTGGCGTAGGCCGTGTGCTGCTGCATGGTTTGCGGCGTTCCGCGCATGTGCATCAGCACGTAGGGGAGGCCGAGCTCGGCGGCCGCTTCAAACATCCCCTGGCCGAGCTGCCCGCCCGAAATGTCGTTGACGATTACCGCGCCAAACTGCGCCACGACCTCGCGCACCACCTCCGCCCGAAACGTGTCGACGGAAGCTACCGCCTGCGGAAACTTTCCCCGCACGACCTCCATTGCGGCGCACAGGCGGCGCAGCTCCTCCGCAGGCGGCACGGGGCCGGCTCCGGGGCGCGTTGAGTACGCCCCAACGTCGATAATGGCGGCGCCATCGCTCAGCATCCGGTGCACGCGCGCCGCCACGGCGTCGGCAGCGGTGGCGCGGCTGCCCGGAAAAAACGAATCGGGGGTGACATTCAAAATGCCCATCACCACAGGCGTTGAGAGGTTAAGCTCCTGCCCGCCGCAGCGCAGGTGTGTTTTTTTTTGCAAAAAACGACGGCTGTCTTCCATTTGCACGGGGTTTTTGTTAATTTTGCAGGGCAAAGATACGCTTTTTTCAGGATAAAGTAGCCCATTTTCACCCGTACCCATGAATTTCATTGCCATAGAGGGTCTCGACGGCGCCGGAAAGTCCACTCAGGTGGCGCTGCTACAGCAGCGCCTGCAGCGCCATGGCGTGCGCTGCAAGTACCTGCACTTTCCGCGAATAGCCTCGGCCGTTTGGGGAGAGCTCATCGCCAAATTTCTGCGCGGGGACTTGGGCAAAATCAACGAGGTAAACCCCTACCTTGTAGCGCTCCTCTACGCCGAAGACCGCCGCGCCGCCGCCGCCGAAATACGGCGCTGGATAAGGCAGGGATGCTTTGTTGTTGTTGACCGCTACGTGTACTCAAACATCGCCTTTCAGTGCGCCAAGCTGCCCGCCGCCGACGAGCGCAGCCGGCTGCGCGATTGGATTCTGAGCCTCGAATACGAGCACTTCCGCATCCCCAGGCCGCAGCGAAGCTTGTTTCTGGACGTACCCTTTTCCTTTACGCAGAAAAAGCTGGCGGGAAACCGGCGCGGCGACGACCGGCTGTACCTCGCCGGAAAGGAGGACATCCACGAAGCCGACCTCAACTTTCAGCAAGCGGTGCGCAGCGTGTACCTCGAGCAGCCGGCGCTCGACCCCGATTTTTGCCTCATCCGATGCCACTCGGAGCAGGGCCAAATGCTGCCCCCGGAGTGCACCTTCGATAAAATAATGCATTACATCAATTTGCCATGAACAACATTACTCACATAGTTGCCATCCTGTTCCGCCTGCCGGTAGGGGCGCTATTCGTATTTTCGGGTTTCGTGAAAGCCATCGACCCGCTGGGGTCAACCTATAAGATTGCCGAATACCTGGAGGCTTTCGGGATGAACTTTCTGGAGCCTTCGGCGCGCTACTTAGGCATGCTGCAAAATGCGGTGGAGATAGCCATTGGCCTGTGCCTCATCATGGGCGTTTGCATGAAGCTTACCTCGTGGGCGCTGATGCTTTTCATGTCGTTCTACACCGCGCTGACGCTTGTGCTGGCCATCCTCAACCCGGTGTCGGACTGCGGCTGCTTTGGCGACGCCATCAAGCTGACCAACTGGCAAACGTTTTTCAAAAACCTCATCCTTTTCGTCCCCACGCTCCTTCTCTTCAGCCTGCGCAACAGGTACCGGCGCTTCTTTGCGGCGCCGCTGGAGTGGCTGTACGTTGCGCTGTTCTTTGGGGGCGCGTTTGCGCTATCGTCGTACTGCTACAAGCACCTTCCGCCGCTCGACTTCATGCCCTACCACGTGGGGCAGCACCTCCCAACGGCCATGGCCATCCCCGAAGGTGCGCCGCGCGACGAGTACAGCGTGAAGCTCATCTACGCCAAAGACGGCAAGGAGCAGGAATTTTCCGACACCGATTTTCCGTGGCAAGACAGCACGTGGGTGTTCGTCGACAGCAAGTCGACGCTGGTGAAAAAGGGCTACACTCCGCCCGTGCACGGCTTTTCCATCACCCACTACGAAAACGGCGACATTACGGACGACGTGCTGGCGGCAGAGTACGCCTTTTTGCTGGTGGCGCCCAAGCTGGAGCAGGTGGATGCGCCGGATTGGGGGCGAATAAAAAGCCTCGCCGCCTTTGCCAAAAGCAAGGGGCACACCTTTCTCGGCCTCACCGCTTCGACGCAGGGCTACGCGCGAGATTTCGGCGCCAGGAACGCGCTCACCTTCGATTTTTGCAGCGCCGACGAAACCACGCTCAAGTCGATGGTGCGCGCGCACCCCGGGCTGATGCTGCTGTACCGCGGCACGGTGGTGGGCAAGTGGAGCCACCACGACATCCCGGCAGCGGTGGATTTCGGCGAAAACCCGCTGGCAAACAACCTCAACATGCTCCGCCAAGCCGGAGAAAACGTCGCCTCCTACGCTTTTATCCTTGCCGGCCTGGCCGCCGTGCTGCTGCTTGCAATGCCCGGATGCAAAAGAAAGCACGCAAAGCGGTAGGAGTGGCGGAGATGCCCCCCGCGTAAGCGGCTGTTTTTTGAAGCCCACGCGGGGTTTTACCCCACGCTACGGTAGGTGGTCGCCCGTTACTCTCCTTGTATTTTTTTATCAAGATGTTCGTGAGGTCGCTACGCTCGGTTTCCTGACAAAGCAACCTCAGCAGCCGAGAGAACAACAACAACCAACAGCCAACCTCAGCACCTTACGATGAATGAAAATTGGAGACAAGCAAACGGAAAATGAGGTAATGAGGTTGGCTGGTGGCTGGTTATCTATCTGCTACTGAGGTTGTTTTGTTGTTTAAATGAGGTAAAAATTAGGTTTTTCGCTCCACACAATTTATGACGCTACCAAAAATTCGTGCCAATTCGTGCAATTCGCGGACAAACCTGACTTTGACACTGGGACACCCTACAAATTTTTCCAGAAGTTTTCGTCATACAGAGGGGCTATTGTTTGACGCTTTTTGGTCAGCAGCATGGTTTTTGTCAGCATCTCATTGCTGAGAGGCAGTTTGATTTTTAGTGTAGCTATCGTTTTGGCAATGTCCAAAGCCTTATCTACACTCATATTTATTCCTTTTACCTGCAAAATCCGTAAACTTTGTAAGCCACAAAACAAATGCACACATGCGCTTCGATGCGTTTGGGCGTGAAGTGGAACATTGGACGCAATTCAAGGGACCCTTGCTTTTGCCTATCACTTGAACGCCGACAACCCCACTTGGATTTTTCTTTTTACGTATAAACATGCTGCAAATTTACTGCTTTTTGGGCTGGGACACCCATTTTGGCGTCCTGAAATTTATATCATGCTATATATCAGCCATTACCAAAATCACATCAACAGAAGTGTCAAAGTCAGGAAATTCGTGCCAATTCGTGCAATTCGCGGACAAAAAATTCGTGCTAATTCGCGCAATTCGTGGACAAAAAAATTCGCGCTAATTCGCGGACAAAAAATTCGTGCTAATTCGCGCAATTCGTGGACAAAAAAAATCGCGCTAATTTGCGCAATTCGTGGACAAAAGAAATGCGCGTAATTCGTGTAAGTTGAATCATAAACTAAAAAGCCAGCCGGATGCTATTCGGCCAACAATGAAAAAGAAATTATTTTCAAGTACGCTGCGCCCCACGTCGGCGCTTGCCATTGCTCTGCTTGCAGGAGCCGGAATGCTCAACGCCCACAACGCCGGCGTTGAGGTGGAGGAGGTGATTATGCAGCGAATATGCGCCTCCGAATGGGAAAAAGTTGAAGACGTAAGCGCGCTGGAGGCCGAGGCTTCTGCGCTACAGGCAGCGCTCCGGGCCGACGGCTCGTGGGCTGATATCCCCTACAGCAGCACGGTGCAAACCAACTGGACGCCCATCTTCCACCTCGACCGCCTGAAAAAGCTGGCGCTCGCCTACACGCTCCCCGCCTCCTCCCACGCAGGCAACAGCGCCCTGCACGCCAGCATCAGCGCCGCCCTCACCTTCTGGCACGCCAGAGACCCGCGCAGCACCAACTGGTTTATGCAGCAAATCGGATGTCCGCAGCGGGTAGGCCTTATCCTTATCCTGATGCGCGCCGGAGCAGCGCCCCTCCCGGAGGGGCTGGAAAGCAGCATGACGCAACGGATAGCAACCCTTGGCGGACGCCCCGACCGGAGCGGCTCGCTGGGCACGGGCGCCAACAAGATAGACATTGCCACCCACTGGATTTACAGGGCTTGCCTGACCAAAAACGCCGCCGACCTCGCCTTTGGAGCGCAGCAGGTGTACTACCCCATTGAGCTCACAACGGCAAAGGAGGGCCTTCAGCACGACCTCTCCATCATGCAGCATGGCCCGCAATTCTACACCGGCGGGTACGGGTCGAGCTTTGCGAAAAACGTTGTCAACCTTGCCGCCTGCCTGAAGGACACTCCGTACGCCATGTCCGGCGAAAAGCTCGATCTGCTGACCCGATTTGTCCGCGAATCCTACATGCGGATTATCCGAGGGAGGTATTTTCTGTACAACGTGCTCGGACGCGGGCTGACGCGCCCCAACGCCTTAGACCAGGCGTCGCTTGCCGGGCTGTTTAGCAAGACCAAGTCCCTCGACCCCGCCAACGCTGCGCTCTACGACGCCGCCGTGGCGCGCCTCACGGAAACCCAACCCGGAGGATACGGGCTGGCAAGGAGGCATACGCACTTCTTCCGCGCGGACTACACGCTCTACACCTCGCCGGAGTATACCTTCGACGTGCGCATGACCTCCAACCGTACCTACCGCAACGAAAACGGAAACGGCGAAAACCTTAAGGGCTACTTCCTTGTAGACGGCGCCACCACCATTGCCGTTGACGGAGACGAGTACGTGGACATCTTCCCCACCTGGGACTGGACAAAAATACCCGGCGCTACCGCCCCGCAAAAAGCGTCTATCCCCCAACCCGATCCGTGGGGAAGCTACGGCGTCTCCACATTTGCCGGAGGGGTGACCGACAGCGCTTACGGCGCGAGCGCTTACGCCCTGAACGACCAAGCCTACGGCATAAACACGGCGGCAAAAAAGGCGTGGTTCTTTTTGGGCCGGGAGGTGGTGTGCCTCGGTGCAGGCATACAGTCCTCGGCGGCGGAGCAGATCAACACCACCGTAAACCAGTGCCTGCTCAAGGGAGCGGTAACCGCCTCCTTTGACGGAACAACCACCGCGGCAACCGCAGAAGGCAGCTACGCCTACAGCGGCGCCGGGTGGATACACCACAACAAGGTGGGCTACATTTTTCCGCAGGGAGGCAGCCTCACGCTGAAAGCCCAAAGCCAATCCGGCAGCTGGAGCGACATCAACTCGGCCTACAGCGGCAGCGTGACCAAAAGCGTGCTCACGCTCTGGCTCAGCCACGGCGTGAAGCCTTCCGGCGGCAGCTACGCCTACATTGTGCTGCCAAACGTGGGGGTAGACGGCGTGAAATCGTACAGCACGAGCGCCGTCGAAATACTCGCCAACACCGATTCCGTGCAGGCTGTGCGGCACGTGGCGCAGGGCATGGTGCAGGCCATCTTCTACCGCGCGGCGTTGCTCGCAGCCGGGGGGCTTACCCTCCGCGCCGACAACGCCTGCGCCGTGATGCTGAAAGATGCCGCCACCGCTTCGGTAACGGTGCACGTTGCCGACCCCTCGCAGTCCGCCGCTACGCTCAAGCTGCGCCTTTCCTCCGCCGCGCTGCCCAACGAAAAAGAGCTGGACTGCGCGCTGCCGGCGCCGCCCTACTGCGGAGCGTCGGCGCGCTTCACCATCAACGCCTCCACGCCAGGCAGCCCCAAAATCGTTGCCGCCACCGCCACCCCGACCAAAGCGCGCGAGTAGCGGAGCCGCCGGAGCGAAGCGGAGATGGGCGAAGACAATCTCATCCGAGCGGGGCGCTACACCTAAATGCCGGGCGGTCTTTCAGCCCTCCGAGTCGAGCGCTTCGGCAACCATCCGGCTTGCGCGGCCTACCCAGGCGGGAAAGTCGGCGTTTGCCCTGTAGGTTGGCAGGTACGCTACGAGCGCTGTGAGGTCAAAGGTGTGGGAGGTCACTCCGGCTCCCGCCCGCATGGCGTCGAAGGCGTTGCACTCCTGCTCAACGTGCATGGGCACCATCAGGACGGGTTTTTGCAGGTACATGGCCTCGCAGATGGATTCAAAGCCGGCGGTGGCGGCGTAGGCGCTGCACCGCGCCATGTGGTCGAGAAAGGAGGCGTCGTTGAGCTGGTGGAAGACGAGGTTTTCGTCCACCTTCAGCTCGCTTGGGGCGCCCTTTTTGCTCCGGAAGAAGTGGAGGGGGATTTCCGGGTAGCGCCGGTGCCAGGCGGCGACCTCCTCCGCAAGGTCTGCGTTGAGGAGGTAGCCGAGGATGTATCCTTCGCTTTGGGGGGTTTTCTGCAAGGCTTCGCTTCGCAGCAGCGGGGGGATGACGTGTATTCGCCCCTGTCGGGGCATTTCGCCGAAGGAGAGCGCCAGCAGCGCGCGGGCGTTCACGGCGGTGAGGCGCGTAAAGAGCAGGAGCGCGGCCAGCTTCAGGCGGCTCTTTGGGGGAAAGGCAAAGCCGGCGTGCAGGAAGAGGTACTGGTGCGCAACGCACACGCAGGGCTTTCCTGGGCGACAAAAGGCGTAGGTAAGCCCCGTGAGGATTTCGTAGAAGTTGACCACCGTTTCGGCGTCGGCGGCGGCAATGCGCCGGCTGATAAAGGCCATGCTCTTCAGGTAGGCGGGCAGCCGGAGCAGGCTGTGGGCAATGCTGCCCCAAAAGAGCGACTTTTTGCTCCTTGCCGAAAACAGAAAGTGTGGGCTCTCGAACGTTGCGATGGGGCACGGCCGCATCTTCTCAGCAAAGAACGCCGGCAGCTCCGCGCGCCGATTTTTTCCCACCAGCGTTTCCACCACTTCGTCGCCCCTGCTCTCCAGGAGGTTGCGCATGGCGATGGCCTGCGTCAAATGTCCCCGGCCTTCGCCTTGAACTATAAAAATGTACTTCATACCGGCCGCTGCTTTTAGGTTAGGGCATACAGCAGCTCGATGCTGAGCTGTTCGTCGAGCTTTTCGTTGAGCTGCTCGTTGAAGTGCTCGTCGAGCTGCTCGTCGAGCTTTTGCTTGTAGTAAACGACGCTCCACTCGCCCTGCTCGTTTTCGACTAAGGCGGACATGGATTCAACCCAGTCGCCGGAGTTGAGGTAGTGGATGTCGCCGCATTGCTTGTTTTCCGGGCGGTGGATGTGGCCGCAGATAATTCCCCGGCAGCGCTTTGTTCGCGCCAAATCGACCAGCGCCGTTTCGTAGTCGGAGATGTACGATACCGCCGTTTTGACCTTACTCTTGATGGCCTGCGCAAACGAATAGTAGGGTTTTCCCCTGAGCCTGCGGTAGCGGTTGTAGTACTTGTTGATGTGCAGCAGCATGGTGTACCCCACGTCGCCCAGCTTGGAGAGCCACCGTATGCGCGAGGTAACCTTGTCGAATACGTCGCCGTGCGTTACGTAGTAGCTGACGCCGTTGCGCCGGTGGACGAAATCTTTTACGATTTTTACGTTGTGGAAGGTTATCGGAATGAGGGGGTCAAGAAAATCGTCGTGGTTGCCGCGCACGTACACGACCTCCGTCCCGAAGTTCTCCATCATCTTCAGGATAACCCTGAAGAACAGGGTGTGCTTCCGCTTCCATACCTTGTAGGATTTTTTTTTCAGGCGCCAGCCGTCGATGATGTCGCCGTTCAGGATCAGCCGGTCGCAATCGATGGACATGAGGAAGTGGGAGACCTCTACAGACCTCGAAAAGGACGTCCCCAGGTGAATATCCGAAATCACAACGGTGGGGTAGTAAGCTCTGCTCATAATGGTGTAAATATGGCGTGTTAATTCACCGCAAAGGTGCAAGCTTATTGTTGCCGAAAGGTAAAGAAACCGGTACGGTTGTGTTACAAATTTTGTGCCCGCTCCCCAGCTTCTCCGGACGCTTGCAGCTTACATCAATAGAGTAAGGACATCATCTCCTTTATTCCGCGCAACAGCGTATCGGGACTGGGGACTTTATTGCCGGGGAGACTTTCGAGCGAGGAACGCAAATGCTGCGCTATATCTTCGGCCACGTCGCCGCCGCAGAAGAAAATATCAACCCACGAACGGAAAATATCGCTACACCGGTAGCCCGTAGGCGTTCTCACTCCCAGCTCTTTATCAATAAGCTGCGATAAACCGCACCGGTCAAATTCGCGGTTGGTGAAATAAACTCCTGCAAAAGGGGTGATTGTCTGGAAAATTTTTTGTATCTTTGCCATCGTTTGAGGTTCAATTAATTATGTAATTACACCACAAAAATAAGTGAATGTTCTCAAACTGCAAAGCATTGGATAATTTATTTTATACCAATGCTTTGCTTTTTATCAATAGAAAAAGTTTGCGGATTTAAGGGAGTTTAACAACAAAACAGCCTCATCACGCCAAATGGCTTGTAACCATCAACACCACTTGCTGCGCCATACAGCTTATGGCGCCACCAAAAAAACTATAAAAAATGAAACCACAAAAACGATTCATCGCTACCTTCGCGGCGCCCCTTTTGCTGGGCATCGCCCTCACCTCCTGCAACGCCGGCGACGACCCGTCGGCGAATGCCGAAGACAGATTCGTTGACGCCCCCACCGGCCTGAAGTCCGAATACACCCAGGCCAACGAAGTCCGGCTGCTCTGGAGCGCAGCCGCAAACGCCCACTTCTACCAGCTGACGGTGGGCAACAAATCGTACACGGTGATAAACACCTACCACCTGCTCACCGAAGCGCTGCCCTACAGCACGGAGTATACGTGGAGCGTGCGCGCCGGCAAAAAGCTCGCCTCCGATACGGCCTACAGCGCCTGGGCGACCGCAACTTTTGTAACGCCGCCATCCCCCGTTGCGCCCCGTCCGCCGGCAGCAGACAGCCTCCTCGCGCAATTTAAGGGCATCTGGCATGCCGACAGCGCCAGCATCAGCGCTACCATAGGCGCATTGCCACCCCCCATCGATTCGCTCAAGCCGGACAACATCGACGCAGGGCTTTTGACCATCGCTATTGACGAAGACGAAAAAAGCAAAGATACCGTATTCCTGTCGGTTGTAGGGATAGATGAATTTTTATCCATAGAAAACCGGCAGCTCAACAGGATAGCCATGACGGTAGACAGCAGAGCGGAAACCATATACGGAGAAGTGCCGCTAAATCCGGAAAATAACACGCAAACCCAAAATTTTGACCCGCCAATTCCTTTGGCCGAATTAGGGGTTGGCCTGCCGGAAACGCCGACAATACCGGGGACGGAGAACCCGGCGATAGACAATATCGCGATAAGCGCCATCACCCTCCGATTTACGCGCGTAGACATTTCCGGAAAGCTGGAAAATGAGGAGGCAACAAAAGCGCAGTACGAGCTCAAAGTGAGCGCTACCATCGCTGTCGCCACCACCGCCGATAGCATGATAGATCTGCTGATAAATACATATTTACAAACCCAGCCGATAGCCGTCACGCTGAAAGCCTACTGCACCAAATGACGCCGGCGTGGGCGCCATGCCGAGCAGCGCAGCAACCTGACATGATTAAAAATATTATCTTCGACTTTGGCAACGTCCTCATTACGTGGCAACCACAGCGGATATTTAGCCGAATGGTGCCGCCGGAAGAGCTCGACAGCTTCATGCAAAATGTATGGAAAGAGGAGTGGAACAACAACTTAGACAGCGGGGCGTCGCTCGCCGACAATGAGCAAGCGCTGAAAAAGAAATACCCCCAGCACAGCAAGTATATCGCCGCCTTCCATGCGCGCTGGCACGAATCGCTGGGCGACGAAATCGCGGGGAGCGTTGCGCTCCTTGCCCAGCTCCAGGCTGCCGGGTATGCAACGTACGGGCTTAGCAACTGGTCGGCAGAAACATTCCCCGCAGCGCGCAAGGAGCACCCCTTCTTCAGCTCGTTCAACGGCATTGTCCTCTCCGGCGAGGAGAAAGTACGCAAGCCCGACCCCAAAATTTACGCCATCCTGCTGGAGCGCTACCGCCTGCTCCCCGAGCAGTGCGTATTTATCGACGACCGGCAGGAAAACCTCGATGCGGCAAAAAAAATGGGAATGGCCGGCATCCTGTTTACCTCGCCCGCCCGGGCGCGCGAAGCGCTAAAGCGGATGAGCGTGCTGTAGCGCGCGCAAAAAGAAGCGCAAACATCGCGCGCGAACACCGTAGCGTATTTCCCCAACAAAAGAGCAAGCGCCGGCAGCCCTGCCCTCTTCTCTTTCTCGAAAAATATTGCTATCTTTGTGCCTAAAAATTTGGAGATGTGAACAATGCCAAAAAACGGTTATGGAATAGTAGATATTTTGTTGCGGAGCGCGCTGCTTTGCATAGGCCTTTTGCCGCGCCGGTGCCTGTGCGGCCTGTCCAACGCCCTGGCCTTCTTGACCGAGCGGGTGGTGGGCTATCGCCGGAGGGTGGTCATGGACAACCTCCGCAAAGCCTTCCCCAACAAGCCCGAAAAGGAGCTGCGCCGCATAGCCTCGGCCTCGTACCGCAACTTTTTCGACGTTACGCTCAACATTTTTCGCATCCGCTACGCCTCGCAAAAGCGCGTGATGCGGTCGGTAGCGCACCGCAACCCCCAGCTGATGAACGACCTCTACCTGCGCGGCCGTAGCGGAATCCTGCTCGCAGGGCACTACTCCTGCTGGGAGTACATCGGCACGGTGAAGCAGTACACAGGCCACCGCACGATAGCCGCCTATCAGCCGCTCTCTTTCGCACCCCTGGAGCGCATCATTGCAGAAGGACGCGAACGCTTTGGAGCCACTATGACGGCGCTCCGCGAAACATTCCGCGTCCTCTTGGACTGCCAGGCGCGCGGCGAGCTCACCATGACGCTAATGGTATCAGACCAGTCCCCCGCCAAAGGCTCCTGCTCCCACTGGCTCACCCTGCTGGGGCAGCTTACCCCCGTGCTCATGGGGCCGGAGAGAATTGCACAAAAGCTCGCCTGCCCGGTGCTCTACCTGCGAATCGTGGAGCAAAGGCGCTTCTGCTACGAATACGAGCTGGTGATGCTAAGCGAAAACGCTGCCCTCGAAAAGCCTATGGCCGTTACCAAAAAATTCTACGAAGCCCTGGAGGCAGACATCATCCGATCCCCGCAGCGCTGGATGTGGATGCACCGCCGATGGAAAAATCAACACCGCTTTGAGGCGGAAAAAATATGCGTAGCGTGAGAATTTTGTGTACATTTACGCCCTAATTGATAAATTGTATGATATCACGATTTAAGCTCAGCTTCCCGGAAAAACCGGAGTTTAAGCGCGAGTACGACATAGACGCAGGGCAAACGCTCTACGATTTTCATCGCCTCATCCAGAGCGATTTGGATTACGATGAATCGCAGCCCGTGCTCTTTTTTACCGCCAGCAGCTGCTGGGAGCCTGAGCGGGAATTTTCGCTCCTGGGCGCCAACGACGCCGAGCTCATGGACGAAGTGACCGTAGGAACCCTTATACGCGAATCAAACCACCGCCTGCTCTACATGTTCGACGTTATCAACCGCCGCTGCTTTAAGGTTGAGCTGCAGGAAATGCTGGAGCCAACCCCGCGCGCGCGGTACCCCCGCACCGCCTCCGAATGCGGAGACCCGCCCCCGCAAACCGGAAAGTCAAACAGCGCCTTCTCTTCCATTTTTGACCAGGCTATGCCCGACTTCGATGCCAGCACCATATACACCACGCCCGCAGGTGGAGAATAGCGCACCGCCAACGGCGCCCTCCCCCGGCGTCGATGCGCCCAAAACGCTCGTGGTGCTGATGGGGCCAACGGGCGTGGGCAAAACAGCGCTGAGCATCGACCTGGCGAAGCAAATCGGGTCGCCCGTCATTTCCTGCGATTCCCGCCAGCTCTACCGCGAGCTCAACATCGGCGTTGCCCGGCCATCCGAAGAGCAGCTGCGCTCCGTACCCCACTTCTTTATTGCCGACCGCTCCGTGCAGCAAGGCTGCTCCGTGGGCGCCTACGAGCAGGAAGCCATCGCCCTGCTCGACGACCTGTTTGCCCGGCACAGCACCCTCCTCATGGTGGGCGGCTCGGGCCTCTACATCGACGCGGTGTGCTACGGCTTAGACGACATGCCCGCGACCGACAGAGCGCTGCGCGAAACCCTCATGCAGCGCCTTGCGCTAGAGGGCGTAGAAAGCCTCCGCCGCGAGCTGCGCGCGCTCGACCCAGACTACTACGACGCGGTAGACCTCAAAAACCCACGCCGCGTGGTGCGGGCGCTCGAAGTCTGCATCGCGGCGGGAAAACCGTTCTCAAAAATTCGCCGGAATGCCCCGAAAAAGCGCACCTTCAGCGCGCGCCTCATTGTCCTAACCCGCAGCAGGGAGGCGCTCTACGAAAGCATCAACGCCCGCGTTGACCGGATGATGGCGCAGGGATTGCTCGAAGAGGCGCGGCAAATGCTGCCCTACCGTTGCCTCAGCGCCCTCCAGACGGTGGGATACCGCGAGCTCTTTCGCCACTTCGACGGCGAAATCTCCCTCCCGCAGGCGGTGGAGCTCATCAAGCGCAACACCCGCCGCTACGCCAAGCGGCAGCTCACGTGGATGCGGAGGTACGAGGGCGCAGCGTGGGTAGACGCAGGCAGCGCTCCCGGCGCGATTTGCCTGCACCTCCCAGCATCCGGCGCCCCCTAACCTCACCCCCTCCCGATGAGCGCGCCAAGCGCCTACTTTACGGCGTCCAGCGCCTGCTGTATATCCTCCTTAATGTCGTCGATATGCTCCGTGCCCACGGAAATGCGCACCAGACCCGGCTCCACCCCCGACGCCTTCTGCTCCTCCGGCGAAAGCTGCTCGTGCGTGGTTGCCGCCGGGTGAATAATCAGCGATTTTACGTCGCCAACGTTGGCTAAGTGGCTAAGCAGCTTAACGTTGTCTATCAGCCTGTCGGCGTTCGTCGGGTCGCCCTTTAGCTTAAAGGTCAGCACAGACCCGGCGCCTTTGGGGAAGTACTTTTGGGCCAAGTCGTAGTACTTGCTGCTCCTCAGCCCGGGGTAGTTTACAAACTCCACCTTAGCGTTCTTTTCGAGCCACTCGGCCAGCGCCAGCGCGTTCTCCACGTGGCGCTCCACCCGCAGCGAAAGCGTTTCAAGCCCCTGCACCAGCAGGAAGGAGTTGAACGGGCTGAGGGTATTCCCCCAGTCGCGCAGGCCCTCCACGCGGGCGCGAATGTTGAAGGCTATGTTGCCAAACGGCCCGTTGGCGCCAAACACATCCCAGAACACCAGCCCGTGGTAGCTCTCCGAAGGCTCGGTGAACGACGGAAATTTGCCGTTGCCCCAGTTGAACGTCCCGCTGTCGACGATTACGCCGCCCAGCGACGTGCCGTGACCGCCTATCCACTTGGTGGCCGACTCTACTACCACCGACGCCCCATGCTCCAGCGGACGAAACAGGTAGCCGGCGGCGCCAAGCGTATTGTCCACTATCAGCGGTATGTCGTGCGACTTGGCAACGGCGGCTATGGCGTCGAAATCGGGGACGTTGAGCTCCGGGTTCCCTATCGTTTCCAAGTAAAGCGCCTTTGTGTTGCTGTCTATCCGCTTTTCAAACTCCTCGGGGTCGTCGCTCGGCGTAAAGCGCGCGTCAACCCCCAGCCGCTTGAACTGCGATTTAAACTGGTTGTAAGTCCCGCCGTACAGGTGGGAGGTGGTGACAAAGTTGTCGCCAACCTGGAGGATGTTGTTCAGCGCGATGAACTGCGCCGACTGCCCCGACGACGTTGCCAGGCCGGTAACGCCCCCCTCTAAGGCCGCCACACGCTTCTCAAAAACGTCGGTCGTGGGGTTTTGCAGCCGCGTGTAGATGTTGCCGAACTTGCGTAGCCCAAAAAGGTCGGCGCCGTCTTTGGCGTCCTCAAAAACGTAGGACGACGTCTGGTAAATGGGCAGCGCGCGCGCGTGCGTTGTTTTTTCAACCTCTTGCCCCGCATGAACTTGCAGGGTCTCAAATTTTAATCCTGTTGTTGCCATAATGGTTTCCTTGTTTAATGATGGATAATGGTGAATAACGCTGCAAAGATAGCGGTATAAGCTGCTTTGTGCAATACCACACATGTGGTATTTTTGCAGGGCGCCTCACCCGCCGGAGGGGGCAAAAAAACCTGATGAAACCCAGCCTTGTCAACAAAATAACCTCAGCATCAGAGAGATATGGCACAAGCAACAACCCCGCCGCCTCAGCGGGTATAGCTCTTTCTATGTCCAATCTGTGCAATCTGTACAATCTGTACAATCTGTGCAATCTGCGGATCGCTATATCCGCTGCAAACCGCTGCAAAACATCCGTCAACCAACAATAATCATCCAAATCAAAAAAAATTCGAGACCCGGCAGCACGAGCGGCTAATTCCCCAGCGGCTGAGCAGGTTGCAGCGGTAGGCGCCGATTTTGTTTGGTAAATTAAAGATTTGTTTCTACATTTGCAGCATAAGCTTCTTACGCGATGAATAGCTACGAAAAACCGGTGATTTTTTGGTAAATACCGCGCAGCTTACTACTCGGTGGCGCAGCGATCGCCAGCGCTCAACGCTTGGGCAGCCGATATCACGCTGCATTCGGCATGGTTTTGTACGAAAATAGCGCGCAGCAGCTTTTAGCGGTTCCCCCTACCGATTTACGCAGCCGGAGAACCGGAGCGTAGCGGAGTTCGGCGCAGCCAAATGGCTGAAATCTGCGTAAATCCGTAAGCGCGGCGCCACCTGTGCGCTCAAAAAAACAAATCGCAATTTTCGACCGTGCGGAGTATAGCAGAAGGCCCCCCCCCAAAAAATCCCAAGTAAAGGCTTGCGGCTGAGGCAAAAGCGGTGCTTTCCGAATTTGCCGATGGCGCGTAACGCAGCGTTTTTGGGTTTTTTAGAGGGTTTCCGGAAACGAAAAAAAAAAAATCATGCGCCGGTTGGTTTACGTCATACTGTTCCTTCTCACTGCGCTGTCGGCGGCAGGGCTGGTGCTGTCGTACCTGTCGGTGTACGTAAGCCCGGAGCGGGTATGGTTTTTGTCGTTTTTCGGGCTGCTGTTTGCGCCGCTGCTGCTGCTCAACCTCTCCTTTCTGGCGCTGTGGATTATCCTCCGCCGGCGGCTGCTGCTGCTGCCGCTGGCAGTGGTGCTGCTCAACCTCAGCTTTGTGCGCACGCTGGTGCACCTGCCGCTTGAGAAAAAAAGCGCGCCGACCGAAGCCCACATCAAGCTGCTGAGCTACAACGTCAACCTCTTTGGGCTAAAGCGCACCTACCGCGAACCCTCCACCTACCGCCAAATGGCAGACTTCATCAACCGGGAAAAGTTCGACGTGGTCTGCATGCAGGAGTTTTACGAGCACCGCCTGGTGCAAAGCGAGCAGCAGTTTGCCCAGACGCTACCGGGTTTGCCCCACCGCTCCGTGTACTACAGCGGCACGCGCGGCAGCGGACGGCTGGGCTTGGCAACCTTTAGCAAGTTTCCCGTCGTAGGCCAGGGGAGCATTGCGTTTTCCAACACGCCAAACGCGGCCATCTTTACCGATATTGCCCTGAGCGCCACCGACACCGTGCGGGTTTACAACGTTCACCTGCAATCCGTGAGGTTTGGCGACAGGGAGAAAGACCTGCTGCAGAGCGAGCACTTCTGGTACGACCACCGCAACGACCACAGCCGCGTGCTGCAGAGCGCTTCGGGAAAGCTGCGGAGCGCCTTCCGAATACGGGCGCAGCAGGTCGACACCATATCGAAGCACATCCGCCGGGCGCCATACCGCGTCGTGGTCTGCGGCGACTTTAACGATACCCCCGTATCGTACAGCTACCACACCATGCGCGGAAACCTCGCCGACGGATTTATGGAGGCGGGACGCGGGCTTATGTCCACATTTGTCAGCATCGTGCCCTCCCTCAGAATAGACTACATCCTCTACAGCCATTTCTTCCGCGCCGACATCTGCTACTGCCCAAACATCTCCCTCTCCGACCACTACCCCCTGGTCTGCCGGCTGGCCGTGCGGAAAAGCGAAGAGTGACGGCGACTTGTTTTTTTTAGCGCACCAGATTCGCTCCGTAGGCCGTATCCGTATGCTAAAGCATACGGCTAAGCAAGTGTAGCCAATCTCCCACCATACCAATGCCATACGGTAGAAGTGGTAGGAGATTGGCTATACAATCTTTTCATAGCACCTCAAAAAAAGAATTAGCCAAAATTTCGTGGAAAAATTCGTGTAATGCGTGTAATGCGTGGACAAAAAAATTTCGTGGAAAAGTTCGTGTAATGCGTAGACAAAAAAATTCGTGTAAATGCGTGCAAATTCGTGGACAAAAAAATTCGTGTAATGCGTGTAATTCGTGGACAAAAAAATTCGTGTAAATTCGTGCAAATTCGTGGACAAAAAAAAATCGTGTAATTCGCGGACAAAAAAATTTCGCGGACAAAAAAAGGTGACCGCAGCATAAAATTTACGCGCTGCCGCGTACGCCGAAGACCTTGCGCTGCGCTCCTCTGCGAAGCCGCTGCGCACCCCTGTGTTGGCATTGCACAGCGCAAGTGCCACCGAAAAATCGTATATTTGCAAAAAAAAAAATGAAAACATCGAAAACAACCTCCGGCAGCAGCGCGTGGCTGGCGCTGCTGGTATGCGGCATAGCCTTAGTGGCGCTGTCGATAGCCACCTTTGTGAACGCCGAAAAGGTGCTCGGCCTGCTGATTTACATTGCCGGCGTGGCGCTATGCGGCGCGGGCGTGGCGCTGGGGGTAAGCGCCTTTTTGCCCGGACGCAGGGAGGAGCGGCCTCGCCTGCTCACGCTCGCCGCAGGCAACGTGCTGCTGGGCGCCCTGGTGATGATATTCAGCCGGCTGGCGCTGATTTTTGTGGGCGTAGCCCTTGCCGTAGACGGCGTGGGCGCTACGCTCAACGCATTGCGGCAAAGAAAGCTGGGGCAAAAGGGCTGGCTGGCCAACCTGTTTTTGGGCGTAGCCCTTTCCGTTTTTGGCGTGGTAGTGGTGGTATTCCATGGCGCCATACAAACGCTGATAGGCAGCGCACTCGGCCTGCTCCTCCTCATTGCGGGGCTGTCGCTGAGCATCATTGCGCTGCTGCTGCGCAGCCCGCAGCAAAAAAGCGAAAACCTCACCCCGGCGTAGCGCGCCTCCGCCTACCTCACGCAAACCCGCGCGCATGTTCCAGCTGCTTGACCATAGCGTTGTGCTCGGCATCGTATACTTGCTTACGATGGCGGTCATTGTGCTTGCCGTGATTCAGCAGCGCGGCGACCCTACCAAAACGCTGGCCTGGACGCTTTTCATTGCGCTGGTGCCCTTTGTAGGGCTGCTGTTCTACGTGATGCTCGGCAAAAACTACCGCCGCGACAAGCTGCTCTCGCGAAAAGAGCGATCCAACCAGCAGCACTTGGCCACCATGATGGGCTTGCTCACCATCAACGACGACTACATGAGCTGGTTCCCGTCGTCGCCCAGCGAAACGCACTTTAAGGGAATTGCGCAGATGCTGGCGCACTCCAGCCAAACCTTCCCCACGCGCTGCAACCGCGTGCAGCTGCTCATCAACGCCACCGAAAAGTACGCCGCCCTCTTCAACGCCATTGAGCAGGCAAAAAACCACATCCACCTCGAATACTACATCATAAAGAACGACGCTATCGGCAACCGCCTGCGCGAGCTGCTCGTCCGAAAGGCGAGGCAGGGCGTGGAAGTCCGGCTAATCTACGACCACCTGGGCAGCTGGAGGCTCAGCAAGAAGTACCTCCGATCGCTCGCCGACAGCGGCGTGCAGGTATACCCCTTTTTGCCCGTGAAGCTCCTCCTGTTTCGCAGCAAAATAAACCACCGCAACCACCGTAAGATTGTTGTGGTCGACGGCCAGGTGGCCTTCGTTGGCGGCATCAACATTGCCGACCGATACCTCGACGGGCTGCCGGAAATCGGCATGTGGCGCGATACCCACGTGCAGCTCGCGGGCGACGCCGTGCGATGGCTGCAAATCCTCTTTCTGCTCGACTGGTACTTCGTGAGCAAGCAGTCGCCGAGCAGCATAAAGCGCTACTTCCCAGACCACCACGTAGCCGAACGGTGCACCGTGCAAATTGCCGCCAGCGGCCCCGATTCGGACTGGGCATCCATCATGCAGACCTACTTTGCCGCCATCAACCGCTCCGGCAGCACGCTCTACATCGCAACGCCCTACTTCGTCCCCAACGAAAGCATGCTCACCGCGCTCTGCGCCGCCGCCCTGCGAGGAGTCGACGTGCGCCTGCTCATCTCCGAGCGCTCCGACTCCAGCATCACCCAGTGGGCTAGCATGTCGTACATCGACACGCTGCTCGAAGCCGGCGTGCGCGTTTTCCTGTACTCGAAGGGAATTACCCACTCTAAGCTCCTCATGGCAGACAGCGAATTTTGCTCCGTGGGCACCGCCAACATGGACGTCCGAAGCTTTGAGCACAACTTTGAGGTGAACGCGCTCTTCTACGACCGCCCCTTTACGCAGAAGCTCGAGGAAACCTTCCTGCACGACCTGCAGTACAGCGTAGAGGTCGACCTCGAAGCGTGGCAAAAGCGACCCCGAAGGGAGCGGTTCATGGAAAACCTCGCGCGCCTGCTCGCGCCAATGCTCTGACGGCCCCGCTCGGCGCTGCGCCGCTACTGTCTGAACTCGGATTTTATGGGATTTTTGGGATTAAGATGATTAATACCGCGTAGCACCTCGCATGGCGTAGCATCCGCGCTGCGCCGTGCGAGGTCATGTCGCCTTGCGCATCTTTTAGTTAATGGTTAATGGTTAATGGTTAATGGTTAATGGTTAATGGTTAATGGTTAATGGCGCGAAGCGCTGTAGAGACGTGGCATGCCACGTCTCTACAAAAGTCGCCCCGCTTTCGTCCTGCCGAATTACAAATTCGGCAGGACGGGGTTTTTAGTTTTTAGTTTTTAGTTTTTAGTTTTTAGTTTTTAGTTTTTGACTATCGCCGCTGTCGGGATTTCGTGTGCGCAGCGGAAGTGCCCCTTTGGGCAGGCCTTGTAGCCGTGCAGCCCGCAGGGGCGGCAGGCGGGCGACGGCGTAGCCTCCACCACGCGCGCTACCTGCGCAAGCGGGCCAAAGCCAAAGGCGGGGACGGTGCTGCAAAAAACGGCCGTCGTAGGGGCGTTCATGGCCGACGCGAGGTGCATGGGGGCCGAATCGTTGACGTAGTTCATGTCGGCGTCGCGCATGAGCGCCGCCGACTGCAAAAAGCGGAGCTGCCCGGCGAGGCTTACGGCGCGACCGCCGCTCGCCTGCGCAAGCTGCTCGCAGAGCAGCGCATCGTCCTGGCCGCCGAGCAGGTACACCGCTTTATCCTCGCCCGTGAGCGCGATGACCGCTGCCCACTTTTCGGGGGGAAGCTGCTTGGTGAACCACACGGAGGCCGGCGAAATGGTGACGTAGGGCTTGCCCTTGAGCGGCTCTACGCGCGCAAAGTCGGCGGGCTGGGGGTAGAGCTTGGGCCTCTCGAAGGCGCCGTCTGTGAGGTGGGCTATGAGCCGGAGGTTGCGCTGCACCTCGTGAAGCCCGCTCCCGAGTTCGTGCGCCACCCGCCTGCCGTAAAAGAGCGACAGCGGATTCTTGCTAAACCCTACAACGCTCCCGGCCCCCGCAAGCACGCTGAGCAGGCCTGTGGCGGCAAACCGCTGCAGGTTGACAACCACGCTGTAGCGCTCCCGGCGAACCCCGCGCAGCAGCGCCAAAAGGTGGCGGTATTTGCCCCCCTTTTTGTCCCAAATCCACAGCTTGCCCACGTGCGGATGCCCCGCAAGCAGGCCCTCGTTGCCCTTGCGCAGCATGACGTCGATGCGGGCGTCCGGGTAAAAGCGGCGCAGCTTCTCCACCAGCGGCGTGGCGAGTATCACGTCGCCAATAAAGGCGGTTTGTATCAGCAGGATTTTCATTGCGCGCACGTTGGGGGGAGATGGGCGCCGGAGCGTACTGCTCACGGGTGGCCGGAGGCTGTTTTTTTTATCGCGTCTATAAAGTCGTCGAACAGGAACTCCGTATCCACCGGCCCGCTGGAGGCTTCGGGGTGGAACTGCACGGAAAAAAAGGGCTTCGACTTGTGCCGGATACCCTCGTTGGTGCCGTCGTTCAGGTTGACGAAGTAGGGCTCCCACTCCGCGCCGAGGTGGGACGGGTCTACGGCGTAGCCATGGTTTTGCGAGGTAATGACGGCGGTGTTGGTGCCCACCTTCAGGGCCGGCTGGTTGTGGCTGCGGTGTCCGTACTTGAGCTTGTAGGTGGTTGCGCCTGCCGCCAGCGCAAGCAGGTGGTTGCCCATGCAGATGCCAAAGACAGGCTTGCCCGTCGCCAGGCATTTTTTTATGTGGCCAATGGTAGGCGCGCACAGCTGGGGGTCGCCGGGGCCGTTGGATATCACAACCCCGTCGTAGGGAAGCGCGGTAAAGTCGTAGTCCCACGGCACGAGCGTCACGGTAGCGTTGCGCTTGAGCAGGCAGCGGATAATGTTGTACTTGCAGCCGCAATCTACCAGCACAACGCGGTACCTGCCGCTGCCAAACGTTTTGACGGTGGTAGTGCTTACCTGCGCCACGAGGTTTTCGCGGTTGGGGTCAAAAAATGCGGCGGGCGTTGGCTCCCCGTCGGGCGTTACATGCCCCAGCAGCACGCCATGCTCGCGGATAATCTTGGTTATTTCGCGCGTATCCACCCCGTAAATGCCCGGAACGCCATGCTCCGTAAGCCACCGATCGAGGCTCTTGGCGGCGTTCCAGTGGCTATGCGCAAAGGAGTAGTCCGATATGATGAGCGCTTTGATGTGAATGCGGTCGGATTCAAAAAAGAGGGAAAGGCTGCTCTCCTCTGCTGCGCAGGGAACGCCGTAGTTCCCCACTAAGGGGTAGGTGATGACCAGAATTTGCCCCGCGTAGGACGGGTCGGTCAGGCTTTCGGGGTAGCCCGTCATGGCGGTGTTGAACACCACCTCGCCCGACGCGGAGCGCTCCGCCCCAAAGCGGTAGCCCGTAAAACGGTTACCATCTTCGAGCATCAGGTGCATTTTTTTAGGGTATGGCATAGCTTGGGTACGTTACTGCTTTTCAACTTCCCGGCGCAGGCGCTACGGGGGCTGCCGCCCGCCGTAGCGCCTGCCGCAAGGCGCTGCAAAAGTACATGAAAAACTCGGGTTTCCCAAGCGCGCGACATGAAAAAAGTGTTTTTGCAGAGGGAAAGCGGACTTTTAATTACGAATTATGAATTACGAATTACGAATTAGTCGCCCATTAAGCAAAGCTAAATGCAAAATATCAAATGGCTAAAAATGATGAAATTGCATTTTTTCTATAGGAAAAAATTGAGAGTTGAGAATTGAAAGTTGAAAGTTGAAAGTTGAAAATTGAAAGTTGAGAATTTGCCGGCCATCTGCGCGTAGCGTAGTTTTTAGTTTTTAGTTTTTAGTTTTTAGTTTTTAGTTTCTAGTTTCTTTGTGCTTGTTTATTTTTCGTATTACAAATGCTTATATTCACGGCTGCCGAATTACAAATTCGGCAGGACGGGTGGTAGATGCGCAGCGTGCTGCGATTTATAGGGCTGAAAGCCCGCCCAGCATTAGCGTAGGGCAACGCCCTACGAATGAGAACGCCCCACGCACCTTTCGGGGCGAAGCCCCAATAGCCCCAATAGCCCCAATAGCCATAATGCTAATGCCCTTTCAGGGCGAATGGGCGGGTGGGTCGCCATTTTCGTGGGGCAACGCTCCACGAAAATGCTGTCGGGCCTTCAGCCCTCTTCGTCCTGCCGAATTTGCAATTCGGCAGGACGGGAAAAAGAATTAGCCGAAAATCCCCCCCCCGTAAAAAAATTCATTGAAAATTTTGTTTGTTGAAAAATATTTTTGTACCTTTGCAACTCATTTGTTTACCAGTTCATCTGGCTATAAAATCATGCAAACAAGCTGCTACAATATAAAAGCCGCTACGAATTTTTTCAAATTTTGCCCCGTCCACAGCTCCGATAATCTCTCGAAC
>JAIROF010000082.1 GCA_031257655.1 Prevotellaceae bacterium | reverse complement strand
CTAATTTATACCTAATTTTAATAACAAAACAACCTCAGTAGCAGAGAGATATAATAGAAATAACAACCTCATTAACCTCATTAATGTAAATGATTTATAATCAGCATAATACTTGCCGCGTCATACAATTTATGACATCACCGGCGATTTAATGCAATATCCAATATCACATCTCAGACACCCGTGTACTAAATCGATAGGCTTGCATCGCTGTAAATTTATGGACTGTTTAAAATTGCTGACACAAAAGCACATGAAAAACTTGGGTTTCCCAAGCGCGTGCAATGAAAAAAGTTTTTTTACAGCGGAAGGATTCTGCTTTAGGTGAGGGAATGGATTGGATTGGGCAAGCCGAAAAGGCTGCTCTACATCGGCTACATCGGTTTTGTGGGAACCTCTAAAAACCCCAAACTCTGCGGTATGCTCCTTCGACAAAGTGCTCATTTACTGCGCTCATTTACTTTAGTAAATTCCGCTTTTGCCTCAGTCGCAAGCCTTGATTTTGGGGTTTTTAGAGGTTCCCTTGTAATATTTGCCGCCGGAAGATTGCAGCTTCAGCGGGTTACAATTTGTAACCGACTCATTCTCCTCGTGTCTTTATGGCTATGCCATCTTTTTTGATTTCCTCAATGAATGGGTCTCCGGCTCGAAAGTAGTCGGTAGGATACGTTTTTGATTCAATGCGAAGGTACGGTTGTTTGATGCCAATGTAAGGGAAGCGCTTTTTGTCTATGAAGCCCAATCCCGTAAAATCGTCGGCGACCAAGGACACATCAATATCCGACCACTCGTGCTGCGTGCCTTTGGCAAACGAGCCGAACAGGATAACAACCCGCAGGCGGACGCCTTGCGCCTCTATTTCCCGCGCATAGCCTTCGGCTATTTTGATTGCAGCATCTCGAGTAAGCATGTTTTTATCTCCTTAACTTTTGTCAGCTCATTAATTGTAAAGCTCTATCAATGCTTCCACGGAAAACCAATCTTCTTCTGCCGAATTTGTCCGGTAGCTGATATGCTGCTCTTTTGTCATCATACTTGAAAACATTTACTTTTCCGCAAATTTACATGAAAAATTTGAATTTGCGCACAGGCGGATAAAAAATTGGGGACGCCGCTGCACCCCCATTGCGCCAAAGCAGCATCCGCAGCAATGCCGCCGCTAATGTAGCGCTTTGTTCTCCCGCTCCGGATTATGGCGTTCCGGCTTTCTTTGTGCCTTTCCACAGGGCGGCGCAAAGCAGGAACGAGAGCGCCGCCGCGCCTATCCAGAAATAGCGCACCGCCGAGAAGTCGTACACCGCGAGGCCGTCTGCGATGGTTTTGCCGCCGCCTATCAGCTGTCCGCTAAGCACGTCCTGCAGGCCGGCGCCAATGTAGCTGGCAATGCCCACCACGCCAAGGGCTGCGCCGGAGGCCTTTTTGGGGGCAATGTCCACCGCCATCAGCCCGCCGAGGTAGCAGATGAGCGCGCCGATGCACAGCCCAAACAAGACCATCGTACAGACATCTACCGCGAAATATCCCTGGGGAACAAACACAAAAAGCGTAACGCCCACCGTGTTGCCTACGCCAAACAGGAGGGCGGGCAGGTTGCGGCTGCTCCTGAAGAATCTGTCGGAAATCCAGCCGCAGCACGCTGTCCCCACTACCCCGCACACCGAGCTGATAGAGATGATGGAGCTGGCCTCTATGGTGCTGTAGCCTTTTTGGGCTTCGAGGTAAAAGATGCCCCAGCTGTTGACGGCATAGCGGCTGATGTACATGCACGCGCTGGATAGCGCCAGCAGCCACACGTACGGATTTTTGAGCACCTCGCGCTGCGTGGCGCCTACAGACTTGGCGGCGTCCCGACCGGTAATCACGGCGGGAAGCCCTTTGCTTGCAGGGCTGTCGTGCATAAAAATACAAATGAAGAGTGCGCCCGCCATTCCTGCCAATCCTGCGGCCTCAAATCCCCAGCGCCAGCCGCAGATGCTCACAACAAAAGCCGTTGCAATAAAGGTCATGGCTTCGCCAATGTTGTGGCTGGTACTCCAAAAGCCGTAAAACGACCCGCGATTCTTGTCCGTGTACCAGCGCGATAGCCCAGCCACGCAAGCCGGGGAGCCGATGCTCTGCACCCAGCCATTGACGCCCCACAGCATGGCAAATACCCAAAACAGGGAGCTGAGGCCTAAGAGCAAGTTGATTGCTGCCGACACAAACAGCCCCGCGGCCAAAAAGCGCTTGATATTTACCCGGTCGGCCAGAAAGCCGTTTACGAGCTTGCCCGCCGCGTACGAAAAGAACAGGGCAGAGCCAATGACGCCCAGCTCGCTTTCGGTAAACAGCCCTTCATTTATCAGAGGCTTCTTGATTACACTAAAGCTGAGGCGGCATACGTAGTAGAGGCCATACCCAATCGTAGCGGCAAAAAACACCGACCAGCGAAGGCGTTTGGCATACGTCGAGTTTTCGCCATGTTTTTGCTCTACTGGCGAGGCGGGGCTAAAAAAATGCCGGATTTTGCTCATGCGGTTAGAAATGTCGGTTTTTACTTAAGCTTCAGGTCGGCAACTACCGGCTGGTGGTCGGATGGGAAGTAGCATGCTGTTCTGAGGTCTGTGAGCACGGCGTACTTTTGTACGGAAAAATGGCGGCTTACAAAAATATAGTCAATGCGCTTATCTATCGGCACGGAGAACGCCGTATTGCTTGTTTCCTCCGGCCCGTATGGGGGCGCTTCGCTTACCGCCATCGCATTGCGTAAAAATCCGGACATGACGCCTACGGGCGCCGTTTCGGGTTTGGAGTTAAGGTCGCCCACGCAAATCACAGGCATTTCCCCTGCTATTATCCTGATTTTTTCCACCATCAGCTTTGCCGATTCCTGCTGGGCAACGACCCCTTGATGGTCAAAATGAACGCAAAAAACGTAAAACGTCGCACTTGTACTCCTGTGCTCGAATTTAGCCCACGAGCAAATCCGCTTGTGGCGGGTGGCGTCCCAGCCGGCGCTTGGGACGTCCGGCGTTTCGCTCAGCCAGTAGTTTCCCGAATCCAGCAGGGCGAACTTTTCCTTTTTGTACACTATGGCGGAGTGCTCGCCCTTTTCTTTGCCGTCGTCGCGTCCGGCGCCAACATAAGCGTATCCGGGCATTTGGCAGAGGTCTTGCAGCTGGTGCAAAAACCCTTCCTGCGTGCCTACAATATCAAAATCGTGATACTGAATAAGCGCCTTAACCGCCTCTTTGCGGTAAGACCATGCGTTGAGGCTGTCGCGTGGCGTATCCTGCCGGATATTATAGGAAGCAATTCGCAAAGCGAATGTGGCCGAATCCGTACAGCCGCAAAAGACGGCACAGCACAGCATGACAACAATATTTTTCATTTGGAGTTGAATTTATGGTTTTATTAATTGCCAACTCTAATCTTTGCCACCACCGGGGCATGGTCGGACAGGTAAATATCGCCCAGCTTGTCCGGCAGCACGGCATGGGATATCACCTCTGTTTGCTCGCTCACAAAGATATAATCGATGAAGCTTCGCTGAGATTCGGGGATGGCGCCAAAATCATGCGCTGTTCCCTGCGGCCCTGCGGTTGCTTGGGCTAATGTTTTTGCGTGTAGCAGCCGATTTGGCGTAGAGGGATTGGTGATGTAGAGAATATTGGCGTTGGCGGGCGTCATGTTGAAATCTCCTGTCAGCGCCACCGGCAAAGCGTTTGGATTCATTGCGCCTATGCGCGACATGATCAGCTTAACGCCTTCCTGCTGCGCGGTAGCCCCCTGATGGTCAATGTGGGTGTTTACGAACAGCAGCCGCGACGGATTGGCCTTATCTTCCAACACTGCCCACGTGGCGATTCGCGGATGCGCGCCGTCCCATCCCTTAGAGCCAACGACATCGGGCGTTTCGCTTAGCCAAAATGTGCCGGACGAAATAGCGGTAAACCGATCCGCCTTGTAAAAAATCGGACAGTACTCTCCGCCGGCGCCGCCATTGCGCCCTTCGCCGATGCTGCTGTAGCCGGTCAACCGGGCTTTTAGGTCGCTCAGCTGATTATTCAGCACCTCCTGCATCCCCACAATGTCAACATCTTCGTCGAGAATAATCTGCGCCGCCGCATCTTTCCGGTTGCTCCACCGGTTAACGCCGTCGCCGCTATTGTCGTAGCGGACGTTGTAGGTCATTACGTTAAGGCTGTTGGCCTCGCGAAATTGTGTTACGGCAATCAGTATATCGACGCACTCCGGTGCGCTTACGGCGATTTGTGCCGTGCGCACGTTGCCCTCATTCGGCGTAACCGACACTTTGAGGTTGCCGGTTTTATCGGCCAACACCTCCGTTGTGCACCACAGCTGGTTGGAAGTCGCCGTAAATACGCGGTTGGTATTTACGGTAACATACTTTGAGTCGGCGGACGAGCTAAAGCTAAGCGCCTTCTGCTCTTTTGCCACGCCCATGTAAGGGGCCTCTTTTTCTTCACTTTTGCATGCCAAAAGGATAGCCGCAAAAGCAGCCGTGCCCGCGATAGCATAAAATCTATTCATGTTTTATAGCGCTAAAAATATTTCGATTTTGCATTGCGTAAAGTCCGGTTAAAAAAATTAGCATTGCGCTTAGCGGATTGGCTACGCCAAGCCCTGCTTTGCGTCTGCGGCTCCGCTTTGCCCGCAGTGGCGGCAGGCGCGCGCTCACCCTTGTGAGCAAAGCGGAGCAGCAGAAGCTCGGCGGCGTTAGCCAAGCCGGGTTGCTGCGGAAGTAAGGCAGGCGCGATAAGAGTTAGTCTCCTGCCGCACCAAGCAGCTGCACCCGGGCGTCGTCCAGCGCCTCGTCCCAGATGGCGATTTCTGCCACATCCAGCTCGTTGTCTTCGCCGCTGTCGTCGTTGAAGAACAAAACGGCATCGGTTCTCAGCGAAGCCCTGACGTGATCAGCTGTAGAAACGTTGGTACTTGTGAAGTGTAACTCTCCATTCAAGTAATATTTTACCGCTTCGCCTACCTTGACGCTTACCACTAAGCGATACCATTCATTTGCTGCAATGGGCGGTGCTGTAGAGTAAGAAAATACGCCGCCGCCTATGGCATCGGTTCCGTTGCCGCGGATAAAGAAGTCGGCATTAAAGCTGTTGTCATCGACGCCGCCGTCAATAGAGGTGTTGAAAAAGGTATAGTACTTGCTTAGCGCCGGCACTTTGAAATCAAACATCAGGGTATATTCGTTCACTCTGCTGCCGCCTCCGTTGGCCGCAATGCCATGTTCGCACTTAAAATAGCTATACTTTGGCACTCGCACGGCATAATCCGTCGTTTTAGGGCCGGCGACCAATGACATAGGCCCACCTGTATTAACTGTGCTATTGCTAAATGTCGTGGATTCAAATATCGCCAAATCATTTCCTGTAGCGGCCTTGCCAATATCCTCGGCATCTTCAAAGAGCCAGCGCCCTTTTACGCCTTCAAAGGGGTCGATGGCTTTTGTCTGCTTCACCGATACCGTTACGCTTTTGTTTACGGCTGCATCGGCAGCTTTGACAACCAAAGTATCTTCGCGCTCCGTTTCTCCGTCGGGCAGCGGCGATACGGTGAACTCGTACAGCTTGGCGCCAATAGCGGGCACATTGCCGGCTTTGGGCTGTATCCAATCGGGCAATTCATAGGTAAAGAGGAGGTTTGCCGTAATTTCCAGCGTAAATTCGGGGTGGTCTTCATCCACCATTACGGAGGTTGACGCTACCGTAATGCTTGCCCCTGCGCCGTCTTGCGATACGGAAATCAGCAGCTCCGCCATGCCATCGGCGGCGACTGTGATAGCGGCGGTGCGCGCATCAGCCAGCTCGTTTCTTTCCACAGTAATGCCAAGGTTGTACTCCCGTCCGCCGGGGTAGATTTCCGGCACGCACCACGCGGCGCTGGATGTTGCCGTAAAATCTTTGTTCGATTTTACCGTTACGTATTTAACGCCCCCGGCAACATCAAAGTGCTGGGTCTGCTCTGCCTGCGCTATGTCCAGCGTGGCGTCCTCTGTGCAGGATAGAAGCCCTGCGAGGCAAACAAATGAGGAAACTTTTAAAAATAATCTTTTCATAACCGTTTTAATTTAAATTGTTGTTGTTACTACTATTGCTGTTACTATTGCTGTTACTATTATTGCTGCTGCTGTTTTACCATCCGGGATTTTGTCCCAGCGCCGGATTTTTCACGCGGTCTGCCTCCGGTATCGGGTACAGGTATTTTTTGTCCAACCATTCGCGGTTTCCGGGAAAGTAGCTGATTTCGCCGGACGTACCGCCGCGTAGCGTGCGGCTTTGCCCCTCCGAGACATTAACAAATACGGACGCCGTAGATGCGGGTTTCGCGCCCTGATAAAAGCAGACGTCCGGTTTTCCATCCTCATTCAGGTCATAATCGCCCAGCGCGGGGACATACATCCCGTTCATGGGCGCCTCTTCAAAGAGCTCGGCCACTCTCCAGCGAATTAGGTCGTCTGGCCTGCGCCCCTCCAGCGCCATTTCCACAGCCCGCTCCCGGAAGATTTCAAGGAGCGCCGGATTCGTAAATTTGCTGTTGTAGAACTCCACCATGTAAGGGTCGGCTACCGCAGGCATCGTTGTCAACGTTGTGCCTGTGATACCTGCGCGGGCGCGGAGCGCTCCAATGGTTGCCGCCCATTCGGTATTGGTCATTTCGCCCAGCTCGGCCAGCGCCTCCGCTTTGTTGAGCAACACCTCCGCCCAGCGCATAATGATGTGCGCATTGTCGTTCAAATTTTCGTCGTCGTAAGGGATACGCTCATCGTAGCACCCTTTGATGATCTGGTAGCCGGTGTAAGATTGTTCGAGGCTGGGTGGAGCCGCCACCGACACGCCGTTTTCCGTTCTTTTGTAGTCGCCCAGCCGGATTGTCTGCTTCAGGCGCAGGTCGCGGTTTTTGACTTCGCTTGCAAAGGGCTCTTGGTAGCCTGTAAACGGCGTGCCGTCCAGCTTGAGGTAGGTGTTGATAAACCGGCGCGTTAGGCTCGGTCGATCCCCATACGTCGGGCTAATGGTGCTGCGGTTGATGCTGCTGTAGATTTTCAGCTCGGCGCTCAGCGCAATGCACAGGATGGTCTCATCCTGAAACGGCGTTTTTTGAATGAACAAGTCGCGATACGCCGTAGCGCCCTGATGCAGCGAAAATCCGGTAATGCCATTCGCCGCGTTTACCACCTCACGATACCACTCATTGGCGGTTTCCTGCTTGTTATAGTCAGCATGGTACTTCCGTATTGACGCCTCGTACAGGCAGATTCTTGTTTTGTATGCCCGCGCCACATTTTTGGTTATCAGCGTACGGCTGGGGTCGTCGGTGAGCGAAATATGCTCAATGGCATAGCTGAGGTCGGCGAGCACGTGCTCCATGACTTCAAAGCGGTTGGTGCGCGGGCCGTAGAGGGTGGCGTCGTCGTCCACCTCTACCACTTTGTCAATCCAGGGCACGTCGCCAAAGCGTTTTACCTTTTCAAAGTAGAAGTAAGCCCTGAAAAAATGCGCAAGGCCAAGGTAGTGCAGCTTTTCCGGCACGGCGCTTTTTTCGCAGTTTTCGATAAAGAAGTTGATGTTGCGCAAGTCCTCCCACTCCCAGCCGCTGCTGGTTGTAGGGCTTAGCGCATTCGGAGAAAACCGGACGTCGACGCCCGTACGGGCTACAATGTCCGAATTATTATCAACGGCAAACACGCCGCTTGTTGCCCCCGGCAGGATGTCGTAAAAGGAGGCGCTGTAGAGCTCCAGCCCGTTTTTTGAGCTGAAGACAGCCACGCTGGAGGCCGTGTCCTCCGGGAACTCGTTCAAATCGCAAGCCGGAGCACAAAATAGCAGCCCTGCGGAAGCTATGCATTTAATAGGCAAATTTTTCATACTATTTGTTTATGTTATTAATCCAAAAGGTAAAAATTAAAAATCGACAGTCACTCCCAGGGAAACAGCTTTAAGCATAGGGTAGTTGTATCCATCTCCGGCGGCGCCATCGCTCAAGTCGCGGTCGGAGCCGTAGATGCCGGTTACATCGGTATCTCTTGTGAGCTTATACAAGGGCGACCATGTCCATAAATTTTCACCGGACAGGTACACTTTCACATCACCGACACCGAGCTTTGAAACAACTTTTTTGGGAAGCGTATAGCCCACGTTGAGGGATTTTAGGCGGATGTAGGCAACATTTTGGAGGTATCGGTCGTTGGGCACCGTGAGCGCGGCGCCCGACGACTGCGCCTGATAGCCGGCCAGCCGCGGGAGGTAGGCGTCGAAGTTGCCCAGCTCTTCGCGAAACTGCCTGTCCTGCTGCCATGCCGGATACGCATTGTACGGCCGGTTATACTGCCCCCAAAAGCGGGATTCACTCGACGGATACCAATCCTGCTGCATTACGCCCTGAAAAAATGTGCTGAAGAAGAACCCGCTCCAGTCGGCTCCCACGTTAATCCCGTAGGTATAGCGCGGCTCCGAATTGCCGATAATCGCTTTATCGCCCGAATCGCCCACGCGGTTTAACCCTTGGTAAATCTCATCGTTTCCGTCTAAATTTTTAAACTTTAAATCCCCTACGTGGTTTACGCGAGTAGCCGTACTCCGGATATTCCCCTGGTAGGGAGAAGCAGCAATTTCTTCCGCCGACTTGAATAGCCCCTCCACCTGATATCCCCAAATTTCGCCCAGCCGCTGCCCCTCGTAGTAGTCGTCAAGATTTTTATCCGGATTGTAGTATCTGGTAATGGTTGACGTATAATCCGACAGTATAAACCGCACGCTGTACCGGAGCGGTTTTTCTGCGGCTAAGAATTGGTCGTCCCAGCTTATGCTCATTTCCCAGCCGGTAGTCTCCATATCGGCATAGTTGCCCTTTGGCACGGTGGCGCCAAACACAGCGGGCACGCTCGGCCCAACGGTGTACATGTTCTTTGAGCGGCGGCGGTAAGCGTTGCCGGAGAGTTGGAGGCGGCTGTTGAAGGCGGCAACGTCCAGGCCGAGGTTTTCGTTGGTGATGGTTTCCCAGGTTAAGCTGTTGGGGACCACGTTTGGCTGGCTCGTTTTTTGCGGGCGGATGCCGTTAAGGATGCGCCCCGACTGCTCAATGGCAAACTCTTCGGCAAAAGTATAGGCGCTGATATTCCCGTTGCCCAGCGATCCGTACGACGCCCGCAGCTTGAGGTTGGATACTATCCTCGGGTCAACGCTCCAAAACGCTTCTTCGGAAATCCGGTAGCCCACCGACGCGGAAGGGAAGAATGCCCACTGCTGCGAAGCGGGAAATTTGGAGGAGCCGTCGTAGCGTCCGTTAACCTCCAGCAGGTAGCGCTCCTTAAAATTATAGTTCACGCGAAAAAAGCCGCCGGCAATTTTCCATTTTTCGTAGCCCCCCGTTGCGGTAACATTTTCTCCCAGCGCCAAATTAATGTCCTTGGCGTCTTCGGTTACTAACCCGTTGCGCTGCGCCGTAATATTCGTATACACCGACTGCTCGTAGTTTAACCCGGCAAGGAGGTTAAAATTATGCGCTTCGTCGAATGATTTCACATAGTCGGCATATACGTTGGTGGCCAGATACTCCGTTACCCGCTTGCGCTCGGTCAAATCGTTGGTGGCCGCCCCGGTGTAGGAAACCACGTCGCGGTAGCGGCTGTATGGGACTTGTACGCGGACTTGCTGCGTTCCGTTGTCTGTATTGTGAAAAGAAAGGTCGGCGCGCACCGCGAGGCGCTTACCAAAAAAGTCCGCTTTGAGGGCTGTCTTACTCGCCAGCTCCCGCCTGCGGCGGTCGAGGTTATTTTTGCCGTAGTACTGGTCGCCCACCGTGTATGCCGCCGAAAAGCTCAGCGTGCCATCGGGGTTGAGCAGCGGCGCCAGCGGATGCCCCTCATCGGCAATATTGCGCCAAATGCCTCTGCCCTCGCCCACGTTGAGCGGCTGGTGGTACGTCAGCAGCGAATATTCGGTGTTGTTTTCCAGCTGCAGCCACTTGGCAAGCTGTATGGCCCCTTTGGTTCGAAGGTTATACATGGCGTACTTATCGGTATTATAGCGGTACAAACCGTCTTCGCCGTTGTACCTCCCCGACACGTAAAACGTAGCAACGTCGTTGCCTCCCGAAACCGACATGTTGTGGTCCTGCGCAAAAAAATAGCTTTTATACAGCTCTTTATACCAATCGGTGCTATAGTAGTACTGATATTCTCCCGTTGCAGGATTCACCTCCACCCTCGGCAGGGAGGGATCGTCCGACCTCCTTTTAATCTCATCTAAATACTCCTGCGAAAAGGCTATCGTTTTGTTGATTGCCGTAGGCTTGCTGCCGTTATCCTGCCAGTTCGACCACGCATCGCTGAAGTTCTGCGCCCAAAGGTAGGCGTCCACGATGTTATCGGGTATGGCGGTAGGCGATTTGGCGGTTACGCTGCCGGAGTAGGTAATCTTGGTTTTCCCTTTGGCGGACGATTTGGTGGTAATTAACACTACGCCAAAAGCCGCGCGCGCGCCGTATATGGAAGATGAGGCCGCATCCTTTAGCACCGACACGCTTTCAATATCATTTGGGTTTAGCATTAAGGGATTTCCCTCTACGCCGTCGATCAGCACCAATGCGCTACCGCCCTGTCCGATGGAAGTGGCGCCGCGAATGTTGTAGGCCGGCGACTGCGTGGGCTTACCATCCAGCAGCGTGATGTTCAAATTGGGCACCACGCCTACCAGCCCCTGCGAAACGTTGGTAATGGGGCGCTTTTCAAATACCTCCGACGTAACCTGATCTACGGCTCCGGTGAGGTTTACCTTTTTTTGTATGCCATAGCCCACCACTACCACCTCATCCAGCGCCCGCGCATCTTCTTCCAGCGTTATTTCAAGCTGCGCCCTCCCCGCTATGGGCGCCTCTTTTGTGGAGTAGCCCAAAAAGCTTACCTCGAGCACGCCCTGCGCGTCGGCCTCTAATGAAAAGCGCCCGCTGGGGTCGGTGGACACCGCCCGGTTGGTTCCCTTTAGCCTGACGGTAGCGCCTACCAGCGCACCTTCGGCGTCGAAAACCACGCCCGTTACCATAGCCGTACTCCCGCTGGCGGGTTTTTGCTTGGGCGCCTGCGGCTTGGGGAACAGGAGCACCTTTTTATTGCTTATTTCGTACGCAATGTCCACGCCGGCCAGCAGCTGGTCGAGCGCCTGCCGCAGCGCTACGCGCTCTACGTCGACGCTCACCTCCGTTTTGGGGTCAATCACCGGCTGGCTGTAGGCAAAGGTGAAGCCGGTTTGCTTCGTAATTTCGGTGAGCACTTCGTCCAGCGGAGCCTTTTGAAAGCTCAGGCTTACCTTTTGTGAAAAAACGCTTGTAGCGCTGCTCAACGCTACAAGTAAAAGAAAAAGAATCTTGTGCTTCATACAGGAATGCTTTTTGAGTTAACACTAAATTTTAATGCTATTAGTACACAGTAGACACGCAAGCATGAAAAAAGGATGATGGGCGATGCGCTATTTTTTTACTTGCCGTAACATTTAGTGCAAAATCAAATGGTTAACAATGAAAAATGGCAGGAAAATAGAGAAGGAAGGGTTGCAGATTTTTGAAGTGTAGCTTAGCGTAGCTGGAGTAGCTGGAGTAGAATGCTCAATTCGTTAAACATCATCTCCATCGCTAAATTAATTTTGAGAGCTGGTTAGCCCATTCGTCCAAGAGGTTTTCCGGATATTCGCTCAGCGTTCCGTTTTTATACATTTTTTTTCGCACATCTTTTTTACTTTATGCTCACCCGCAGGGTATCATTTTGGGCGGTAAAGCGCACGGGGGCAATTTTTTCGAGGTCGAGCAGCACTTTTTCGAGCAGCGTGTTTTCGGAGGTAAACGTGTAGGAGTAGGCGTTGGCGCGAGGGTCTTCTACCGCAAACGGCACGTTGTACCAGCGGTTAAGCGCCTTTACCACCTCCTGCAGCGAGGCGTTTTTGAAGGTAATCACGTCGTTTTTCCACAGCGACGCCGATTTTGTATCTGCGGCGCTGATTATCGTGCAGCTGTCGGTATGCTTGTTGTAGATGAGCTTTTGGCCCGGGTGGAGGTAGCTGTTTTTCTTTGCCGCCGATGCCATGCTTATCCGGCCTTCGTCGAGCGATACGTAGATGCAGGCTTCTTCCGGGTAGGCCGCCACGTTGAACGAAGTCCCCAGCACCCGTATGGATGTCTTCTCCATTTCCACGATAAAGGGGCGCTGGGGGTTGGGCGCGACCACGAAGTAGGCTTCGCCCTCCAGAAAGATTTTGCGGTTGCCCAGCCCGAAGCGCCGGGGGTACCTTATCCTCGAATCGGCGTTGATGTAGGCTTTGGAGCCGTCCTGAAACATGAACTGTACCCGCTCGCCCTTGGGAATGTAAACCTCCTCGTAGCGGTCGGCGGCAAACAGGCTGACGCGGGAGTTGAGCCGGGCGGCAATGCCCCCGATGAGCAGGAGCGGCAGCAGCACCGCCGCCGCGCGAAAGCTTATTCGCCGTACTTGCTTTGCCCGGATGCGCCTCGTGATGCGGTTGTACATGGGCTCGGAGGGGATGTCGTGGTCAACGGCCAGCGCTGCGCACCCGTCGGGCAGCTGCGCCAAATCGTTTTCCATGCGCTGCGACAGGCATAGCTGGCCCTCCGGCGTAGCCAGCCACGCCGCCACTTGCGCGGCCTCCTCCTGCGAGGCCAAGCCGTTTAGCGCTTTGCCTATGGTTTCCTCTGCCGGCCGATGTAAGCGTTCATTCATGCGCATTTCTTTTACTGGTTGACACATTAAAGCGGGAAAAGAATGAGGAGCCCCGTAGCCCAAGCCATCCTGCCCATCGCTGCCCTCAGCAGCTTTATCGCCTGCGCGTAGTGCGTTTTGACCGTATTTACAGACAGCTGCATTTTATCGGCTATTTCCTGATTCGATAGCTTGCCTTCCATTTTCAGCAGGCAAATTTCTTTTTTTTGCGCCGGCAGCAGCGTTATTGCCTGATAAAACGCCGCCATCAGCTCCTTCCGCTCAATGGTCTCGAGCAAATTATCCTCCACCGCTCCGGCGGCTTGCGCCATCCGGTAGCTGTGCCGCACGGCGCTCTGCTCGTTCCGGATGTAGTTGAGCACGTAGTTTTTGGTCATAGCGTACAGGTAGCTCCGCAGGTTGGCCATTATCGTAAGGTCCGAGCGGTGCTCCCACAGCTTCACAAAAACGTGCTGCACGGCGTCTTCCGTCGCCACCCGGCTTTTCAGGTACTTGTAAGACAAGGCGTAGAGCATCTTATGGTAGCGCTCGTAAATGCACGTAAAGGCGTCCTTGCTGCCTTGCCGAAGCAGGCGCAGGAGATGCTCGTCATCCTTGTCGCGTATGTGCTGCCAACCGGCATTCATGCTATAAGTTTAGTTACAAGGATACAAAAATACGAAAAAATAAGTAGCTCACGTTACGCTATTGCCGTCTGCGCTGTAATTTTTTTTTGGCTTGAGCAGGCGTTCGATTGCGCCGGGTTGGCTTGTAGCTATGCTGATTGTCAGCGCTATTTTTGTTTCAATGTGGCTTAATCTACTCAACTTTAGCAAGCTGTTTAATTTATTGTGTGTAAATATTTTGCATTTTAATCCCTGTTTGCCGACAAAAAATAATCAACAAGGTTAACGTGTCTAAAAATACGAGGAGCTGCGTAGAGTTGAGAATTGAGAATTGAGAATTGAGAATTGGCGCGATGCGTGTAGGGCCGCCCAGCCTCGCTCGGCGTAGCGTCCACGCTACGCCGTACGGGGCGAAAACAGGCGCTACGCGGTATTAATCATCTTAATCCCATAAATCCCGTAAAATCCGAGTTCAGACAATAGCGGCGTAGCGTGGACGCTACGCCGAGCGGAGTAAGCTTGTCGAACAAAATGAAGCCCGATAGCTACCCGGAGCGTTCATGGTAAATCAAGCAGACATAAAATGAAAAGAATATATCCGGCTAATGCATAAATCTGTAAATAGCAATATTGCCATAAACAGCTGCACCCAATTAAAAGTTAGCGGGCGGTAGATTCGTGCTCTTTTTTTCTAAGTTGCCGAAAAACAGGGCTAAACAAAAAACAAACACACCGATAAGGCCGATACCTATAAAAACATACTGTAACATAATGCTATGATTTTTTTCTTTTACTGAAATAGTATGACCAAAATGCCCCTGCGAAAAGAAGAATAGATATAGATGCAGCCATAAGATATGCTGTGGAACCAAAAAAGGTTAGATACAGCTATCTACAGGTTAGATGCAGTTTTAGTCAGCTGTTTCTAAGTATTTTACAACGGTTGTCGGGGTGGCCGGATTTGAACCGACGACCTCCTGCTCCCAAAGCAGGCGCGATACCGGGCTACGCTACACCCCGAAAAAGGGTACAAAAGTACAATTTTTTTTTGGTAATGAAAAAAAAGGTTTGCTTTTGTTCATTTTTTTTCGTTGCCGGTTAGCTCAGCCCGTCATCGTCATCGGCGTTGCCGCCTCTGCTGCTGTCGCCCACTATGGCGTCATCGTCCACGTCGTTGTGGGCGGCAATGACGTCGTCGCCGGTATCCACCACGTGGCTGATAACGCTGTCCAGAATATCGTCGTCGTCTTTGGGGTGCGTGTCTATCTTCACGTCCACCTTAACGAGGTAGCTGGTCTCGTCGGTTTCGAGCATCACGGCGTGGAAGAAGTCGGTTTCGCTTTTGTTGACTTTAATCACGTAGTCGTTCCATCCGGTCGGGTATTTTAGGCGCAGGAGCTCCTGGAGGTCGGGCGAGAGGTTCTTGTAGCTTACCACAACGCGGCGCTTGCCAACGCCTACCCCAATTCGGGGCAGCTTGCGCTGCTTTTGCTCCTTGTTGGCTGGGGTGGAGGCGGGCGGCGCTGCCTGGGGCTGCCGCGAGGCGTCGGCTTTCTTTGCTTCGGGCTTCTTTGGCGGGACTTTTGCCGGCGGTATTTTCTTTGCTGCCGCCTGCTGGCCTGGCTTGTTTGCGCTGCTTGCTCCAGTTTTTTTGGCGGGGCTTGTGGCTGTTTTTTTTGCGGCTGCTTTGCTCGCGGCGGCTTTTGCGGTATCCTTGGCCGGGGCGCTACTTTTTGCAGCAGGTTTGGCAATTTTTGGCATCGCAGGGGCTTGTGGGGCGGCTATATTTTTTTTCACCGCAGGCTTTGGTGCGACTTTGGTCGTGGCGCTATTTTTTGCGGCAGGTTTTGCGGCGGGTTTTGCGGCGGGTTTCGCGGCAGGTTTCGCGGCCGGTTTTGCGGCGGGTTTCGCAGCCGGTTTCGCGGCAGGTTTTGCGGCAGGTTTCGCAACGGATTTTGCGGCAGGTTTCGCAGCAGGTTTCGCAGCCGGTTTTGCGGCGGGTTTCGCAGCCGGTTTTGCGGCGGGTTTCGCAGCCGGTTTTGCGGCGGGTTTCACAGCAGGCTTTGCGGCGGGTTTTGCAGCCGGTTTTGCGGCGGGTTTCTCAGCCGGTTTTGCGGCGGGTTTCACAGCAGGCTTTGCGGCGGGTTTTGCAGCCGGCTTTGCAGCCGGCTTTGCGGCGGGTTTCGCAGCAGGCTTTGCGGCGGGTTTTGCAGCCGGTTTTGCGGCGGGTTTTGCAGCCGATTTTGCAGCCGGTTTTGCAGCCGGTTTTGCGGCGGGTTTTGCAGCCGGTTTTGCGACGGATTTCACAGCCGGTTTTGTGGCGGCTTTCACCGCAGGTTTCGCGGCGGGTTTTGCAGCCGGTTTTGCGGCCGGTTTTGCGGCCGGTTTTGCGGCGGCTTTCACCGCAGGTTTCGCAGCGGGTTTTGCAGCGGGTTTCGCAGCGGGTTTTGCAGCGGGTTTTGCAGCCGGTTTCGCGGCGGGTTTTGCAGCCGGTTTTGCGACGGATTTTGCGACGGATTTCACCGCCGGTTTTGCGGCGGCTTTCACCGCCGGTTTTGCGGCAGGTTGGGGAGTTGCAGCGGGTTTTTTCGCCACGGGCTTTGGCTTACCCGTAGCATTGGCAGAGGTGGTGGTTGCAGATTTCGTGGGGGCAACTTTTTGTACCGCTTTTGTTGTCGTAGCGGGCTTTGCCGTGCTCTTTTTTGCAGGGGCTGTTTTTGCCGCTGGTGTTGCCGCAGGCTTTACCGCAGGCTTTGCCGTTTTAGCCGTCGATTTAGCCGTTGATTTTGCTATGGTTGTGTTGTTCTTTTTAGCAGGGTTCGTTACTTTTTTATTCGTTGCCATAAGGTGTTTTCGTAATTAAAGTAGTCGTCGTTGTTGGTGTTGAATTACGATGCAATAATACGCTATTTTTATATGAGCCTACGTGTGCATTTGCATAAATAATATGAAAAATAGAGAATTTATATTTATTGGCGTTTTTTTCGTCCAAAGGCGGCGCTCAAGCGGCCAAGAATTTTTGGCTGGGGATGGGTTGGGGAGGCTATTTGGTGCGGCTGTTGAGCAAATCGGGTCTCAGGCGCGCCGTGCGCTCAAGCGCTTCATTTTCCTGCCACTTTGCAATCTCCTTAAAGTTGCCCGACAGCAGCACTTCGGGCACCTTCCATCCGTTGAACTCTGCGGGTCTGGTGTACACCGGGGCCGAGAGGAGGTTGTCCTGAAACGAATCGCTTAGCGCGGAGGTTTCGTTGGAGATGGCACCCGGCAGCAGGCGCACCACGCTGTCCACCACCACGGCGGCGGCCAGCTCGCCGCCGGTGAGCACGTAGTCGCCCACCGAGAGCTCGCGCGTGATGAGGTGCTCGCGTATCCGGTGGTCAACGCCCTTGTAGTGCCCGCACAGGAGCATGAGGTTTTGCCGGGTGGAGAGGTAGTTTGCCGTTTGCTGGTTGTACCGTTCGCCGTCGGGCGTAAGGAAGATGATATCGTCGTAGGCGCGCTCGGCGGTGAGCTTTTCTATGAGCGTAAAAACGGGCTGAATTTTCAGCACCATTCCGGCATCGCCGCCAAAGGAGTAGTCGTCTACGGAGCGGTGCTTGTCGGTAGCGTAGTCGCGGATGTTGTGCACGCATACTTCGGCCACGCCCTTTGCCTGGGCGCGCTTGATGATGGAGTGCCCAAAGGGGCTGTCGAGCAGCTCGGGGAGCACGGTGAGAACGTCTATGCGCATGGCTTTTGAGGTTTTGAATCGTTGAAAATTTTGAATCCGTAGAATCCGTTGAATTCGTTGAATGACGTTATTGCCGCCGCCGCCATTCTCAATTTGAAATTCGCTATTTTTTCAACAAACATACGCTAAGTTTGCAATATTCGCAAAGCATGGAAATGAAAAAGCAGCAAAAAAAAGTAAAAATTAGGGAAAAATCGTGTATGCCAAGCAAAAGTGCTATATTTGCAAGTTTCTAAGTAAGCCACATTAAAGTATAATACATTACGCCATGGAATCGCAAGATATTCATAACGAGGATTTTGAGAACAATTACGCCGGTACTCAGCTGCAGGATGCGGTTGATTTTTCGGATGAAGAAACCCAGCTGGCGGCTTCGTTGGATGAGCTGCAAATAGAAGAGCACGAGGGCATTGACGATGCCGACGCCGACGCGGAGGCGGATGCGGCGGCCTACGCCACCGCCTACGACGCCTTAGACCGTGCGGCGCTGCTCGATGTGCTGGAAAAGCTGCTGAACGAAAAGCCGGAGCAAAGCCTCAAGAGCGAGGTAGAGGCCATTAAGGTGGCGTTCTACAAAAAATTTGCGCTGGAGCAGGAGCGGCTCAGCCGCGCATTTGCGGCAGAAAACGGCAGCGCCGAAGCCTTCGTTATGCCCGATGACGGCTTGGAAGCGCGCCTGAAAGAGCTGTTTGCGCGGTACAAAAAAATGCGCACCGAGCTGTCGGAAAAGCTGGACCAGGAGCGCGAAGCCAACCTTGCCCTCAAGCTGGCCATCATCGAGGAGCTCAAGCAGCTGCTGGAGCGGCAGGGCGACTTTAACGCCGTCTTCAACGACTTTAAGCAGCTGCAGTCGCGCTGGCGGGCTATCGGGGCGGTGCCACAGCCTAAGCAAAAGGAGGTGTGGGATGTGTATAACTACAACGTAGAAAAATTCTACGATGTGGTGAAAATAAACAAGGAGCTACGGGAGCTTGACTTTAAGAAGAACTTTGAGCTCAAGCAGCTGCTGTGCGAAAAGGCGGAGGAGCTGCTGCTTAGAGACGATGTGGTGAAGGCGTTTCGCGAGCTGCACAAGTACCACGACCAGTGGCGCGATATTGGCCCCGTGGCGGCCGAATTTCGCGAGCCGCTGTGGGAGCGCTTCAAAAATGTAACCACCCAAATAAATAAGAAGCATGCCGACTACTTTGAGCAGCTAAAGGTAGAGCAGCAAAACAACCTGTCGCTAAAGCAGGTGCTGTGCGAAAAGGCGGAGGAGCTGCACGCTACGCCCATCCTGCTGCTAAAGGAGTGGGGCGAAAAAACGCAGCTGCTGCTCGACTTGCAGAAGATGTGGAAGTCCATTGGCGCCGTTCCCCGCAAGGAGAGCAACAAAATTTTTCGCCGCTTCCGCGCGGCCTGCACCACCTTCTTCGACAACCGCCGCCTCTTTTTTTCCGAGCAAAAAGCCGAAATGCAGCACAACCTTCAGCAGAAGCTGGATCTCTGCGCCCAGGCCGAGCTGCTCGCCGAAAGCGATGAGTGGAAAAAAACAACCGACGAGCTGGTCAAAATACAGGCGCAGTGGAAGACCATCGGCCCCGTGCCCCACCGGCAGTCCGACGCAATATGGAAGCGCTTCCGCGCGGCCTGCAACAAATTTTTTGACCGCAAAAAAGAGCACTTTGCCACGCAGGACGCCCGCTACGACGAAAACCTGAAGAAAAAAGAAGCGCTGATAAGCGAAGTGAAAAGCTTTGCCATCTCCGATAACCCCTCCGGCAACCTTTCGGCCATTAAGGAGTTTCAGCAGCGCTGGAGCGAAATCGGCTACGTCCCCGTGAAGCAGAAGGAGCGCCTGCAAAAGAGCTACCGCGCCGCCATCGACGCGCTTTTTGAAGCCCTCAAAATTAGCGCGGCCGACCGGCAGCTTATCGACTTTAAGGAGCGCATAGCCTCGCCTTCGGGCAAGGGCAGCCGGCAAATTCCGCGCGAGCGCGAAAAGCTCAACCAGCAGCTCAAGCAGCTGAAAAGCGACATCCAGCTCTGGGAAAACAATATTGGGTTTTTTGCCCGCTCCAAAAATGCCGAAAAGCTCGTGCAGGAGGTCAAAAATAATATCGAAAAAGCGCGAAGCGAGCTCAATGTGGTAATGCAAAAGTTAGACCTGCTAAACGGCGTGGAAAAATGATGCGGAAAATGATGCGGAAAAGTAAACAGGAAAAGTAAACAGGAAAAATAAAGCAACAACTAAACTACAATAACACAAAACAACTAAATGGACAGGAACACGTTTTACGGCTTTCTTGCAATTGGAGCAATTCTCATAGGTTTTAGCTACTACACCTCAAAGCAATCCGAAAAATATGCGCAGGAGAAGCATCGCCTCGATTCGATTGCGGCAGAAAATTTTGCGGCAGAAAAAGCGGCTGCCGAAAGCGCCTACGGCAGCAACCGCGCCGCGCCGGCCGCCGCCGGGCAGCCCAATGCGCTAACCTCAAAGGAGCTGCCGGCGCAAGCCGCCGCCGCTGCCGAGCAGCAATTCTACACCATCGAAAATGACGTGGTGGCCGTAACGCTCACCAACCGCGGCGGGCGCGTGTACTCGGTGAAAATAAAACCCTACCAGGCCTACAACAGCCAGCCGCTGGTGCTCTTTGAGGGCGACAAAAACGACTTTGCGCTCACCTTCTACACCGACGACAGCCGCAACTTTACCACCTCCGACTTCTTCTTTACGCCGCAAACGCCCGAAACCTCGTACACGCTGGCGGAGGACGAAGCCGCCTACACCTTTGTGATGCGCCTGCAGCTGGGCGAAGGGCAGCTGGTGGACTACGAGTACACGCTGCGCAAAGGCTCCTACATGGTGGACTTTAACCTCCGGCTGGAGGGCCTGCACAACGTTACCAACGCCGACCTGCTGTGGTCGTACAGCGCCTTTCAGCAGGAAAAAGCGTTTGGCAACGAAAACAGCTACAGCACGGTTGCCTACAGCTACCCCGGCGAAACGAGCATCGAAGAGCTGGGCATGGGCGATGGCAGCAAGGAGGAAACGGTGAAAACGCGCCTGCAGTGGGTAGCCTTCAAGCAGCAGTTCTTCTCCTCCATTCTGGTGGCCAAAGGCGAAAACTTTTACGGCGCATACGTAGGCTACCACACCTACAAGCCCGACAACCGCGAGCGCCTGCTCAAGCAGTACGCGGCAAACGTCCAGCTGCCGATAGCGGCGCGGCGCGACCAGAGCCTGCCAATGGCCTTCTACTTTGGCCCCAACCACTACAGCACGCTCAAGTCATACGAAAGCAACTTCCACAAGCTGGTGCCCCTGGGCGGCTGGATCATAGGCTGGATAAACCGCCTGCTGGTTATCCCCATTTTCGATTTGCTGGGCAAGTATATTGCCAGCTACGGCGTCATTATTCTCATCCTTACCATCATCATAAAGCTGCTGCTGTTTCCGCTGACCTTCAAATCCTACATTTCGTCGGCAAAGATGCGCCTGCTGAAGCCGGACGTGGACAGAATTGCAAAAAAATACCCCAAAAAGGAGGACGCCATGAAAAAGCAGCAGGAAACGATGGCGCTCTACAAAAAAGCCGGCGCAAGCCCCATGGGCGGCTGTTTGCCCATCCTCGTTCAGCTCCCGATTTTGATAGCCATGTTCCGGTTTTTTCCGGCCTCCATCGAGCTGCGGCAGCAATCCTTCCTTTGGGCCGACGACCTATCGGGCTTCGACTCCATCCTCAGCCTCCCCTTCTCCATTCCCTTTTACGGCGACCACATCAGCCTGTTTACGCTCCTCATGGCCGCCGCCCTCTTCGTATCCTCCCGCATGAGCATGGCGCAAACGCCCGATACGGGGATGCCCGGAATGAAGTTCATGACGCTCTACCTCATGCCCGCCATGATGCTTTTTTGGTTCAACAGCTACGCGGCGGGGCTGAGCTACTACTACTTCCTCTCCAACCTGATTACCATTGGGCAAAACTTTGCCACGCGCCGCTTGGTGAACGAGGACAAGCTGCACGCGCGGATGAAAGAAAACAGCAAAAAACCGGTAAAAAAATCGAAGTTTCAGGCCAAGCTCGAGGAGATGGCGCGCAAGCAGCAGCAGCTGCAAAAAAACAGAAGATAGCCCGCCATGCACGCCCCACAGCGCCATAACAAGGTGGTTGCCTTTAGCGTTGCGCTGGCCGCGCTAACGCTGCTGCTGCTGGCTGCCGATGTGCTGATTGGCTCGGCGCCCATACCGCCCGCTACGGCGTGGCGGGCGCTGGTGGGCGCCGAGCCGTCGCACGTGTCGCATATCATAGTCGGCTACCGGCTTCCCAAGGCGGCGGTGGCGCTGCTTGTCGGCGTGTCGCTGTCGGTGAGCGGGCTGCAGATGCAAACCATGTTTCGCAACCCGCTTGCCGACCCCTACATTCTGGGCGTAAGCTCGGGCGCAGGGCTGGGGGTGGCGCTGCTGGTCATGGGGCGCTCCCTTTGGGGCGCAACGCCGGTTGGCGCCCTGCTTGCCGGCATGGGCTACGCCGCCGCGGCGTGCGCAGGCGCCGCCGCCGTCATGCTCATCATGCTGGCCATCTCCGCGCGCCTGCGCGACATCATGGCGGTGCTCATCCTGGGGGTGATGCTGGGCAGCGCGGCGTCGGCGCTCATCAGCGCCCTGCAGTACTTTAGCCGCGAGGCTGCGCTCAAGTCCTACGTGCTGTGGACCATGGGCGGGCTGGGCAACGTAACCTCGGCGCAGCTTTGCGTGCTGGGCGCCGTTACGCTTGCCGGCAGCGCGCTTGCGCTGCTGTCTGCCAAAACGCTCAACGCGCTCATGCAGGGCGAGCGCTACGCCCGCAGCATTGGCTACCGCGTGGGGCGCCGGCGCCTCTTCCTCATGCTCACCGCCACCATGCTCACCGGAACGGCAACGGCTTTCTGCGGCCCCGTGGGGTTTATCGGCGTGGCCACGCCGCACGTGGCGCGCATGCTCCTCCGCGAAGCCGACCATCGCTACCTCCTGCCCGTCACCATGCTGCTGGGCGCTGCGGTGATGCTGCTGTGCGATATGATTTCCGCCCTTCCGGGCTACGAAACCTCGCTGCCCATCAACACCGTCACCTCGCTGCTGGGCATCCCGATAGTTATTCTGGTCATCATGCGCAACCAAAAAGCAGGGTAGCATGGCAGGCGAAGCAACACCGGCAATAGCGCTGCACGAGCTGCGCACAGGCTACGCCAACAGGGGTGTGCCGCGCGAGGTGTTTCCCCCCTTTTCGGCTACGGCAGCCGGGGCGGAGCTGGTGGCGCTGCTGGGGCGCAACGGCCTGGGGAAAAGCACGCTGCTGCGCACCATTATCGGCCTGCAGCCGGCGCTGGGCGGAGAGGTGTACCTGCTCGGAAAGAGCCTGCGCGCCTACTCGCCGCGCGCGCTGGCTACGCTGGTGAGCTACGTATCGACGGACAACGTGAAGGTGGGAAACCTCAAGGTGTTTGACCTCGTTTCGCTTGGGCGCTACCCCTACACGGGGTGGTTTGGCACGCTTTCGCAGAGGGATAGGGAGGTAGTCATGCGCTCGCTGGCGCTGGTGGGCATGGAGGCGCATGCGTGGCGCGACGCCGCCTGCCTGAGCGACGGCGAGCGGCAGCGGGTGGTGATAGCGCGCGCGCTGGCGCAGGATACGCCCATTATTGTGCTCGACGAGCCAACGGCCTTTCTGGACTTGCCCAACCGCTACGAGGTCGTTTTGCTCCTAAAGCGGCTGGCGCAGGAGCAGCGACGGGCGGTGGTATTCTCCACGCACGACATGGGCATTGCGCTCAAAATTGCCGACAGTGTATGGGTAATGTGCGACGGCGAATTTTATCAGGGCTCCCCGCAGGCGCTGCTGCACGCCAACGTGTTTGATAAAGTGCTGAAAAATACTCGCCTCGCCGTTGACCACGACACGGGAGAGGTGAGAATTGTTGGGGCAGTAGGGTAGGGGCGCTCCTGCAATTCAAAAAAAATTGCTACATTTGTACCCTCGTTTTGTTGCCCGGGTGGTGGAATAGGTAGACACGCAGGACTTAAAATCCTGTGAGCAGCAATGTTCGTACGGGTTCGATTCCCGTCTCGGGTACTTTCGCCGGAGCACATTTTTTCTGCTGTTGAAGCGGGATGCGGTAAGCGCATCCCGCTTTTGCGTGCAGGAGGGCGGCGCCGCACTTGCGCTACCGCCAGCAAAACAGCCTTAGCAGCAGCGATGCGCTACCTCTTCACCAGCACGTTTTCGTAGCCTTCGATAATATCTTTTTCTCTAATATCGTTGAAGTTGGCAAAGTTGAGGCCGCAGTCGAAACCGGTGGATACCTCCTTTACGTCGTCCTTAAATCGCTTTAGCGAGGCCAGCTCTCCTTCGTGCAGCACGATGCCGTCGCGGATGATGCGCACCCTGGTGTTTCGGGTAATCTTTCCTTCGCGCACAATGCAACCGGCCACCGTTCCCACCTTTGTAACGTGAAACACTTGCAGTACTTCTACCGAGCAAACGATTTCCTCCCTGTACTCCGGCGCTCTCATGCCCTCAATGGCGTCCTTTATTTCGTTTATGGCGTCGTAGATGATGGAGTAGGTGCGCATTTCGATTTCCTCCTGCTCGGCGAGCTTTCTGGTGGCAGCGGACGGGCGCACGTGGAATCCGATGATGATGGCCTCCGATGCTACCGCCAGGTGGACGTCGCTCTCCGAGATGGCGCCCACCGCCCGGTGGATTACGTTGACCTGGACTTGCTCCGTCGAAAGCTTTAGCAGCGCGCCTGTCAGCGCCTCTACCGATCCGTCCACGTCGGCTTTTACGATGATGTTGAGCTCTCTAAAGTTTCCTATGGCTAATCGTCGGCCTATTTCGTCGAGGGTGATGTGCTTTTGCGTTCGCAGCCCCTGCTCGCGCTTCAGCTGCTCGCGCTTGTTTGCAATTTCGCGGGCTTCGCGCTCGTCGGCCATGACGTTGAAGCGTTCGCCGGCGGTTGGCGCACCGTTTAGGCCGAGGATTTCGACCGGCGTGGAGGGGTAGGCTTCGGTGATTTTGTTGCCGCGCTCGTTGTACATTGCCTTTACGCGCCCCGTGTACTGTCCGGAGAGGATTACGTCGCCTGTGCGCAGCGTACCGTTGTGCACCAGCATGCGCGAGATGTATCCGCGCCCCTTGTCGAGCAGCGATTCGATGATGGTACCCTGCGCGCGCTTGTTGGGGTTGGCTTTGAGCTCCAGCATGTCGGCTTCGAGCAGCACCTTTTCCAGCAGCTTGTCGACGTTTACGCCCTGCTTTGCCGATATCTCCTGCACCTGATATTTTCCGCCCCAGTCGTCCACCAAGTAGTTCATAGCCGAGAGCTGCTCGCGGATTTTGTCGGCGTTTGCGCCGGGCTTGTCAATTTTGTTGATGGCAAAGATCATGGGCACGCCTGCGGCCACGGCGTGGTTGATGGCCTCTACGGTTTGCGGCATCACGCTGTCGTCTGCCGCCACGATGATGATGGCGATGTCGGTAACCTGTGCGCCGCGCGCGCGCATGGCGGTAAAGGCTTCGTGGCCGGGGGTGTCGAGGAAGGTAATCACACGTCCGTCCTCCAGCTCCACGTGGTAGGCGCCTATGTGCTGGGTAATGCCGCCGGCTTCTCCGGCTATCACGTTAGAGCTGCGGATGTTGTCGAGCAGCGATGTTTTACCGTGGTCTACGTGCCCCATAACGGTCACAATGGGCGGTCGCGGAAGCAAGTCTTCCGGCTTGTCCTCCTCCTGGTCGATAACGCCCTGCGTGTCGGCGGTAGTAAACTCCACCTGATGCCCGAAGTTTTCTGCAATCAGCACAATGGCCTCTGCGTCTAACCGCTGGTTGATGGACACCATGAGGCCGAGGTTCATGCAGGCGCCTATTACCTCGTTGACGGAGATGTCCATCATGCGCGAGAGGTCGTTGGCGGTAACAAATTCCGAGAGGCGCAGGATTTGCTTTTCCTGTTCGCGCTGCTCTATCTCCTCCTGCATGCGCTGGCTGATGGCTTCGCGCTTGTCGCGGCGGTGCTTGGCGGAGGTTTTGTGCTTGGCGCCTTTTTCGAGCATTTTGGCCAGCGTATCCTTTATTTGCTTGTCCACGTCGTCGGCGTTGATCGCCTGGCGAGCGGGTCGCTTAGCTCTTTTTTTGGCGTCTTTTTTATGCTGGTCTTGCTGCTTGGCGGTATCCTTGCTTTCCTTCGATACGTTTACGGCAACGCCTTTGATGCGCTTGCGCTTGCGGCGGCCGCGCTTAGCGTCAACGTCTTCTTTGCGGAAGAGGGAGAGGTCTATTTTTTCGCCCGTGAACTTTGGCCCCTCCAGCTTATCCACCTTTGTTGGGATAAACTCCACTTCTTTCTTGACGGGCGGCGGAGCGTCCGGGCTTTCCTGCTTGGCGGCAGGCTTGGCGGCGGGCTTTGCGGCAGGCTTGTCGGCAGGTTTAGCGGCAGGCTTGGCGGCGGGTTTGTCGGCGGGCTTAGCGGCGGGCTTAGCGGCGGGCTTGTCGGCAGGCTTAGCGGCCGACGTTTTGTCGTTTCTTCCGCTTTCCTTTTCCTTTTGCGCTTTTCGCGCCTCCTGGCGCCTTGCGCTATGCGATTTTTTCTTCCTTCTTCTTCTCGACGACGTCGCAAGGGCATCCAGGTCTATCTTGCCGACCACTTTTACCGATCCCTTTTCGAGAATTTCGGCGCGTATGGCGCTCTGCATTTCGGCGGCAGCATTTTCCGCTGCGGCCAGCGGCGCTTTTGGCTCCGGCTGCTCTGCCCGGGCATCTTTTGCTGCCTGCTGTGGGGGCGTCGCTGCCTGTGGCTTTACCTCTTTCGGGGCGTCTTCTTTTTTCGGGGTGGCTTCTTTGGGAGCGTCTTTTCGGGGAGCGTCTTTTGGAGCCGCCTCCTCCTGTGCGTCTTTTTTGGGAGCGTCTTTTTTGGGTGCCTCCTCTTTGGGCGCGTCTTTTTTGGGAGCCTCCTCTTTGGGCGCGTCTTTTTTGGGGGCATCCTCTTTGGGAGCATCCTCTTTGGGTGCGTCTTTTTTGGGCGCGTCCTCTTTGGGTGCGTCATTTTTGGTCGCGTCCTTTTTGGTCGCGTCCTCTTTGGTCGCGTCATTTTTTGGCGCGTCCTCTTTCGCTTCGTCTTTTTTGGCTTCGCTCTCTTTGGCGGGCTGTATTTTCGGCGAATTTTCTTTTGGTGCGGCCTCTTTCGGCTGAGCATCTTTGGGGAGTTCAGCGTCCGGCAGCGCTTGTGTTTTCGGCTTTGCTGCCTCCTCCTGCCGGCCTGGCAGGTCCGGTTGCGGCTCCGGTTCTTCTTTTTGCTGCATTTCCGGTTTTACATTTTCGGTTTTTTTGCCTTTGGCTAAGGCCTCTACATCCAATTTTTCGGTAGCCGTCTTAGGGGCTGCGGGGAGGGGTTTTTCCGGCGTCAATACGGAGGTGTCTTTAATGATGAGGGGTTTTGGCTCGGGTTCTTCCTCTTCTTTGATTCTTTTCTGCACCACCGCGGCCACTTTTTTTGCAGCTTCTTTATCCTTAACGCTTTGCTCATTTCCAAATTCTTTGGCAAGAAGCGCATAGGTATCTTCTGAGATTTTGGCGTTGGGAGAGGCGTCTACCGCGATGCCTTTTTTTGCCAAAAACTCAACAATAGTATGAAGCCCCAAGTTAAATTCTCGAGTAACCTTATTTAATCTCACCGTATTTTCTGCTGATGCCATAGAAAAATTTTAAATGCTAACTACAGCGCCATGTTTGGCGCTTTTTTTTATAAAAACGAGAATTTTTGTTGGCGTTTACTCCTCAAATTCTGCCGAAAGTATTCGAATCACGTCGTCCACCGTTTCCTCTTCGAGGTCTGTTCGCTTTATCAGGTCTTCCTTTGGGATGTGGAGTACGCTCTTGGCGGTATCGCATCCGATAGCCTTTAGCGCGTCAATGATCCAGGCGTCGATTTCGTCGGAAAATTCGTCGAGGCTCACATCTTCTTCCTGGTCAATATCCTCGCGGAACACGTCTATTTCGTAGCCCACCAGCTGGCTGGCCAGCTTAATGTTGAGGCCGCCTTTGCCAATGGCCATTGATATTTCGTTGGGTTGGAGGTATACTTCGATGCGCTTGTTGGCTTCGTCGATTTTTGTGCTGGTTATTTTTGCGGGGCTTAGCGCGCGCTGCACGAGCAGCTGTAGGTTGGTGGTGTAGTTTATTACGTCGATATTTTCGTTTTTGAGTTCGCGCACGATGCCGTGTATTCGCGCGCCCTTCATGCCCACGCAGGCGCCCACGGGGTCGATTCGCTCGTCGTAGGATTCGACGGCCACCTTAGCGCGTTCGCCCGGCATGCGGACAATTTTTTTGATGGTAATAATGCCGTCGAAGATTTCGGGGACTTCAATCTCAAATAGGCGCTCCAGAAATTCCGGGGCGTTGCGCGAAAGGGTGACCACGGGGGTAGTGTTGTTTCGCAGCTCCACCTTGTGGACGATGGCGCGCACGGTATCGCCCTTTCGCAGGAAGTCGGAGGGGATTTGCTCGCTTTTTGGGAGCACGAGCTCGTTGCCTTCGTCGTCCAGCACGAGGGCTTCTTTTTTCCATATTTGGTACACTTCGCCCACCACCAGCTCGCCGATGCGCTCGCTGTACTTGTTGAAGAATTGCAGCTTTTCCATGTCTGCAATGCGTCCGGCAAGGTTTTGGCGCAGGGCAAGCACGGCGCGGCGGCCAAACTTTTGGAGCTTGACCTCGTCGGTTACCTCGTCGCCTGTTTCGTAGGTAGCATCTATCTTTTGGGCTTCCGAAAGGGTGATCTCGTGCGTGCTGTCCCGCAGCATGTCGTCGGCAACGATGGTGCGGTTGCGCCAAATCTCAAAGTCGCCCTTGTCTATGTTGATAATGATGTCAAAGTTGTCGTCGCTGCCGTACAGCTTGAGCAGCGTTCCGCGAAACACGTCCTCCAGCACGCTTATCATCGTGGGGCGGTCGATATTTTTCAGCTCTTTGAACTCGGTAAATGTTTCCGTTAAATTGATGTTTTCCATTTTTTAGCTTAAAAATAATTTTTAATTCTAAACGCTCAATTCTAAATTTTGAATTTCAGAACTCCTGATTTGGCGCAGATTGCACTATTAATTAGGTCGATTGTTGGCTATAAAATTCAGCATTGCGGTGGCTGCGCATGATTTTTGCGGCGTTTCCGGCGTTGCTGTTCCGGCGGCTATGGTTTATGCCATGTTTGCCATAAACGGCTATATATTGGCAGCAAAATGCGCTGCTGAGCGGGAGCTACGGGGCTTACTCCGGGGGCTTACTCCGGGGTTCATTCCTGCGCTCAAAAGCTCCCATTTGGAAATCGTCTAATTTATCGTTCGCCATTTAGCATTTCTTTCCTACTACGAGCTTCACCCATTTCACGTCGGCGAGCTGCAGCGCCTGCGCACAGGCGACGGGCTGCTTCCGTTTTTTGCCTTCTACCGCCTCCATTTTGGCGTACTCCACCGCTATTTTTTCGGTGGTAGCCTCGGTAAGCGTGGCGGTGAGCTTTGCGCCGCTTTTCAGCAAAATTTCCACCTCTTTTCCCAGCGCTTTCCGGTATTGCGGCAGTATTTTTAGCGGCTCGCCAAGTCCGGGAGAGGCTACGGTAAGCGCGAAGTCCTCCTTGTCGCGGTCAAAGGCGGCCTCCACGGCGCGGCTAACGTCGGCGCAGTCCTCCACGGTCAGCCCCGATGGCTTGTCTACTACTACCTCCACGTCGTTGAAGGGGCTTACCGTTATGTCTACCAGAAAAAGGTCGCTACCGGCAATAAATTTTTCTACTACTTGTGCTATGCTGCTTGCGCTTATCATTTTTTACCAAAAAAACGAGGGGACTTCTGTCCCCTCTGTATACCCTCAATTTGCATGGCAAAGATACTAATAATTTGTCCCCCACACAACTATTTAGCGAAAAATTGCAATATTTGACATTTTATTTTTCGCGTGCTGCGTGCAACATGCTGGTTGCGAGCATTTTGCGGTTGCAGCAAGCCTTCTTGCGGTTACAGCAAGCCTTCGTCGGCAAAGCTGAAGTAGTCGTTTCCGGCGATAATGACGTGGTCGGCGAGCTGGACTCCGATCAGGCTGCCGGCCTCCTTAATTTGTTGGGTGATATCGCTGTCGTTTCCGCTTGGCTTGGCGCTGCCCGAGGGGTGGTTGTGCGCCACCACGAGCACGGATGCTAAGCTTTCGATGCAGGGCTTTAAGATGAGCCGCAGGTCTACGGGGGTGTTTCCCACGCCGCCTTGCCCCACCTTTTGGGCGTCGATGATTTTGAGGCGCGCGTTGAGCATGAGCGCCCAGAACTCTTCGTGTGGCAGGTCTGCGAGCTTGGGGATAAAGTAGTCTGCGATGTTGCGGCTGCTTTGGAACGTGCTTCTCTCCAGCGCGTCGCTTTGCCTGCGCCGCCGCCCCAGCTCCAGCGCCGCCACGATGGTGATGGCCTTAGCTTCGCCAATTCCCTTAAGCCGCTGAAGCTCCTTTACGCTCAGCTTGCCCAGCTCGTTGAGGTTGTTGCCGGTGAGGGAAAGCACCTGCTTGGCAAGCCCCACGGCGGTTTCGTTTTGCGTACCGGTGGCAATGAGGATGGCCAGCAGCTCGGCGTCGCTCAGGGCGTCAATGCCCTTGCGCAGCAGCTTCTCCCGAGGGCGGTCTTCCTCTGCCCAACTCTTGATGGTCAACACGGCGGAAAAATTAATTAGGAATTAGGAATTAGGAATTAGGAATTATACTCCGCTCGGTCGAAAGCTGCGATTTGTTTTTTTAGCGCGCAGATGGCGCAGATTTTTATGATTTGCACAGATTTTAGCCCTTTCTTCAGCTGCGTAAATCATAAAAATC
>JAIROF010000109.1 GCA_031257655.1 Prevotellaceae bacterium | reverse complement strand
ATGAAAACGTACAAACCTTTTCTTACCACACTGTTGCTCGCAGGTATTGTGGGCGCTAACGCCCAAACGCAAGCGCCGGCGGGCAGGGAGAAAACCACCTTCCAGACTTCCCGCGAGTGGCGGCCAACCATAGATAACAGGGCCGACGCCGTGATGGTCTATGGCGTGGGCGGCAACCCCTCCGACCGTTCCAGAAGAGTCCCTTTTGAAGCGCGCGTAAAGTCGTGGCGCGACCGGGGTTATACCGTGCATTTCATGACAGGCATCGCGTGGGGCGAATACCAGGACTACTTCACCGGCAAGTGGGACGGAAAATGGCACTTAGACGAGGGGCAGGTAACCGCAAAGGGCGACACCATTTGGCACGGACGCATGGTGCCCTACATCGTGCCCTCCAAAACCTTTCTCCGCTACCTCAAGGAAAAGCACGTCAAGCGGGTGATCGACGCCGGCATCGACGCCATTTACATGGAGGAACCCGAATTTTGGATGCGCGGCGGCTACAGCGACGCTTTCAAGCGCGAGTGGCAGGAGTACTACGGCTTCCCCTGGCGGCCCCAGCACGAATCGCCGGAAAACACCTACCTCGCCAACAAGCTGAAGTACTACCTCTACTACAGGGCGCTGGAGGACGTGTTTACCTACGCCAGGGAGTACGGCAAAAGCAAGGGCATGAGCGTGCGCTGCTACGTGCCCACCCACTCATTAGTCAACTACGCCGCGTGGCAAATCGTCAGCCCCGAGGCGAGCCTGGCGGCCCTGGACTGCGTAGACGGCTACATCGCGCAGGTGTGGACGGGGACGTCGCGCGAGCCCGTGTTCTACAATGGCGCCAGAAAAGAGCGCGTCTTCGAAAACGCCTTCCTCGAATACGGCTCCATGGAGTCCATGACCCGCCCTACCGGACGGAAAATCTTCTTCCTCACCGACCCCATCGAAGACCGGGCGCGCGACTGGGCAGACTACAAGAAAAACTACGAGGCCACCTTCACCGCGCAGCTCCTCTACCCCACGGTGGCCGACTACGAGGTGATGCCCTGGCCCGAGCGGATTTACGAAGGCCTCTACAAGACCTGCGCCACCTGCGCCACCAAAGAAAAAATCCCGCGCTTCTACTCCACCCAAATGCAGGTGATGATAAACGCCCTCAACGACATGCCCCTGTCGGAAAACCGGGTGAGCGGCGCGCAGGGGCTTGGCGTGCTGATGTCAAACTCGCTCATGTTCCAGCGCTTTCCGGTGCACGAAGGGTACGACGACCCCCAGCTCTCCAGCTTCTACGGCCAGGCGCTGCCGCTGCTCAAGCGCGGCATTCCCGTCGAACTTGTGCACATCGAAAACGTGAGCTTCCCCGACGCATGGAAAGGCCTGAAGGTGCTCGCCATGTCCTACGCCAACATGAAGCCCTCGAAGCCGGACTACCACCGCCACATAGCGCAGTGGGTAAAAAGCGGCGGCGCCCTGGTCTACTGCGGAAAAGACCTCGACCCCTACCAGGCGGTCATGGAGTGGTGGAACACCAGCGGCAACGCCTACAAAGCCCCCTCCGCGCACCTGTTTGAGCTCCTGGGCCTGGAGGACAACCCGCCCACCGGCGAATACGCCGCAGGAAAAGGCAAGGTGTACGTGCTGCGCGAGGAGCCAAAGGAGTTTGTGCTGCAACCCAACGGCGATGAAGCCTACTTTGCCGCCATCCGAAAGGCGTTTGAGGCCGCAGCGGGCAAGCTGGAAACGAAAAACAGCTTCTACATAGAGCGCGGCGCCTACGCCATCGCCTCCGTGATGGACGAAAGCGTCTCTGCCGAACCCTTGACGCTGAAGGGCACGTACATCGACCTGTTCGACCCCACGCTGCCCGTCGTGCAGCGCAAAACCGTCCGCCCCGGCGAGCAGGCCTTCCTGTTCGACGTAAAGAAAATTGCAGACAAGCGCAGGCCGCAGGTGCTCTGCGGAGCATCCCGCACCTACGAGGAAAAGGCAACAACGAGCAGCTGCTCGTTCGTTGCCAAAAGCCCCATCGAAACAAGCAACGTGACGCGCGTTTACCTGCCCTCAAAGCCAAAGAGCGTTACGGTAAACAGCGCGCCGGGCAACTACACCTGGGACGCCGCCTCGAACACCTGCCTCCTGAAGTTTGAAAATAGCCCCGACGGAGTAACCGTTACCATCAACTTTTAAGGGATAGCTCCGCTGTAAAAAACTTTTTTCACCGCACGTGCTTGGGAAACCCAAGCTTTTCATGTACTTTTGCAGCATACCTTAAACAAAAACAGCAGCATTATGGAAGCAAAAACAGCAGCCGCAGCAATCGTCGAGGACAAGCCCGCTACACCGGCAAAAGCCAAAAGAAAAAGAAGAGAACCCAGAGGCTGGTACATCGCAAAGGGCGTGAAAATACCGCTCGACGAGTACCTCAAAAGCCTCCCGGAGCAACCCACACGACCGGGAAGAACGGAGATGTTGAGAAAAAAGTATCCCGACTTTTTTGACTTGGAGATACTGGATATGCGAGCCGTATTAAAATAAACCGCTATGAGCCGCCGCTACCTTTTCCTCTTGTAGAAAAACTTTTTTTCACTGCACGTGCTTGGGAAACCCAAGCTTTTCATGTACTTTTGCAGCATACCTTAAACAAAAACAGCAGCATTATGGAAGCAAAAACAGCAGCCGCAGCAATCGTCGAAGACAAGCCCGCTGCACCGGCAAAAGCCAAAAGAAAAAGAAGAGAACCCAGAGGTTGGTACATCACAAAAGGCGTGAAAATACCGCTCGACGAGTACCTCAAAAGCCTCCCGGAGCAACCCACACGACCGGGAAGAACGGAGATGTTGAGAAAAAAGTATCCCGACTTTTTTGAAGGAGAGATATTGGACATGCGAGCCGTATTAAAATAAACCGCTATGGGCCGCCGCTACCTTTTAGACACCAACATCGTGCTATTCTCCTTTTCCGACCGGAAAGATTTGATGCGGGAAGTACAAAATATACTGGATGATTACAATAATATATTTTACGTGAGCGCAACCTCCGTAAAAGAAATCATTCACTTGTACAACAGCGGAAAGCTAAAGAGGAGTAGATGGAAAAGAACCGAAGACATCGTGACGGACATCAAATCGGCAAACTTCGAGCTGCTGCCCGTCAAGTGGGAGCACCTTTTCACCTACGCCAAGCTGTCCACCCCAAAGGAGCACAACGACCCCAATGACCACATCATCATTTCGCAAGCCATCGCAGAGCGAATGATTTTAATCAGCTCCGACCGGAAGTTTGAGCAATACGGCGACCAAAGCCTGCATTTCTACTTCAACGACCGGTAGCCTCCCTTTTACAGCAACAAAACAACAAAATGACAACACCATAAAACAACAACGCTAAAAATTCACTAAAGGAGACCTCCAAAAACCTACAAATCAAGGCTTGCGGCTGAGGCAAAAGCGGAGCTTGCTGAAGTAAATGAGCGCAGCAAATGAGCGCAGCAAATGAGCAATTCGCCGATGGCGCGTAGCGCAGAGCTTGGGGTTCTATAGGTTCCGCAAACAGCCTGCATCATGAAAAAAATTATCCTGCTCCCCTTTGCGGCGCTTTTTGCCGCCTGCCAGCTCTCCGAAACGGAGCGCATTGCAAACACCCTGCGCGCCCCCGCCTTTCCGCTAATTACCATCGACCCCTACACCTCCGGCTGGTCGTTTACCGACAACCTCTACGACAGCCCGGTCAAACACTGGACGGGCAAAGACTTTCCGCTGGTCGGCGTGGCTGAGGTAGACGGAGTGGCGTTTCGCTTTCTGGGAAAAGAGCAGCCCGTGCTGAAGCCGATTGCTCCCTGCTCGGAGCAGCAGCCCTGGACAGGAAGGTACACCACCGCCAAGCCCTCCGGCAGCTGGATGAGCGCCGGCTTTAACGACGACCAGTGGAAAACCGGCAGCGGGGCATTTGGCACCATCTCCACCTACAGGGAGCCTGCGGCCAAAACCGATTGGCAAGGCCAGGAAATATGGGTGCGCCGGTGGGTGAACATCCCCTCCACAGCCGGAAAAAACATCTACTTAGCGTACTCCAACGACGACGACGCCGAATTTTACATCAACGGAAAGAAAATTCTGGAAGCGCCCTGCTGCAACAAAAACAAGCTGCTACCGCTCCCCGAAGACGTAGCCGCGCTGCTGCAGGAGGGGAAAAACCTCATTGCCGCCCGCTGCAGCAACCCCGTAGCCAACGGGCTGCTCGACTTTGGGCTGTACGCAGAAAAGGAAAACAGCATACGCTACGCGCAAACCGCCACCCAGCAATCGGTGGATGTGCAGGCTACGCAAACGCGATACACGTTTACCTGCGGAAAGGTCGACCTCACGCTGACCTTCACATCGCCCCTGCTGATGAACCAGCTGGATTTGCTGGCCCGACCGGTCTGCTACATCTCCTGCAGCATCACCTCCAACGACGGGAAGCCCCACGACGTAGCGCTGTCGTTTGAAGCCTCTTCGCAGTGGGCTACCAACACGCCATACCAGCAAACCGGCTGCGACGGCTTTGAGCAGGACGGCCTCGTCTTCCTCAAAACCGGAACTAAAGAGCAGGACATCCTGGCAAAAAAGGGCGACGACCTCCGCATCGACTGGGGGTACTTCTACTTAGCCGCCCAAAAGGGCTGGTTGGCTACGGCCCAAAAGGAGCCCGACAGCCCCCTCTCCTCCCTGAAGCTGGAAAAACGATTCCCAGCAGCCAGGCAAGCCTCCGACAAAATCATGGTCGGGTACGACGACCTGTACGCCATCCAATACTTTGGCCAAAACCTGCGACCCTACTGGAACCGCTCGGGAAAGGAGGATATCGCTTCACAATTCCGGAAAGCGCACAGCGAGTATGCCAACGTCATAGCCGCGTGCAACCGCTTCGATGCGGAGCTGATGCGGAGCGCCACGGCGGCCGGCGGCAAAGCTTACGCCGAACTCTGCGCGCTGGCCTACCGGCAGGCCATTGCCGCGCATAAGCTCGTGGAGGCGCCCAACGGCGACCTGCTATTCCTCTCAAAAGAAAACTTCAGCAACGGATCCATCGGCACGGTGGACATAACCTACCCCTCCGCACCCCTATTCCTGCTCTACAACCCGGAGCTGTGCAAGGGGCTGCTCAACCACATCTTTTACTACAGCGAAAGCGGACGGTGGACAAAACCATTTGCCGCACACGACGTTGGCACCTACCCCATAGCCAACGGCCAAACCTACGGCGGAGACATGCCCATCGAGGAAAGCGGAAACATGCTCATCATCACGGCAGCCATTGCCGACAGGGAGGGCAACGCAAAGTACGCCGAAAAGCACTGGGACGTGCTCACCACCTGGACGGACTACCTGGTAGAAAACGGCCTCGACCCAGAAAACCAGCTCTGCACCGACGACTTTGCCGGGCACTTTGCCCACAACGCCAACCTCTCGATCAAAGCCATCCTCGGCATTGCCGCCTACGCACGATTGGCCGACATGCTGGGCAAGCAGGACGTAGCACAAGCCTACACCCAAAAGGCCAAAGACATGGCGCGGGAGTGGCTCAAAATGGCCGACGACGGAGACCACTACCGCCTCACCTTCGACAAGCCGAACACCTGGAGCCAAAAGTACAACTTAGTGTGGAATAAGCTGCTAAAGCTGAACATCTTCCCAAGCGAGGTGGCGCAAAAGGAAATCGCCTACTACCTGACCAGGCAAAATCCCTACGGCCTGCCGCTGGACAACCGGGAAACCTACACAAAAGCCGACTGGATTGTTTGGACGGCTACGATGGCCAACGACCGGGAAACCTTTGAGCAGCTCATCCGCCCGCTGCACGCCTTTGCCAGCGCCACCCCCGACCGCGTGCCGCTCACCGACTGGTACTTCACCGACCGCCCCAGCCAGCGGGGATTTCAGGCGCGCTCGGTGGTCGGCGGGTTCTTCATCAAGCTGCTGAGCGAAGACGCCTCCGCTGCCCCGCAGTAGCGAATGGCTGCGCCCGCGTGCAGAAGGGGCGGAGGGTGCGCGCTGCTGCGCAGGCCTGTCGGAGCGCCCATCGGCGGAGAGCGCAGCCCGGCAAAGGCGAGGCTGCGGGGGATTTACCGCTGCCGCCTTCAGCGCTGATCCTTATGGTCTCCCGGCTTTACCTCCTTGGGCGACACGCCAAACTGCTTTTTGAACCGCTTGGAGAAGTAGGACGAAGAGGCAAAGCCCACCAGAAAGCAAATCTCGTTAATCCGGTAGGAGCCTTCCCGCAGCAACTCGGCGGCTTTCTTGAGGCGCACCAGCTGAATAAAGTCGTTGGGCGTGAGCTCGGATATGCCTTTTATTTTCCGGTGCAGGCTCGATCGGCTCATGTTCAGCTCGTCGGCCAGCAAGTCCACCGTGAAATCCACATCCGACAGGTTTTTGTCAATGATTTGGGTTACCCGCCCAAGAAAGACTTCGTCGGCCTTGGTGAGGGCTATGCTGCCGGTATTTTGGGCGGGGGAGTTGATAAACGCCTGCTTCACCTTATTGCGGTTGGCGAAGATGTTGGATATCTGCGCCCGCAAATGCTCCACCGAAAAAGGCTTGTCCATGTAAGCGTCGGCGCCCGCCTCGAGGCCTTCGATGCGCGATTTTATATCGGCCTTGGCGGTAAGCATGATCACCGGAATGTGGCTCAAGTCCACGTTGGACTTTATTTCGGCGCACAGCTGCAGGCCGTCCATTTCGGGCATCATGACGTCGGTAACAACAATGTCCACGCTTTCCTTTTGGAGGCGCTCCAGCGCAGCCTTCCCGTTCGACGCTTTGAGGACGTTGTACGCCGGCTTGAGCTTGCCGTAGAGGAAATGCCTCATTTCGCGGTCGTCCTCCACGATCAGCACCGTGGGGCGGGCGCCAACCGGGAGGGCTTCGTCCGGCAAGGCGTCGGGCTCCGGGTCGGCGGCTTCCTCCTGCACCGTAATCGCCGAATCTTGCGTTAGGGGGAGCTGGAGGACAAAGATGTTGCGCTGTCCGGGCGCCACCTCCAGGTACAGCTTGCCCCGGTGCAGCTCGGCCAGCGACCGCGCCAGCGGAAGACCAAGCCCCGCGCCCAGCTTGATGCTGCTGCTGTTTTCGTCGCCTATCCGAAAAAACGGCTCAAAAATTTTCTCCTTCATCTCCTCCGGTATCAGGTGGCCGTCGTTCGACACCGTAAGGCGGAGCTGCTTGTCGGGCGTGCTCTCCAGCCTCAGCTCGATGTGCGCCTGGGCGTACTTGATGGCGTTGGTAAACAGGTTGCTTATGATTTTGGTTACCGCCTCACGGTCTACATCCGCCCAGAGGCACCCCGGCGGCAGCTGCAAATCAAACGTCAGGTTGTTTTGCCGGGCGGTGAGCTGAAAGCGGGTGTACACATCGTTGATCAGCTGCTTTACGTCGGAGCGCATGTAGTTGAGCTGAAATCCCTTCGCCTCCATTTTGCGGAAGTCCAGCAGCTGGTTGGACAGGTTGAGCAGGCGGTTGGTATTTTTTTCCACCACCTTCAGGTTTTCCGCCAGCTCCGCCCTGTCCAGCTCGTGCGTAAGGATATGCTCTACAGGCCCTTTTATCAGGCTCAGCGGCGTGCGGATTTCGTGGGCAATGTTGGTAAAGAAGGTGATTTTGGCGTTGTAGAGCTCCTTATTCTTTTCATTTTCGAGCAGCTCCAGCCGCCCTTTGTTCCGCCGTTTTTGCCGCTTGCTGTAGGAGCGGATAGCCAGCGCCGTGCAGCAGCACAGGAGCATGGCGTAGACCGCGTAGGCGGCGCGGGTTTTGTAAAACGGCGGGTGGATGAATATGGTGCGGGTTTCCGGGGTTTCGCTCCACTTGCCATCGCTGTTGGAGCCTTTGAGGCAAAAAACGTACTCTCCGGGAGGGATGTTGGTGTAGGTAACGCTGTTGGCGCCGGCGAGCTCCGTCCACTCCCTGTCGAAGCCCTCCAGCTTGTAGGCGTAGCGGTTTTTTTCGGGCGCCGTGTAGCTCAGCGCCGCAAAGTCGATGCTGAACGAGGACTGGTTGTGCTGCAAATGCAGCGCTCCCTTTGCGCTAAAGGGACGGGGCGGCTGAGGCAGGGATACGCCCGCCGCCTCGGCCGGCTTGTTGAACAGCCGGAAGCCCGTAATGACGACCGGCGGCGTATGGTCGTTTGCGCTGAACGTAAGGGGGTCGAAGGCGATAAAGCCGTTCAGGCAGCCGAAGTACAGCTTCCCGTCGGGCGTGCGGATGCCGGACTTGTAGTTGAACTGGTTGCCCAGCAGACCGTCGGTGAGCGTGTAGGTGGTAACGGCGCCGCCGGCGGGGTCGAAGCAGGAGAGGCCCTTGTTGGTGGTGAGCCAGAATCGGCCATGAGCGTCCTCCAGCATTTTATACACCACGTCGTTGGGCAAGCCCTCCTTGGACGAAAAGGAGGTGAACGTTTCGTCGGCAGGGTTGTAGCGGCAAAAGCCCCCACCTTCGGTGGTAATCCACAGGCGCTTTTGGCTGTCCTCGTAGAGGGATACGACCTTATCGTGGGGCAAGCTCGCGCTGTTGCCCGGGTCGTGCTGGAATATTTTCCACTCGTCGTTGCGCGGGTTGTAGCGAAAGAGGCCCTTGTTGAAGGAGGCAAACCACAGCAGGCCGTCGTAAGACTGAAAAATGTCGTAGATAAAGGTATTGCCCGTGTACTTGATTTTGGTGAAGCTGTCCCTATCGGGGTGGTAGAGCGCCAGCCCGTAGATTGTGCCGAGCCAGAGGTTGCCGGCGTCGTCGCGGTAAATGGCAAAAACGCTGTTGTCGCACAGGGAGCTCGGGTCGTCCGTTTTTTGGTAGTGGCGCACTACTTTTTGGGTTTTGATGTCGAGCACGTCCAGGCCGTGCGTAAACGTACCTATCCACAGCTTGTCGCCGTCGGCCAGCAGCCCGTGGATGTTGTGGTAGCAGATGCCGGTGCTGCTTCCGTCCGGCATAAAGTTGCGGTAGGCGCCCGTGCGGGGGCTATAGCGGGTCAGGCCGCCGTCTTCCGTCCCGATCCAGAGGTCGCCGTAGCGGTCTTGCTGAAACTCGCGGATGCGCTTGCCGCGTATCGTGTTCGGGCGGTTCTGCACGTAGTGCCGCTCAAAGGGCGTGTGCTGCGGCGAGTAGTAGTTGACGCCGCCAAAGTAGGTGCCTACCCAAAGCCCCCCTTCGCGATCCTTGTACAGGCTGTAAACGGCGTTATCGGAGAGCGAGTACGGGTCGAAGTGCTCGTGGCGCAGATTTTCTACCGCCTCGCTCTGCGCATGGTAGATGTAAACGCCGGATTCGGTGCCTATCCACAGCTCGCCATCGGACTTGCGGATAATATCCCGCACAAAGAGGTGACGGTACGCCTCGGACTTGAGCAGCGGCTGAATTTGGCGGTTGACCAGGTTGAGCTTTTTCACGCCTCCGTTTGCCGTCCCAATAAGCAGGTTGTTGTAGCTGTCCTGAAAAAGCCGGTAGATGTCGCTCCCCTCGGCCCCGCCCAGCCGAACGACCTCAAAGCGGTCGGTTTTCCGGTCGTACCGGCTCAGCCCGCCGCCGTGGGTGCCTATCCAGACGTTATTTTCGCGGTCTACGCAAATGCTCCACGCGTTGACTATCGTGTTCACCTCGTAAAAAATCAGCGACTGCTCACGTGGCCTGTAGCGGAATACGCCCTGCCAGTCGACCGAAAACCAAATGTCCCCATCGTGGTCGGATTTGATATCGTTCACCTCCTTTTCGATGGCGATGCCGTCTGCCGTTTGCGCATGGAAGCGGGAAAAGCGCTCCGTGGCCGGATCGTAGAGGTAAACGCCCATATCCGTCCCTATCCACAGCTCCTCGCCTGCGCCCTGAAAGATGCTACGGATAAAGTTGTTGCCTATGCTGCCCTTATCCTCCTCATCGTGCCGGAAGTTCCGGAAGGCGTGACCGTCGTAGCGGCTCAACCCGTCTTTCGTGCCAAACCACATAAAGCCCTGCCGATCCTGAAAAATGCAGGATACCGTATTCTGCGGCAGCCCGCTCTCTACGCCAAAGCGACGGAAGGCGTAGCTGGCCTCGCCCTGCGCGGGCAGCGGAAAGAAAAGCCCCCACAAAAATACGCCCCACAAAAAGGCGCACGCCGCACGCCGCAGGAGGAAGCGGCAAACGCCGATGCCGCCGAAAACGCCGCCAATGCCGCCGAAAATGCAAAAATTCGCCGCAATACGCTGGTTATCAGCCGCTATACGGGGG
>JAIROF010000030.1 GCA_031257655.1 Prevotellaceae bacterium | reverse complement strand
AAAACCAGTATACAGTAGCGACATTCTACCAGAATATACGCAGCTGCCAAAAAGGGCAGCCAGGGAGCAATAATTTTTACAAATTCCATGATGCTACATGCTAATGTGTTTTATAAATTGTATGCTGTGCAATTCTATAAAGCGCAACGCGGTAAAACCGCTATCGCGCTGCTATCCGTTAGCTTTTTCAAGCTTCCCGCTAATTTCCATTTTTCGCTTTTCGTTTTCGCTCGTTTTCGTCCAAGAGGATTTTGCGCATGCGGATGGATTTTGGCGTTACCTCTACGTACTCGTCATCCTGGATGTACTCCATGGTTTCTTCGAGCGAAAACAGGGTGGCGGGGGTGATTACCGCCTTGTCGTCGGAGCCGGAGGCGCGCACGTTGGTGAGCTTCTTGCTCTTGCAGACGTTGATGGTGAGGTCTTCGCTGCGCGTGTGCTCGCCTACCACCTGCCCGGCGTACACTTCGTCCTGCGGGTTGATGAAGAAGCGCCCCTTGTCCTGCAGCTTGTCGATGGCGTAGGCAAACGCCGTGCCCGTTTCGGAGGCCACCAGCGAGCCGTTGATGCGCATTTCTATTTCGCCCTTGTAGGGTTCGTAGGCCTTAAAGCGGTGCGCCATGATGGCCTCGCCCTGCGTGGCGGTGAGCATGTTGCTCCGCAGCCCGATAAGCCCGCGGGCGGGGACGTCGAACTCCAGCCGGCTGCGGTCGCCGGTGGTGGCGATGTTGTGCAGCACGCCCTTGCGGCGCGACACCATGTCGATCACCTTGCTGGCCATGCCCTCGGGCACGTCTACCGTGAGCGCCTCCACCGGCTCGCAGCGGCGACCGTCTACCTCCTTGTAGATGACCTTGGGCTGCCCCACCTGAAATTCGTAGCCTTCGCGCCGCATGGTTTCGATGAGCACGCTCAGGTGCAGGATGCCGCGCCCGAACACCACGAAGCGGTCGGCGCTTTCGCCCGGCGCTACGCGCAGGGCGAGGTTTTTTTCGAGCTCGCGGTCGAGCCGCTCCTTAATGTGGCGCGAGGTTACGTACTTGCCCTCCCGCCCAAAGAAGGGCGAATCGTTGATGGTGAACAGCATGCTCATGGTTGGCTCGTCTACCGCAATGGTGGGGAGCGCCTCGGGGTTTTCGGGGTCGGCAACGGTGTCGCCAATGTCGAAGCCTTCGATGCCCACCATGGCGCAAATGTCGCCGCACTTCACCTCGCCAACCTTCACCTTTTCCAGCCCGTCGAACACCATGAGCTCCTTAATGCGGGTTTTTACCACCGCGCCGTCGCGCTTCACCAGCGCCACGGCTTCGCCGGGCCTGAAGGCGCCGCGCGCCACGCGCCCCACGGCAATGCGCCCCACGTAGCTGGAGTACTCGAGCGAGGTGATGAGCATCTGCGGCGTGCCCTCCACCTCGGCGGGGGCCGGGATTTCTGCAAGGATGCAGTCGAGCAGGGTGGTGACGTCGGTGGCGGGCGTCCGCCAGTCGGCGCTCATCCAGCCGTTTTTGGCGCTGCCGTAAATGGTCTTAAAGTCGAGCTGGTCGTTGCTGGCGTTGAGCGCAAACATCAGGTCAAACACCTGCTCCTGCACGTAGTCCGGGCGGCAGTTGGGCTTGTCTACCTTGTTGACCACCAGAATGGGCTTTTTGCCCAGCGCCAGCGCCTTTTGCAGCACAAAGCGGGTTTGGGGCATCGTGCCCTCAAAGGCGTCGACGATGAGCAGCACGCCGTCGCTCATGTTGAGCACGCGCTCTACCTCGCCGCCAAAGTCGGCGTGACCGGGGGTGTCGATCACGTTAATCTTTACGCCACGGTAAACCACCGACACGTTCTTCGCTAAAATGGTGATGCCGCGCTCCCGCTCAAGGTCGTTGCTATCCATGATGAGCTCGCCCTGCTTCTCGGCCTCGCGCTGCGCCTTCCCCGTGAGGATTATTTTGTCTACCAGCGTTGTTTTTCCGTGGTCAACGTGAGCTATTATGGCAATGTTGCGTATATTCATATTTCGGTTTTTTCAGCTTTTCAGCTCGTTGTAAGTAAAAACGGCGGGCAAAATTACATGAAAAAGGTGAGATTTGCAAGCTGCCCCGCGTAAATCATTCCTGCGCCAATAAATCATTCCGGAGGAAAGGCGGGAAAAGGCGGGGGAGAAGTTCGAGCGCATCTAAAAAAGTTAAATAGCGTATAATTCTCACCCTACAGCTCCTCACTTAAACGCTATTTTGCTACTTTTGCTTTTTTAATAAATGGCAACCTCTAAAAAATCCCCAAATTAAGGGCTTTTGGCTGCGGCAAAAGCAAGCTTACTAAAGGGAATGGGCGCAGCAAATGGGCACTTTGCCGAAGGAGCATACCGCAGCGCTTGGGGGGAGGTTAGAGGTTCCCGAAAGACAACACTTAGCAGCAAGCAAAGCATGGATTACAGAGAAGTTGGCAAAACCGGGCTAAAGGTGTCGAGCCTGAGCTTTGGCGCATCGTCGCTGGGCGGCGTGTTCCACTCGCTAAAGGAGGCAGACGGCGTGAAAGCGGTGCACGCCGCAGTGGATGGCGGCATGAACTTCATAGACGTGTCGCCGTACTACGGCTTTTACAAGGCCGAAACGGCGCTGGGAAAGGCGCTACGGGAAATTCCGCGCAGCCGCTACCGCCTCTCCACCAAGGTGGGACGCTACGGCAGCAACGGCGTGAAGCGCTGGGACTACTCCGCCAAAAAAGCCCGCGAAAGCGTGTACGAAAGCATGGAGCGCCTGCACGTAGACTTCGTTGACCTCATCAACGTGCACGACGTCGAATTTGCCGACCTGAACCAGGTGGCAACCGAAACGCTACCCGCCCTGCAGGAGCTCAAAAAGGAGGGAATAGTGGGGCACGTGGGCATAACCGATTTGCAGCTGAGCAACCTGAAGTGGCTGCTGGACAACACGCCCGCCGGCACGGTGGAGAGCGCGCTCAGCTTTTGCCACTACTGCCTCTGCGACAACGCGCTGGAGGACTACCTCTCCTGCTTTGAGGCAAAGGGCGTGGGCGTGATCAACGCTTCGCCCCTGTCGATGGGGCTGCTCTCGGAGCGCGGCGTACCCGACTGGCACCCCGCGCCAAAGCCCCTGGTGGAAGTCTGCGCCAAGGCTGCGCAGCACTGCAAAAGCAAAGGCTACCCCATAGAAAAGCTCGCCATGCAGTACTCCGTGGGCAACCCGCGCATCGCCACCACGCTGTTTAGCACCACCAGCGCAGATAACGTAAGGAAAAACCTGCAGTGGATTGACGAGCCAATGGACACAAACCTGCTGCGCGAAGTGCAGGAAATACTCAAACCCCACGCAAGAGCTACGTGGGCAAACTCTTAGGACGCCGATAGAAAACAGAAAGTTGAAACGCATAAACGCCACAAAAAAACGCACACCGCCATGAAAGCTGTAAGAATTGCAACGCCGGGCGAGCTTGATATTGTAGAAATGCCCATGCCCCAGCCCGCCGCCGGTGAGGCGCTGCTGAAAGTAAGCTATTGCGGCATCTGCGGCTCCGACCTGCAAACGTACACCGGCAACCAGCCCTTTGCCGACTACCCCCGCATTCCGGGGCACGAATTTTCGGCGGAAATCATGGAAATCCCCGCCAACAGCAAGGGCCTCAAGAGGGGAATGACCGTAACCGCCAACCCCTACTTTTGCTGCGGACAGTGCTACTCGTGCCGCCGCGGCTTTGTCAACTGCTGCCGGGACAACAAAACGATGGGCGTGCAGCGCGACGGCGCCTTTGCAGAGTACATCGCCATGCCCGTAGAGCGCATTGTAGACGGCATGGGCTTGAGCGCGCAGACGCTGGCGCTCGTTGAGCCGTTTTCCATCGGCTACCACGGCGTGAACCGCGGCGAAGTGGCGCACAACGACAACGTGCTCGTCATTGGCGCAGGGCCAATCGGCCTGTTTGCCGCCATCGCGGCAAAGCTCAAGGGCGCCAGCGTGTACGTAGCCGACGTGCTCAACATTCGCCTGCAGGCGGCAATGGCGCTCGGCGTAAACGGCGTTGTCAACGCCAAGACCGGCGACCTGCAGGCCGTCGTGAAAGAGCTCACGCAAAACAACGGCATGGACGTAGTGGTGGAATGCGCAGGTCAGCCGGAAACCTTCCTTGCCGCGCAGGAGGCGGTGTGCTTTCGCGGCAAAATTGTCCTCATCGGCAACGGAAAGCGCGAGGTGACCTTCAACCAGTCCGCCATCGTCAAAAAGGAGATGACCATATACGGCTCGCGCAACTCGGCCAACGAATTTGCCCCGCTCATCGGCTTGATAAAGCTCACGGAGGGAAGCCGCATGGACGTCAACAAAATGGTGTCGAAGGTTTTTGACCTTGCCGACGTAAAACACGCCTTCGACGCCCTCCTAAAGAACGACGGCAGCTTGGCAAAAGTACTCGTGAAGTTTGGGTAGAAATTGACTTTGAATACCCCTGAAAACAAAATAGCGCTACAGGGCATGAAAATGCAGGACAAAATTAGCCTGAAAAACACGAGCTTTTCAGTTTCAGGCTAATTCTTTTTTTGAGGTGCTATGAAAATTAAGTTCTCATTATTACGCAGCAAAAGCGCCTCAGCGACGAAATAGCGGCGAAATGGCGCTGTAGAGACGCACGCCGTGCGTCTCGCGTGCGTCTCGCGACAAAATGGATCCGGAAGTTTGGTCCATTCCTCCTGGGACACCCTGTATACACACAGCACTGATGACAAAGCTACCAACTGCTTCTTACAAGGGTCGTTGACTCAGCAACAGTAACCCTTCTCACCTCTCCCTTCAAAACAACTGTAACTTCTGTAAATAAACAAAAGGGTAAAGCTGTCCCTGTAGCAGGCCGTGGAGGCCCATAGTGTTGTGAAACATCGAGGTTCCCACATTTTCAAGACAATCGGCTTACAGATGGAGGTGAGTTGTCAGCCTTACGTGTCGGCCGCCCTTTCCCCCCCCAGGAAGATTCCTGGTACTCATTTCTGTTAGGAGCTGAATTGACCCCAGGGCCATAGTGCAGGATGGAAGGATTAGGTATACTGATTCGATCCCGCGACCTTCCGGCTCGTAGCATAGTGCCTCAGCCAACTACACTACCGCGTGCCTCCATCTAACTTAGTAATAACATTAAGCTTATACAGACCTCCTTCAGGAGAGGTTAATGAATTTCTAATAATGAAACTATGTGCAACTTTAAAATAGCTGTGTGTGTGTGTGTGTTGTGTATGTATGTATGTGTTATATACAGAGTGTCCCAGGAGGAATGGACCAAACTTCGGGAGGGCGTTCCTTATGTTAAAGTATGCCGATATAACCCAAAACACCTATGTCCAAAGTTGAACGGTTAT
>JAIROF010000027.1 GCA_031257655.1 Prevotellaceae bacterium | reverse complement strand
GGTAGTACGCTTGATAAAGAAACCACCGCAAACTATATTCGCCGTGTTGATATTGTGGAGGATACCGGAGAAACAATTATAAAAAAAGAAATGTTTGACGACATACCTCATTTGGCTATAGTAAAAGTAACTGTTTTGAGAGGCAATATTGATATTGTAGAAGTGGAGGACGTAGCGTATAAGCTTTATGCATCGTCGGAAGCTTCCTTAAACACTATTATTGCAAAAGAGGATTTGGATGTTGAATAACCCCCTTTTGATAGCAATACAAAGGCGCATAACCTGCGCCTTTGCATTTTTTCCTTAATTTGATGAAATACGCAACTTTTGTTTTTCTTCTACTTTTATTTTCATGCACGCCAATGGAGGTATCCGATGACGTGTTTGAGTTTTTTTGGTCGGAAATGGATAGAAAATACGCTTACTTCGACGAAAAGGGTATTGACTGGAACGGCATTTACTCCGCCTGCCACCGGCGGGCAAAGGCAGCCGACGAGGCAGTGCTCCTACAGGTGTTTCAAGAGATAATAGATACGCTAAAAGACGGGCATGTTACCCTTTCGACTCCCGATACAACGCTCTACTACGATTGGGGGAAAGGTAAGGATGAAATTGTTACCATGTACAACATAGCCAGCTATTACGATTTTCCCCCGCAGGAAAAATTTGATGTGGACAGCAGCTATAACATTGTCCAGCTGCACAACGATATTACCTTTATTTCGCTTTATAACTTCAGTTCTCGCTTTCGTTTTCAAAATTTCCAAAGCATTATGGCCAGCTATGCCTGCTCAAAGGGTATTATTATTAACGTAAGGGGCAATCGTGGTGGCGATCTGCGCAACGTGACAGAGTGGTCATCCTGCTTCTTTACGGGGCGACGCACTGCTTTTTATGAAAAGCACAAAATAGGCAGCGGGCACAGCGATTTTACGGGATACATCCCCGTAGAGATAACAGGGCGGGGCGTTGTTGACGAAAAAATTCCGGTGGTGCTGCTCGTCGGCGTCTACACATACAGCGGCGCTAACCTTTTTGCCGGCATAATGAAGCATTTGCCCAACGTAACCCTCATGGGCACGGCAACCGGCGGCGGCGGGTCTGCTCGCCCTACGGCTGTTTTGCCCAACGGCTGGAGGTGCACGTACTCTCAAGCGCCCATGTACGATATTTGCTACAGCTCGCTTGAGCAGGGGGTGACGCCTCACTACAACATCCCGAGCACGATCAAAGACGTAGAGGAAATGCAGCAAACAGGGGTTAATAAGCTAATGGAAGCTGCCTATCAATACCTGCTGAATAAATGAGTGCCCGGCAGAACAGGATATGGCTACTTTGCGTTAAGGCTGTAGTAAATGGCTTGCTGTTTGCCGTCCCATTTATATGGGACCAGCTCTTCTTTTTAATTTTTTTTGCTTTTGTTCAACTTTTTCTGACGTTGAACAAGCTGGAGCGTACCAAATATCAGCTTGCATACTCATTTATGCTTGTTGCGGTGTGGCATTCTATTACTATGCACTGTGTGTATTCCAATGATTTATCTTGGTGGGTTGGCCTAATGGCGATAGCTATAGCCGGCTTAATTACATTGTTGCCGCTTTTCATATACTGCTGCTGCATCAGCAAACTTGCCATAAAAAATGACTATAAATATTTTCTTTTTATCCTTGCGTGGATTTTTGTAGAGTGGCTCTCTTTTGAATGGGAGCTGGCGTTCCCGTTTCATGTTTTAGGCTACTATTTGGGTAATGCGCCGTTCCTTATTTACTGGTACCAGTATACGGGCGTTTTGGGGGGAAGCGTGTGGATACTACTGGTAAATATTGCAATCATTAAGCTGCTGGATAAAAAAGCTTCCAAAATCAGCAAATGGGGGTATTCTTTTCTCGCCATCGCGCCGCTTGCAGCATCTACCAAAATCTATTTCTCGCCAACAGCTACCAATCGGAGTGAAAAAATTCTTGTGGTAGCAACAAAAAAGGAGGGAGCTTATAGCAGCGCCGCTTTTCGTGACGTTTTTTACCGTGCCTTTGCCGCCATTGACAAGGATGTGTTTTTAGTAGTTTGCCCTGAATCTATTGGCCACCTGCCGGCGAGTTCATTTCCTCACAACTCGTACTTTTCGGCTATTAAACGAACATTTAAGCAGCAGGCGCCGCGCGCCGGCGTCATATTTGGGGCAACAACGCAGGACATAAAAGGCAGCCCCTCTTTTAGCTATAAAGGCCTTTTTAACATGGCCATTTGTTGTGATACATCGGGCTTGGTGGCATTTCGCAACAAGATGCTGTTAGCGCCCTTTGGCGAGTTTATCCCATACGAAAAGTTTTTTGGCAAAATATTCGACATTAAAAAGATGGTAGCCAACCCCCTTATATATAACAATGAATATGATAATGTCTTTACGATTAACAATGTACAAATTCTTCCGCTGATATGCTACGAATTATACTTTAGCAACCACATTGCAAAGTACATTCGCAAAAGAGATATAGGGCTGATAGCGGCCATTTCGAACGAATACTACATATACAAGCCTGTTTTTGTCCGGCAGCTGGTTAGGATGTCAAGAGCACAAGCTATTTCTTTTCACAAATCTGTTGTGAAATCTACAAACCATGGCATATCGCTTATTATTTCACCCAAAGGAGAAATCGTGGCAAGCTCAAAATTCAATACATCCGAAATCATTGGCGCAGAAGTCCCTATTAACACTAAGCTGACCCTGTATGGAAAATATGGAAATATCGTAGCTTGCCTGCTTTGCCTGGCATTGCTGCTTCCCATTAAAATAATGAGCTGCTATGAAAAATAAAACACCGTACCTATCCGCTATCCTTAGCCTCCTCCTCCTCGTGCCTGCGCAAAGTCGGGGCGGAGAGGGAAAGTTTGGCAGCGCCCTTAGCGTTGGGGCTAAGCAAAATTACAACAACATGCTTGTTCCGTATGAATTTAACGGAGGCGATTACGGGCTGCTGCTGGAGTGGCGCCTCCCCAGCTCCGCCTCATGGCTGTCGGATGTGAGGTTTAGCATGCATTACGCTGCGCTGTACGCTGCAAGCAGCGCAACCGACATCAAAATTTTTAACGCTGCGCAGAAGTGTCTGGGCGCAAAAATACAGTACCAGCGCATGGTGAAAATTGCGACGCTGCTCAACCGCCGCCTGTCCCTGTATGCCGGTGGCAGCGTGGATACCGGAACAGAATATGATTTTTTTATCGATGCAAGCTATTCCAGCTATTTTCTCACCGTAGATTTTTCGTTAGGGGCGTCGCTGTACGCCGAATATCAGCTGGGCAGGTCGCTTTTTAGCGGCAACTTTTCGGCGCCGCTGGTAACGGGAGCCTTCTACCCTCACTACGGAACATATAGCCCGTTTCTGTCTGTTGGAGATGCATGGCGCTACTTTGTAGTAGCGCCTGTCGGCAAGCTCAACCGCATAAGCAGCTACCTCAAAGCCGAAAGCCCAATCTACATTCGCGGTAACTTCATCAACACCTTTTTTCTTGGCTACCACTTCGGCTACGAATATTCTACCATCAGGGATAATCCTGTTAGAACGGTTAGCCATACCTTTTTGCTGGGTATTGTATTCAAAATATTGCCAATGATGTAAAAAAAAACGCTGCCGACCGGCTAATAGCCGATTGCGATTGTCCCGCCGGCGCGGGTGTTCAAACCCAATTAAATTCCTTAAAACATGTTTGTTAAGGATGATTATGAAGTGCCTGAAACCTTATTTACTCGCTCGTATTTATTTTTGGCGCTCGTGAACTCGCTACGCTCGGCTTCACCTCATTTTAACAACTCAACTACCTCAGCAGCAATTGTATAACAACACGCAACGCCGCATTACCTTATTTTCGTATTAATAAGGTAATGAGGTGGGATGGTTTGTGCGTAATTTTCTGCTACTAAGGTTGTTTTGTTATTAAATAAGGTTCTTTTTACTCTTCCTCCCTACCCTGACGTTTTTACCGCGCGAAGCGCCGCTGAGACGCACGCCGTGCGTCTCTACTGCGTAGCACAGCGCTTAAAAAAAACACTTCGGCAGCGATTCAAATTTTCTTTCCCCATATGGAAGCGCCTTGCGGCGTGAGGCCGGCGTAGACGATGGTTGGCGCGCGCGGGTTGGCTTCCCAGTCAAGTTCCCGGCGGAGGTAGAGCCGGTATTGCCCCAGCGTTAAGGTTGCGGAAGCGGCGTTGTACGACCAGCTGCCGCTGATGGCGCCAGCGGCTTTTTTGTCTGCCGTTAGCGTTACGGTTGCGGAGGCTTGCTGCTGCTGCCAGCCGTAGGTGAGGACGATGTTCTCCCAGTCGCCGATTAGCTCCTCCTCCGCGATGGGGGTTTGCGGCACTCCGGCGTAGCGCTCCGGCATGACGAGCGGCCAGCCGTCGTCTGTCCACCGGATAGCCCGCACGTGCCCCATCATGATGGCGTTGCTGTGGGGGTTCCCGTTGGCGTTTTCGGGCAGGCGCCCCTGAGAGGCGTAGAACCATTCGCCGGTGTCCGAATTTTGGAAGATGCAGCAGTGCGAAATCCCTACCCATCCGGAGTGGTTGCCAAACCGGTAGGGATGCGTGAGGATGGGGAAGCATTCGCCGCCTTGCGTAAGGCCGGCGCCGTTGTAGCCCAAGTAGGGCCCCGTGATGCTCCTTGCGCGGCACACGCGGGTGTTGTACGCCACCGAAAGCTCGTCGTAGGCCAAAAAGAGGTAGTAGTAGCCCGTTTCGTGGCTATAAACGACTTCGGGCGCCTCCGATCCCTGCCACCTGCTGCCGTTGCGGGTGTAAATTAGGCTTCCGTAGCCGGGGAGAGCGGCGGCAAGCCAGGGTTCGCCCAGGCGGAATGGCTTTCCGGTAGCCGGATCGAGCTCCACGGCCACAATGCCCGAATGCCACGAGCCGTAAACCAGCCATTGCTTCCCCTCCGGGGTGACGATGAGGGAGGGGTCGATGGCGTTCCACTTGAAGTATCCCTCCCAGCTGCTCAGGCTGGGGCGCGACCAGCTAAGCCCCCGGTCGGTAGATGAGCACACCGCCATGCCCTTATCCTCCCACAGGTTGGCGCCCAAGTCGTCGGTTTCCATCAGGCCGATAAAGGCTCGCTCGGTCCACGAGCCGTCGAAGTTTGCGGCGGTGTTGGGCTTTCCGGAGAGGATGTAGTTGTCTACCACCACGCAGTAGTACATTCGGTACTTTTCGCCCACCTTTCGCACCACAGGCGCCCAGCAGCCGTACGAGGGGTTTTCGATGGCGGGCAGCCCCTGCCGGCTGCGCATGCTGTTGAGCGTATCTTTTACCCATGCCGGCGTCTGGCTCATTGCCATTCCCTGAAAATCCCAGGTAACGAGGTCTTTTGAGCGGCGGTAGGGGAAATGCCCGTGCCCCGCGTGCGCGTTTCCGTAGGAGGCGTCGGTGCCGTACATGTAGTAGTATTCGCCGCACTTTTCTACCGTTGGGTCGTGCACGTTTGCCAGGTTCCACCGGCTGCGCTGGCTCCATGCGGCTATGGGCGAGTAGTCGTCGGCGTAGGTGGGCGCGGTGAACGCTGCCCACGGGTCGTCTTCGCCCTCCGGCGGCGCGGCGCCTGTGGTGAAGCGAACGGCGGACGAGTAGGCCACCCCTGCTCCGTTTACGGCAAAGGCGCGGGCAAAGTAGCTGGTGCCGGCCGATAGCCCGCTAACTTTCCGCTCAAAGTCGGGCGTTGTGCCGTACACGCTCACGGAGGAGTCGCCTTTCTCCGGGTTTTCGCGCGCGCTGCTCCAGCAAAACCCTTTTTGGGTGACGGCGCTTCCCCCGCTGCTCAAGACAGACGCCTTGAGCGTTGCCCCGGACGAGGTGACGGCGGTAGCCGACAGCCCGCCAACTTCGGCGTACGCGCCGGAAAGCGCGCTACCCTTCTCCTCTTCCCCGCCGCCGCCGCAGGAGGCGGAGGTGAAGAGGAGGAGGAAAAGGGTAGAAAGAGGGTAAAGGACAGGTCTCATGCGCTGCAAAGGTTTCGTGCTGCAAAGGTTTCGTGCTGCAAGAGTTTTGCGCTACAGCTCCCAGCCCGGGTTTTGCTTCAGCATAGGGGCTCGCTTCACCTCGTCGCTTGGCAGGGGGAAGTAGTAGTTTTTTGGGCTGTTGAACGTGCGCGTCGGGTGCTTCTGCGCCGGCACGTAGGAGTAGGCAGGGTTTGCCGGGTTTGTTACCGCTACGCCGTACAGGTTGTAGTACTGCTTGTATCGCGGCAATTCGGTTTCTGAGGTTACGCTTTGGCCTTCAAAAAGCATCCAGCGGCGCTCGTCGAAAAAGCGATGGTCTTCAAAGCACAGCTCAATGCGGCGCTCGTTGCGTATGCGCTCGCGCAGCTGGTCTTGCGCCATGCCGCCATACGCCGGCATGCCTACCCGTCCGCGCACCTGGTTGACGTACGCGTATGCATCGTTGGTTTTGCCGGCTTCGTTGAGGGCTTCCGCCGCATTCAGCAGTATTTCGCCGTAGCGGAAGATGGGGCAGGAGTGGCTTGGCGCGTTGGGGTTTTTGAAGGAAATGTTGTTTAGAAACTTCTTGGTGTAGTATCCGGTGAGCGTGCCGCCATGCAGGGACTGGTAGTCTATCCCGTCGGGCTGCGAAACGTCCACCGCTCTGGATTCCTCCTGCTCCTTGTCGCCCCACACAGCGCCCTGGTGCAGGATGGTTTGCTCTAAGCGCGGGTCGCGGTTGGCGTACGGGTTTTGGTCATCGTAGCCCGAGCCCGCTGCATCAATGGGCTTTCCGCCGATGGTTTCGTAGCAATCCACCAGATTTTGGGTGGGGTTGGTGCGCCCCACCGAGTAGATTTGCCCGCTAAATCCGCAGGGGGCTAAGAGGCGCTCTATCTCGTACGTGTTCCAAACGGAGCGGCAAAGGATGTACTCGTCGTTGTAAACCGGGTTGGCCACAAAGCATTCGTAGTAGTTTTTTGCCGGATTGCTTGGGGTAGCCGTGAACAGCTTGTAGGGGTTGCTCTGCGCGCTGTTCTTTTCGATGAAGTCGAGGGCGGCCTGCGCGGCATCCTCCCAGTACCGGAGGTTGTTCTCCGGGTTATTGAGCTTGGATGCGCGGTAGAGGAGCGCCCTCGACTTCAGGGCGTATGCGGTGGCGCCGTTTACCCGTCCCCAGTTTTCCGTTTCGCTGGTGTAGCGAAAGGGTAGAGCGTCTTTCACCAGGTCGCACTGGTCGGCAATCCACTTCAGGGCGTCGGCAGCTTTTGTTCGCGGCATGTTCATGGCTTCCGGGTTGCCCAGGTCGAAGACCAGCGGCACGCCCTCCTCGTCTTCGCCAATAATGGGCGCATCGCCAAACCAGCCAACGATGTCGAAGTGGAAAATAGCCCTCAGCAGCTTTGCTTCGCTCATGTATCGGTCGTAGAGGCGGTTGTCGTCGCCCGTTTTTTCCGTATTCCCCACCACCTCGGGGCGAACGTTTTTGAGGAACTGGTTGGCCTTGCGTATGCCATATACGTTGGTTTGCCAAAATCCCAGCAGGGTGTGGTTGGCGGCGGAGTAGCCGTCGCTGAGCACGGCGTGGTAGTAGTGCACGTCCCAGAACGATACGGCGTTGTCCGTCATGCAGTCGCGCGAGGCGCCCAGGAATTGCTCGTTGGTGTAGCCGGCAAAGATGTCGGGGAGGTTGACGTAAATATTTGCCAAAAATCCGCGCGTATTCTCCTTGCTGCTAAACACCTGCTCCTCCGACATGGAGATGTCGTACTCCTTGTCCAAGAAGTCGTTGCAGGAGGAAATGAAGAAAAGCCATCCTGCTGCCATTAGATAGAATTTTATCCTGTTCATAGTTGCAAATTGTATTAAGATTAAAAACCAATGTTGATACCGAACGAAAACGAGCGGGTTTTGGGATACCACCAGCAGTAGCTCATTGGCTTTTCCGGGTCAACTCTGTCCGGCAAATCGCTGAATGTAAACAGGTTGTATCCGCTAAAGTAAAGGCGGCAGCTGGTCATGTTGACCTTAGCAATCAGCGCTTTTGGCAGCGAGTATCCCACCTCTATATTTCTGAAAGACAGGTAGCTACCGTCTTTAATCCAGATGTCGTTGTGATAGGTTCCCGTTCCCCTGTCGCTGTCTATGGCGCTAAATCCGCCGTATGTAGGCCTTGGGTAGGTGGCGTTTAGGTTGCGCGGGTCTGCGGGGTCGTCGTTAAAGTATCCCCAGGCCTTGGTCACCTCGTGCGTCCCCATGTTGCTCCAGCCGGAAAAGCTGATGGCCGGCGAAAGGAATACGGATCGGTGGAGGTAGGCGGTGAGGATGGCGCGCGCGTCGAATCCCCGCCACTCAATCCCCAGCGTTACGCTGGGAATGAGCTCCGGGATGATGGTGTAGCCGGTGGGAATTTTGTCGTTCACGTCGATCTGGCGGTCGCTGTTGAGGTCTTGAAACACGGCCGTGCCCAGCTTTTGTGCTCCGCTCGACGAGGTGTTGTAGGGGTACTTTTCCGGGTGGTCGATGGCGTCCTGCTGGCTGGTGGCGATTAGGTCGGGGTCGCTTGCCCACTGCACAAAGCGGTACTGCTCCCAGCCGCCAACGCCGTTGTTGAACGAGCTTTCGTACATGGCCGCCACCTCCGTGTAGTCGAAGATGCGCTTGCCCGTTTTCGCCTGCCAGGGCACGTTGGGCTCCAGCTCGTCCATTTCGGTTATTTGGTTGGTGTTCCACGTCAGCATTCCCTCCAGGTAGTAGCTGAGCTTGCCCAGGCGGTTGCGGTGCCCCAGCGTTGCCTCAACCCCTTTGCTCTCCACCTTTCCGTACGAATCCTGCGGTGCGCTCACGCCGAGTATAATGGGCACCGTAGTGCGGGTTACGAGGATGTTGGAGCGCCACTCCTTGAATGCGTCCACCGCGCCGTACAGCTTTCTCCCCCAGAAGTCGAAGTCTGCGCCTGCGTTCAGCATGTCGGATATTTCCCACTTGCTGTTCAGGTTGCCGACTTTGCTTTCCTCAATACCGCTGACCTCGGACTGCGAAGTCCCAAAGTTGTAGCTGGCGCCCGATCCGTAGGTGCTTTGGTAGGGGTAGCGTCCGGCGCCCGTGTTGGCCTGCCCTGCGCGGCCGTAGGAGGCGCGCAGCTTGAGCAGGGTCAGGCTGCGGCTCTTAAGCCACGATTCTTCGGATAGCGCCCAGCCTGCCGATACGCCGGGAAAAACGCCCCATCGCTCTTCGGGCGCGAAGTTGTCGGAGGCCATGCGCGAAATGCTTCCGGAGAGAATGTAGCGGTTGGCGTACACGTAGGATGCCTGCGCGTTGTACGAGAGGTATCGGTTGGAGGATTCGGAGCCTTGCGTAACGTTCTTGTAGGTGCGTATGAACGCCTGCGCGCTCACGGCGTGCTCCCCGAAGGCCCTTTCGTAGCTCAGCCCGGCGTTGAAGTTGACGTTGAAGTAGTATTCGCGGGGGTTGGTGCGCGGGTTTTCCAGCGCCGAATACGTAGAGAATCGGGTGAGCGTATATTCCGCCACGCTGCTCACGTCGGCCGTGTAGTCGTAGTTAAAGGAGTTGACGTTGTTGGTTTGGCTGGATTCGAACGTTTCGTAGGAGTCGAAGCTCACCGTAGTTTTTGCCGCCAGGCCGGGAGTGATGCTTCCCAGGTCTCCGTTCAGGTTTACCGTGCTGTAGAGGTTTCGGCGGCGGTTTTTTTCCAGCCCCGACGAGGCCAGCAGGCGGCCGGCATTTTGGGCTGAGTTGGTAGCGTATATTTCGCCGTTTGGCGTATAGACCGGCTCCATGGGGTTTGCCTCCACCGCCCCAAAGGTAACGATGCTGAACACGCCCGTGTATGGCTGCGAAATATCGTCGATGCGGCCGCCGAGGTCTAAGGACACGTTGAGAAAGCTGTTGACGTCGATGTCGATATTTGAGCGCAGGTTGAAGCGGTCTAAGACGTGCTGGGTGCTAAATCCGTCGTTGTACTCCGTCCACTTGGAGTTCCACATGCCCTCCTGCCGGAGGTAGGAGCCGGAAATGAAGTAGCGCGTGCGCTCGTTTCCGCCGCTTATGGATAGGTTGGTTTTGTGCATGGGCGCCATTTCGCGGTATAGCTCCTCGTACCAGCTGGTGTTGAAGTAGCGGTACCGCTCCATGCCCTCCAGGGTCTCTCCCGCCGATACGCGGCGGTACTTTTCTATGGTTTCGTCCGAGTACAGCGGGTCCATTCCGTCCAGGTAGCGCACCTGGTTGCGGGTTAAGGCCATGTTGTAGGCGTTTTGGGTTTCCATTTTGTTGCTCAGCAGCTGGTATCCCACCTCCTGGGTGAAGTTGATTTTTGTTCGTCCGGCTTCGCCCCGCCTGGTGGTAACCATCACCACGCCGTTTGCGCCCCTCATGCCGTAGATGGCGCAGGCGGCGGCGTCTTTCAGGATGGTGATGTTTTCGATGGGGTATGCGTCGAGAAAGGAGAGGTCGCGCTCCACGTTATCGACAATGATGAGGGGGCTTCGCGCGCTGCTGTTCATGGTGCGCAGCCCGCGGATGTATATTGCCGATTCCGTCCACCCCGGCTCGCTGGCCCATTCGTAGGTTTCCACGCCGGTTACCGTAGAGGTAAAGGCGTTTTGGAGCACGGTGATGGGGTGCCGCTGCAGCTCTTCGCCCGTAACCACCGACGTAGCTTCGGTGGTCAGCCTTTTCTGCTTGCGCAGGAAGGGTACCGGCATCGTGTGCGCGTACTCGTCTGCATCGGCCTCCAGCACGATTAGAAAATCCGCGCCAAACTCCGCAGGGACGGTTTTGCTGAAGTACCCCGCGCTGCTGACGAAAATTTCGTCGGTGGCTTTCACATTTTTCAGGTCAAAAAACCCGTTTTCGTCAGCGCGCGCAATGCTGCTCGACTCTACCACGTTCACCACAGCGCCGGCAAGCGGCTTACCTTCGCTGTTCACAATGCGCCCCCGCAAGGCGCTCTTCTCATTCTGCGCCCAAGCGGGATGGCTTATCGCAGAAACAAGTAACATTATCAGCAGGAATTTCCTTGTTCCCGCCAATCGTTTTACGATGCTAATAGCTGTTGTGTACATATTTTTTGATTTAAAGATTACCAACCCGGATTATTTTCGATATTCGTTTTCCAGACCTCCGCTTCGGGAATGGGGTAGAGATACATTCGGCTCTCAAACACTCGCTCTTGCGCCACCTTTCGGGAGCAGGCGGCGGTGGCGGCGGAGACGTCTACGCCGTAAACCGGACGACTCAGCGCCTCTACCGCTACGTTCCAGCGCCGCACATCCCAGGCGCGGTGGTCTTCAAAGGCCAGCTCCACCGTGCGCTCCTTGCGGATGAAGCGGCGCAGGCTCTCCTGCGACTGCAAATCCGTTCGGTCTTTCACGCTCCCCGCAACGCCCGCGCGGCTCCGGATTTGGTCTAAGTACCCATATACCTCGTCGCTTGGCGGATAGCTCACCTCGTTCATCGCCTCTGCGTAGCTCAGCAGGATTTCCGCGTAGCGGATGATTATCCAGCAGCGGTAGCTTGTTCCGCTGTGCTGAGCGCTCAGGATGTTTTCCGGGATGTACTTTCGGAGGTAGTATCCCGTAGGGGTAGCGTTTGCGTTGCCCACGGGGTTGTCCCGCTGCCCCCTAATCACGTTAATGCTGCCCTCTCCCCAGGTTGCGCCGTGGTGCAGCACAGTTGCCGTCAGGCGCGGGTCGCGGCCAGCCCACGGCGCGGAGTCGCTGTAGCCGCTTGCGGCGTTGAGGGCGGGCGTAGCCGCCGCGCCGCTGTAAACGGGCGCACCGGTTGCGTCGTACTCGGCAAACGGCGACAGGCCGTTGGCCATGTCGTACATGTCCACCAGGTTTTGCGATGGGCACAGCCCGCCGTTGCCGCCTTCGCCCACCGGCGTATCGTTTTGGATGCCCGACCAGCCGATTTGCACATCGTTGCGGAAGAAGATAACCTCGCTGTTGTTTCCCTGGTAGGTAGTTCGCAGGATGGCGTTGGTGTAGGCCTCTACGCCGGTTGTTCCGGCAAACAGCCCGTAGCTGCCGCCAAACTCGTCGATAAAGCTCTTTGCGGCGTTGGCGGCCTGCTGCCACGTAACGCCGGATGCGGTGCGAAATCGGTCGCTTGCCATGTAGAGCATGACGCGGGCGTAGAGCGCTCTGGCCATGGGCTGGCAGATGCGCCCGGCGTTGGCGGCTTTCACGCCGTCGTCGTACGGCATCAGCCCCGCTTCGCAGCCTTGCAGCTCGTGCAGCACGAAGTCCACCACGAAAGCCTTTAGCGTTGGGCGGGTGGTGTACCCGGCGAGCAGGTTGCCGTTGGGGTCGAGCACATCCACCACAATCGGGACGGCGCCGTAGCGCAAAAAGAGCTCCCAGTAGAAGTAGGCGCGCAGAAAACGCGCTTCGGACTTGTAGTTGAGCTTATCGGTTTCGTATTTTTCGTCGCTCAAGTCCGCGCCCTTTGGGACGCTGTCGATTCGCGCGAGGAGCATGTTGCACTTACGGATTCCCCGGTAGTAGTGCTCCCATGCGTCCACCAGCTCGGAGGCGCCGCCGCCGCCGTAGTAGTTGCCAATGTTGAAGCTGGTGCGCACGCCGCCGCTTGCGTAGCTGGTTTCGGCCAGGTCGGTGGCGGCGTCCATCCACGAATTGTTGATGCGGCAGGCGCCGTTGCGGAGGAAGTTGTAGGTATCAAAGTGGAATTGCGTGGCGGTTGTCCAGTCGCCAAATACTTGCGCCTCCGTGAGCTCGTTGCTGGGCTGCTTTTCCAGAAAGTCGCCAAAGGCGTCCTCGCACGAGGGCAACGCTGCGCCCGCAACGCCCGCAGCAATCAGGTATAGTAAGTACTTCTTCATGATGATTAGAATTTAATGTTTGCACCAAAGTTCACCGTCTTCATAATCGGGTAGCGGTTGGAGCCGTTGCTTTCGGGGTCGGTCAACCCGTCTAATGAGTCCCACGTAACCAGATTATTTGCGTTTAAAAAGAGCCGGCATTCGCTCATGTTCACCGCGCTTACCCATCGGATGGGGAAGGTGTAGCTGATTTCCACGTTTTTGAGGCGCACAAAGGCGCCGTTTTTGAGGATAAACGAGCTGAGGCGCTGGTTGTGGTCGCCGTAGCTGTCGTAGTGGAGCAGCGGGTAGGTGGCGTTGGCAAGGTTTTCGCTTTCGCTCAGCGCCGGATTCCAGCGCCCCAGGTGGTGCTCCTTCACCTTGCCGCCGCTTACAAAGGCAAACATGGCCTCGGCGTCGTAGTAGCGGCTCACGTTATCCACGCCTTGCAGCATGAAGCTCAGCCCCCAGCCCTTGTAGGTGCAGCCTGCGCTCAGGGCGTACGTGTTTTCGGGGATGTTGCTGTAGCCGATAATCGTCTGGTCGCGGTCGTCAATAAACCCGTCGGCGTTCATGTCGCGGTACTTGAGGTCGCCGACTTTTACGCTGCCGTAGGTAGAGACGGGAAAATCGGGGTTGGCCAAATCCTGCGCCGTAACAAATCCGTCGCATACCAGCCCCACGTACTGCCCAATGGGGCGCCCCTCCAGCTTGCGGTAGGAGGTTTTGAGGGCGGGCTCGTCCATGCCGAGGATTTCGTTCTGCGCGTGAGCAAACGTTACCCCCACCGTGTAGCCCAAGCCGGCCTCGGCTATGGTGTTGATGTGCCTCAGCTCTACTTCGTATCCCCGGTTTTTGGTTTTGCCCAGGTTTCCGGCGGCCATCGCCACGCCCACCCACTGCGGGCGGCTCAGGTATTCGGTGAGAATATTGTTGCGCAGCTCGTAGAACAGGTCGATGCTGCCGCCAAGCAGCCCGCCCCACAGCCCCAGGTCGAGCCCGGCGTTGTACTTGTTGGCCCGCTCCCACGTTACGCTGTAGTTGGGGTACTGCCCCTCGTAAACGCCCGTGTTGCCGGTAGCGCCAAAGTAGTAGGCGTTGCTTAGCTGCACCCACTTGTCCAAGTACAGGAAGCGCTGCCTCGCGTCGTTCACTAAGTACACGTCGTTGCCCACCTGTCCGTAGGATGCTCGGAGCTTGAGGTTGTCCAGCCATGCGCGGGCGCTCTCCATGAAGGATTCGTTGCTCAGCCGCCAGCCCAGCGAAAATGAGGGGAAAAAGCCGAAGCGCCGGCCCTTCATAAAGTTCTCCGAGCCGTTGTAGCCGGCGTTGAACTCCGCGAGGTATCGGTCGTCGTAGCCATACGTTACGCGCCCCACAAGTCCCTGATAGCGCTGCGCCAGGTCGGCCTGGTAGCGGTAGTCGTTTTGGTTGTAGAGCGCCATGGCGGTTAGGTCGTGGAGGCCGAACTTGCGGGCGTAGCCGAGCTGCAGCTCCATGTAGAGCTTAAACGTCGTCGTTTGGTCGTTGCCCGCGTAGCTCAGCTCCGTATCGGCGTTGAACTGGTTGTAGGAAAGCGCCGATTCGTAGCTGCTCCTGTCGTTCAGCTCGTAGGTTGCAAAATCGGCCGTAAAGCTGCGCTTGTAGTATGAATCGTAGTCAAACGACGCCATAGCCTTTGCGCTCAACCCCGGCGTAAGCCAGTCGGCCTTGTAGTCGGCAATAAAGTTGGTTTCGTTGATCGTGTTGGTGGCGCGGTAGAATCCGCCCTTGGCCAGGCGCGCGGCGATGTTGTTCTGGTACTGCGAGCTGCCCCCGTACAGGACAACGTCCCTGTCGCCCTCGCGGAGGCTGTAGCTGACGGGAAAGAGCCAGCCGGGCGTGTGGTTTAGCTCGTAGAAGACCTCCGAGTAGCTTGCCGATTCGTTGGCGTTTGGGCCGCTGCGCTCCTCAAATCGGGTGCCGAAGTTGACGGACGCCGTCAGGTTTTTGGTCATCAGCAAGTCCATGTTGGCGCGGAAGGCGTAGCGGCGGTAGCTCGTGTTGGACTTGTTGCCGTACTTGTCGTCGCTCAGGTCTTTGTAGAGGCCCTGCTGGTCGTACATTTCGCCGGAGGCGTAGTAGCGCATGCGCTTCGTTCCGCCCTGAATGCTGACGTTGTAGCGCTGCGCGAGCGCCGCGCTGTTGAGGATTTGGTCGTACCAGTCCACGTTGGGGTAGAGCAGCGCGTCGAGCCCGCTCAGCTCGCCCGCCGCCGCCTTGCGGTACAGCTCAACGTCCGCCGCCGAAAACTGCGACGGCAGCCCGTCGTTGGCCAGCGCCTCCTCCAGCAGCGTTACCGATTCGTAGGCGTTGAGGTAGGTGTTGCTGCGGGTGGGCGACTGCACCTGCCAGTTGGCCGTGAGGTTGACCACCGGCTTTTGCTCCTTGCCCCGCTTGGTGGTAATGAGCATCACCCCGTTGGCGCCCCTCACGCCGTACACGGCGGTGGCGGAGGCGTCCTTCAGCACCGAGATGCTCTCCACGTCGTCGGGGGCAATCTGCGAAAAAGAGCGCTCCACCCCGTCCACCAGAATGAGCGGCTGGGCGTCGCCGGCAAAGGTTGCGCGACCGCGAATAAAGATTTGCGCGTCATCTTCGCCCGGAGCGCCGGAGGTTTGCGACGTTATCACCCCCGGAATTTTGCCCGTAATGGCCTGCGAAATGTTGGCCACGGGCGACTTCATCAGCTCCCTGGAGGATACCTGCGAAATGGCGCCCACCACGCTCTCCTTCCGCTGCAGGCCATAGCCCACCACCACGATTTCCTCGATGGTTTTTGTATCCTGCTGCATGGTAAGGTCTATGCGGAGCCGGCTGCCCACCGCTACCTCCTGCGCAGCGTACCCCACGTAGCTGACCTGCAGCACGGCGTTTGGCGACACCGTAAGCGTAAACGCGCCGTCAACGCCCGTCATGACCCCGTTGGTCGATCCTTTTTCGACTACGCTGACGCCAACAAGGGCTTCGCCATCGGCGTCTTTCACTACCCCCGTTACCTGCCTGCTCTGCGCAAGGGCGCAGTGGGCAAATGTGGTGAGCAGCGTCGCCAATAGGAGGAAAATGATTCTTTTCCGCGCTTTGAATGTATGCTTTTTCATATACAAAAATTTATTAAGGTGTTACTTCTTTTTTCCTATTATGCTTAATATTTGTGCAGCGGTAAGCTCTACGTTGTAAACGGCAAAATCGTCAAACATAAATCCCGGGTCGGGGTCTCCCCAATTCCAGGCCTGATTGCCGCCCAGGCAAGCGTAATTCAAGTCGGCGCCGTTGGTAAACAAGCCTCTTATCACCGCTCCGTCGCTATTTCCGTCAACCGCCCACTCGTTTACCGTCACGCCGTCGAAGTAAACCTTGGCAGAGGTTTCGGTAAGCGTAACGGTGTAGTAGTGCCACTCATGGTCGGCAAGCCAGTCGGTGGCGTCGTGGTACAGCGCGTTTGCGCCGTTTACGTTTTGCGCATCCGTAAAGTCGCACCAGCCGCTGTTGTTTACCTGCAGCACGCCGCGGTATTGCAGCGCCAGCATAGGCCACGTGTTTTCATTATTTGCCGGCGCCGCCCCGTATGCGGTGAACAGCGGCGACCACATGTACGCGCCGGAGGCGCCCGCGTTGGCAGCGTTGACCCACACGCCAATCGTCATCTCATTTGTTTCGGTGGAGTGCGACAGCACGTTGCTCGGCAGCTTCAGGTAGTTTTGCCGCGTGCCGCCCGTTGCATTTTGGAATACCACGCCAAACTTGGGGTCGTCCACCGCCGCAAACGTTCCGGCGCCTACAATCTGCGCATCGTTGGAGGCGTCAAAGGTGTTCAGGTACACCGGCTCGGGCAGCGGCTCGTCGCCCTTTACCGGCGTTGCGTCTTTTTCCGAAATTTTATTCTTCCATATCGCCACATCATCAAAGTACGCCTCCTTAACCTCCGACGAAGCGCCATCATAGCCCAGGTAAAAGTGGGACACTGTGGTCAGCAGCTCCACCACGCTTGCGTAGCTCACGGCGATGCTTTTTGTGGCGGCGCTTTTTGTGGCGGCGGCGCTTTCGGCGTTTGGCTCTCCGCCCGCCTCATACTTTTTTTCACCGTCAACGTAAACAGCGTAGCCCTCGTAGGTGAGCGATATAGCCAAAAAGTGCCACCGATCCGGGATCAGCGCGTCGCTAACGGCGGCTCCGGGATTTACGTCGAACGTGCCGTTGGCGCCCGTGTAGCTGAGGTATGCGCTTTTTGTAACAGACAAAACGCTGCCGCCGCTTTCGTCAACAAACGAAAACAGCGCACCGCTGGTATCCACTGCGGGCATTTTTACCCACATGCTTACCGAAGCGCCTGCGGCAACGTAAAGCTTTTGCAATGGATTTTTGAAGCGGAGGTATCCGCCATTTTGGTACAGCACGCCACCACCTCGCTGGGCGTCCTCAACAATGGTCGGCGTTGCGCCGCCCGCTAAGGCAACCGTTTCGCCGGGAATGTCCGAGCCAACGTCGAACGAAAGCTGTGCCACAGTCCTTACCTGCGCGTCGGGATTTTTTTGGTTTCCTGCCGGAGGGTCGCTCTCCCCCCACTTTTGGCACGCGGCAGGAGCGCAGCAAAGCGCAACCCCCGCAATCGCTATTAACGTCCATTCTTTTATTTTCATAACAAAAAACATTTAATGGTGATGTTTCGGGATAAATTTTGTTAGGCAAATGTAAACGCGCTGCTTGTGGATGAGGTGGACAAATGGACATAGATGGTGGACAAAAGTATCGCACCCTCACTTTTAACAGAAAGGCTCCCGCATAAAATCTTTAATCGGATGATTTTTAGCAGGTTGGATTTTTGTGGGAATTTTGGATTGGAAGGAGTGAATTGGCTGATGCGCACAAAAAAACGCTGCAAAATGCAGAATCAAAATGCGAAATGCAAAATGGCGCGTGCCCTGCAGGACGGAGCGCGCAACCTGCATTGTCATAATAATCATTCAAATCAAATTTACAAAAAGGCTATAAATGCTCGACAATCAACAAATATGTTTTTGCATCAATAGAATATAGAATAAGGACATCATCCAAATTTGTTGCAATCTTTTTTGTTGGCGCCGCTGCTTCTCTCTATAAATCCGCTGTGCAACAGCTCCGTATAGGGTTACAGAAGTGGGTAGGAGAAAATGTATTTGGGAGGATTTTTCACATGCTGACCATGTAAAAAGAGCCGGGTTCCCTGTCGGGCGTGAGCTTGGGGCACTTTTCTTTTAGCAAATTGTAGTGGTTGTGGTGCAAAAAGTTCAGCGCCCCCAAGATTTTCCATGTTGAGTTGAAGCTCAAAAACGCCTCCAGCTGCTCGAAAAATTCAACGCCAACATCTTCCGCTTTCTTGCGCAGGACTTCCACTCCTGTTTTTTCCAGCCACGGCATTTCGTACGGCTCTACACAAATGTGCCGGCAATGGTAGCTTGCATTTTCTCGTTGGTTGGCCAGAATTGCCAATCGCGCCATTTTGGTGGACTGTCCCGAGCCGATTTCTATAATTTTCGTGGGCTTTTTCAGCCGAATGATGCTGTACCAGTATTCGGCGTCGCCTGACTCATACGCGCCGTTTTTGAAGTGGAATGAAGTATCGCCGACAAACGCTTCGGGGATGCTCTCCAGCTCGCGCTCAAAATGGAAAGATTGCAGGAGCTGCAGCTGCTCCGCTACGCGCCAGCTTGCTATCCCCGGGAGCAGCCGTTCGTCGGACAAGGGCTTCCTCAAGTGCCGGGGGTTGAACAGCGGCTCGTAGTAGTGGTCTCTAACAGGAAAAACGCCAACGCTTAACAGCGCTTTTTTTGACAGCGGAAGCCTCCCAACTCCCAATCGCCTAACTATTCTCATAACAATTGCAGTTGCGTACACAAACGGAACCGCTGCAATATCTATCGCCCAAAGATTTTTGCGCAGAAGTTTTTTCAAGATTTTTTTCATCTGTAGATATTTTTAATTTGATGGCAAAGGTAAAATATGAAAAAACAAAACTCAATGACAAATTTGTCAGCGCTGATTTTCTTAAAAAATGACAATTTTGTCAGCGCAATGAAAAATCAAAGATGCAATACGGAATTGCTCAAAAAAGTTGCACGGCGCATAAAGCAGCTTCGAGAGGAGAGGAGAGGAAAGTGTCGCAAGACACCTTCTACATTGACACGGATATACATATTGCGCGGATTGAGAGCGGAAAAACCAACATAACCATCAGCACGCTGGACGATATTTGCAAGTATTTTTCCATCACGCCGGCCGAGTTTTTTGCAGCCTTAGAGGAGCAACCACCCGAAGCGTAGAAGCTGAATTTCGGCTTCAGACCTCCAGGCCCGGCGCAGGTTAGGCTATCGCAATTGGGGACGCTGAACAATGTGACAATCTGATTGTTAGATGCAAAATTTGGTGTTGCTGCGCTCCCGACGTTATTTTTGAGGCAGCCACAGCTTGCGCTACGTTTTGCACAAGTAGCTCTATATCAGCGGCAAAATGTCCTTCCGGTCAGAAATTCAGAAATTCAGAAATTCAGATTCAGCCATTCATTTCCAACTTTCAACTTTCAACTTTCAACTAAAAAAAGTTGTATCTTTACAGCGTCATTTTTAATCCTCAGTGCACCATGGAAACAAAAACCCCCAAGCGCATCCCTTACGGCAATGCAAACTTTGAAAAAGTAAGGACAGAAGGCTATGCGTACATAGATAAAACGCAGTATATTGAGCTGCTGGAGCAGGAAAATAATGATAATCTGTTTCTGACCCGTCCGCGCAAGTTTGGGAAAAGCTTGTTTTTCTCCATGCTGTCCAGCTACTACGACATTAACCAGGCCAACAAATTCGACCAGCTGTTCGGCGACCTGTACATCGGCAAGCATCCAACCCCTAAGCGCAATACCTATCTGGTTTTGAATTTGGATTTTTCAGGTTTAAACACAGCAAGCGAAGATGCTTTCGCGGCTTCTCTTTCCGGTAAAATACAGGATAATGTTCGCGATTTTTTGGAAAGCTATGAACATCTCTTTCCGAAAGGAGACATTTACAGTAAGCAAATGGACGTCGAACAACCGGGGGTTTGGTCATTACGAAAAGCATTTACCGCAGCAAAGTCTGCCAACAAAAAGCTGTTTGTCAT
>JAIROF010000077.1 GCA_031257655.1 Prevotellaceae bacterium | reverse complement strand
TAACCGAGCGCAGCGAGCTCACGAATACCAAAAATAAGCACGAGTGAGCAAATTAGGTTTTTCGCTCCCTACAATTTATGACGCCACCGCTTGTTACAGCCCTGTTTCGCCATTAAGCGGCGGCAAAACTCCTGAAATTCCGCCACCGTCGCCTCGCCGCTTGTACGCTAAAGGACGCTTTGGAAAATCCGGAAAAAGCGCTACCTTGCACAAAAATTTCTTGGTGAAAGATTTGGTAAATAGTAATGGTAAAGGAGGAACACCTTATGAGAAAGCTTCGGAGCTTGCAGACCGAGTGATCGAGGGAACAGCAAGAATTGTACGCCTTAATAGAAAAGAGGAGGCAGGCAGGATTGCGGGCGGTAGAAGAAATGTCGAAGCATCCATTGTCGCTGGAGCGCATAAAAGAGATAGCGCAGTCGGCGAAAGCAGCGCGTATGAGGACGTAAGGGTCGAATCCGGCAAACAAAAAACGCGCTGAAAGCATTTGCAAAAGAAAAAGAGAAGCATGGCGAAAAGATATGGTTTTCTTCGCAAGATGTGGAGGCGATGGCTGCAAGTGCGGTTGATAAAACAGCAGGAGCGGAGGCCGATGTTTACTATATGCCCGACGGGACAGTTACTAAGGTAGTGGAGCACTCCAATACTCCGCTTGAATTTTTGGATGACCGCATTTCGCTTTACAACCATTTGTTTCCTGAAACGAGCTATGAGCTGATTGGGTTTACCGACAATCCGTATGATGAAAATCTGACAACTTTTATTGTACCGGATTTTGATACAGGATTGTACATTAAATAAGTACCTTACACCTAAAAATCAGGTATTTTGTGGCAACTAACACAAATTCAATAAACAGCAGTTGTTCAGCATATTATAAATTTTCTCTTGCTGCTTACAAAAATTTAATGTGCCTTCGCGAAAATTTGTTGGCTTGACAAGTTGTAGCGTAAAACGCAACATATCAAAAATTTACACGAAGTATGGTAGATAAACACCATAAAACGTTAATCCAAATGAGTGTGTTACATGCTTTTAGCAAACCAAAATCCGATAAATGGTTGCTTTGCAACCGATAAAGTAGCTGCTGCGCAGCGATAAATGCGCTTCGTGCGGTAAATGCCCTGCGGGCGATAAAGCCATTTTATCGGCGGCGAAGCCGCCATTTATCGGTTGCGAAGCAACCATTTTATCGCTGCGCAGCAGCTATTAACCACTACAATCTGGGTATCTAAAAGGTAACGCCTGTCCGTATTATTTTTTACTTCATTACAGCCCGCATATCCACTAGCTCTATATACGGAAAAAGGCCATTCTTTTTCATCACTTCCGACTTCGATGGCCCTGTACGCGGCGGGGCATTTTTTTTTAATTCAGACAGGGGTATTTTTATGCCACGTTCGTCCATATACCAGCTTTCGCTGTATTTGGAACTCTTGCTTTTCGCCTTCACAGGCGCGACGCTTTTAGCTTTCGCTTTTGCTGTTGTTTTTTTGTTGCCATAATGCCGTATCTCTTTAATGACTTCGCAAAGATACGAAAAATAGCTGGTTAGTGGTTAACGGTTAACGGTTAGTGGTTAGCGGTTAGGAGGTGTCAATAAGTAAATATTGCATTTCCGGATTACCTTGCTTCGTACCTCGCAACTCCTTATAATGATAATCGCCGCAAATGGTCGCCGCACGCGACGACCCTACAAATGTCGCCGCAAATAATCGCCGCAAATGGACGCCGACCGCGACGACCCAAAAACTGTCGCCGACCTGCCTAATTCCAAATTCGGCTGGACGACAGGTGCACAGAGGAGCACGGAGCAAGGTCGTCGGCTACTTATAGAACAGGCTTCCGCTCAAATTATTAATCGACAGGCTGTCGCTTTCCGGATAGTATTCGCCAAACAGCGCTGTAATAACCAGTAAATACCGGCGCGTGGGCGCTTCGTTGGAGGCGTCGGCATTGTCCACCGCTTCTAAGAAAATCGGCGCTTCCGGTTTATCCGGATGGCTGATGTGTTGTAGTGCCAAGTCTCTGATTGGGAATGATACGGAGCGGTTCTGGGGGATTATTCGTATGTTGAGCTGCGTGGGATACTGCTTGATTTCGATATTTTCATCCTCTTTTTGGCGCTCATTGCTGAACGAAAGCATAATCCAGAATTGATAGTCGGTGATGTTTACAAGCGCTGTGGAGTCGCTGTAGGACGAAAAAATTTGAACCTTTTCCGTTTTCAGCTCATTCAGCTTTAGCTCGGCGAAAATGTTACGCATGTTTTGGTCTTCGACGCTGTCTTTGAAAAAGGCCTGCACGCTTGATTTTCCGTAGATCTCGGCCAGGTAGCCGAGCGCTTCTCGGATTTCGATCCTCCGGTCTTTGTCCAGCTCATCGAGCCACGAGGCCGAGTCGGAGAGGGTGAGCTGCCGGCCTGCAAAAATTGTTTCCACCTTGTTGAGCAGCGAGCGCTTAACTATAGACGAAAATTTCCAGGGGCCTACCGATGCCAGCAGCACCGCTACCACCGGCGAAATCAGTATCCACTTGATGTGCTTTGCCTTCGTAGCAAACAGGTAGATGTATATCCCGTAAAACCAAATGTTGAGCAAAAGGATGTAGCAGCGGTTGATGCTGATACCGTAATCGCTGATGCGTCTTCCTATGCCCACCGTCATCAGCATCAGCAGGGGCAGTATGACGACGCCCGAGTAGCGCGAAAGCCACCTTGCCACGCGATTTTCTGCTATTTGCAGGGGGTACACAATGGTAACGACCGCCAAGCCGCCAAGGGCTAACGCCGATACCAGCCACGACACCCATCCGTTGGGCAGCTCCCACAGGATGACAATCCGAAGCAGGTAGGCGTAGAGAATTGCGGCGTAGATGGCAAGCAGCGGCGTAAGGATGTACAGGCCTGCTATCTTCAATACCTTACTCAGCCTTATCTCCGATTCGTGCTTTTCTTTTTGCCCCGGGATGTTTGCCAGAAAGTAAAGCGGCGCGAACAGGAGCAGGCAGAGTATGCGCAAATCCCCGTATACCTTATCGTCTATATCCACGTTAAACAGCGTCTTAATGGCGAATGCCGCCAGGCATAATCCGCCGAACAGCAACCCGCCAAAGCATCCGGCAATGAGCATTTGGAGCAACGCCTCCGCGCTAAACCTGCAGTAAGCGCGATCCTTGTTTTTGGCCAGAAAGGCGATGAAAAAATTAGCGAAAAAGAAGGCCGCGCCCAGTACAACCACCTGTAGCCCGTCGGCAAGATGCAGCAAAGCGCTGTCTTGCGGCAGCAGGAGGCAGTATATGCCCCACAGCGCCACGCCAATCAGCGTTGCTCCGTGCCGCAGCCACCCGTTTTTCACGTGGTCTTCCAGCCACAGCGCCGCCGCAACGCTGATAAACAAGCCTACCGGACAGAAAACCCACCAGCGATAGCTTACCTCGCAGCACTTGTTGACGTCGATAGTGGCCCAGGCCGCCAATCCGCCTACCAAAAGTAGGCTTACCGGCATCCGCTCCGCGAGCCGGATGAATTTTTCGCTCAAAGAAGCGAAAGAAAAAAACTTTTTCATAACAATACGGCTATTAAGTTGTTGAAAATAAGGCGAATGTAGGAAAATGGAGAAAAAGGCGGCGGTAGCTGCATGTAATTTGCTAATTTTTGGGGCGCTGAAAACAAAAAAAATGAGCAGTAAAAGCTGTCGCCGCTTTTATGAGCGCAAAAATAGGCATATTAAGCGAATTGGCAAGCATTATAGCGGAAAAAGAAAGACGGGCGGAGGAATTTACCCCATTTGGCGCGCAGATGACGCAGATTGGACAGATTTACACCGCTAAGAGCTTCGGCGTAAGCAATATTCCTAATTCCTAATTCCTAATTCTTAATTCTTAATTCTTAATTAAACTCATCACAGTCCGAGCACGTATCGGAGGCTGAATCCGAAGGATATGTTTTCGGTGTTTACGGCAGAAACGTAGGGGTTATTTTCCGTCCAGTCGAAGTAGATGCGGAAGGTGAGGTCTTTGAGGATGTCGTAGTCGCCGGTGAACTTAACCGCCATGTTTCGCCTTCCGTCGGTAATCTGGTGGGTATCCTCGGCGAGCTTGCGGATGAGGTTTTTCCCGTTGCGGTAGGTGAAGTCGGTGCGGAGGGTGAGGGTGGTGGTGGCGCTCTGGCTTTCGGTAAACCGGAAGATTTGCGGTATTTTGTTGAGCGTGTAGCCGGCTCCGGCGGCGCCCTCCCAGGCGTTGTTTTCTACAATCTGGTTGTTGGTCATGCTCAGGTCTACGCGCCTGTTCTTGCGGAGCTCCACGCGGGTTTGCACGCCGTTTTGCCACGCCACGTCGAGGCTGCCCAGCACGATGCGCTCGTCGAGGCTCACGGCTGCAATGCTGTACGGGGAGTAGAAATCGCCCTGGGCGTCCCTCTCTCCGGGCTTTTCTACGTAGTTGCTGTTGGTGGCAAAGGCGTTTACGCTGTAGGTGGAGGCGTAGGAGTGCGAAAGGCTTGCCGACTTTACGAGCGGCTTTAGCGCCGCTATGCGCGACAGCCCGGAGTAGGTGACCCGCCAGTTGGGCAGGGGGATTTTTGACAGAAAGTCGGTGTAGCGAATGGTCTTGTTGCTGACGGACTTGTTGAGGTATCCCACCTCGAATGAGGGGATGAGTACGTCCTGCGAGAGCCCGCTAAATCCGTCGGGGAATCCTCCGAGGCTGTCCACCCTTGGGTAGGACAGTCCGCTGTAGCGCCGGCTTGCCAGCTCGTTGGCCACCTCCATGCGCGACCGGCTGAAGCGGTTGTAGGCGTCAGACCTGTAGTACGATTCGCTTGTAGGGTTTTCAAACGCCGTGAGGATGGAGATGGTGCTTATGGTGAACGACCCCGTTTCCGTGGGCGTTGCGCTGCCGTTGTTGTTGATGTCGTACCACGTTCTGTTTCGGGAGTGGGTTTGCGTTGCCGTAAGGTCTATGCGCAGGTCTCTGAAGGGCTCGATGGTAGCCTGCATGGAGAGGTTGGTGGTGGTGTTCATCGTAAAGGGGTTGATGTAGGTGGAGTCGCCGATAATCCAGCTGTTGCGGTAGGCGCGCGTGAGCATGTACTCGGTGGAGGAGCCGTAGAAGTTTCCCCAGAAGTCCAAGCTCTGCGATCCGGCAACGAAGTCCCAGCCGGGCGCGCTGAAGCGGTACTGGTCGTCGAGCCCCAGCAGGGTTGTTTTGGGGGTATAGCCCGGCAGCATGGTTTCGCCGCCCCGCGTGTAGGCTACGTTAACGTTGCGCAGCATCATCAGCGTCCGTGCCGAAAGTTTGCCGATGTACGCTAAGGGCTTGTCGGTAGCGGGCGCTTTGCCGGTTACGACTACGCGGAGGTTTTTGTGCCCCGTGGCCGAGCGGATGGCGATTGTCCTGTTGTCCACCGTTTCCATGTCCACCTTTACGGGTTTTCCCTCCTCGTCAAACGCCTGCACCTTCAGGCCTGTTGCGTTTTTCAGGTTGTGCTTTACGGTATGCCGGCTTCCGCCGGCGAGGGTGACTTTTGTCTTTTCGTAGGTCACATCCTTCACCTCTTTTTTTGCGGCTGCCCGCCCGTCCATTTGCTGGTTGATGCTTTTGAGCAGGGACGATTTGTTGTAGAGCGTAACGAGGTTAAAGGCGCCGTTGATTTGGAAGTTGTTGGAGTTTCGCGCCGTATTTCCCACGTAGGGCATTCCGCCTATGCCGCCCGCCACCTGCGGCGCTTCCCATGCGTAGGTTGCCCGGTAGGAGGAGGTGATGTTGGTCCACGAGAGGATGGGCAGCTTGTTGAGGGGGAGGGCGTATCCAAGGGAGAACTCGTGGTTGTAGCGCTTGTTGCGCCATGCGTTGTCGATGGGGATGGTGTCGGATTCGCGTCCGGTTGCTATTTCGCGGCGCGCAAGGTTGTTGGCGCTAAAGGTGAGCTTGAGGGCGCGGGTGATATCCCACCCCAGCGTGTAGGCGCGGGTGTTGGTCTGCTCGTGGAAGACGATGGGCGTGATTTTCATTCCCTCGTAAAAGCTTCTGGCGATGTACTCGGTGTAGGCGTCGGTGAGGTCTACGGTAAATCCGTACTGGTTGGGGTACAGGGCGAGGTTTTGCTCGCGGATGATTTTCCAGGCGTTTCCCTTCAGGGCGGCGCTCTTGGCAAATGGCTCAAAGATGTAGGGCTTAACGCTGTATGCGTATGCGCCCATCACGCGCTGCTCTCTCCTGTAGTCGCGCTCCGTGTTTACGTTGCGCAGCAGCTCTTCGCTAAAGGCGTAGCCCACGGTGAAGTTGGAGAGGTCTACCGCCCCCAGGGGCTTTTTTCCGCTGCCGGCCACGCGCGCGTTGTTGAGGCTCAGGTTGCGGCGCATGGTGTAGTCGATGGCGGTATTTTGCAGCTTTTCGCGCTCGGCGGGGTCGGCCCTGTCCAGCGCATCCTGCAGCTTTACGTCGGGGTCGAAGGGGTTGTAGAGGGGCACGATGTAGCTTTCGGCAAAGGCAAAGCTCAGGGGCAGCGTAACGCCCCAGCGGACGGGGAAGAATTTGCCCAGCTCAAAGCTGGTGGCGATGTCGTACTGGTAGGCGTCCTCCTGGGCGCGCGTCAGGATGTGGCTGTCTAAGCTGCCAAAGCCGGCTTTGGACATGCTGCCCGCGAGCGATACGTTGGCAAAGTCGGCAAAGTTGGCGGCAATGCGCATGTTGGCTGCCCAGCCCCCCTCCTCGTTGAAGTTGGTAAAGCGCATTTCGTTGACCCACACAATGCCGTCTTTGGGCAATCCGTCGTCCTGGCTGAGCAGGCCTTTGTGCGCGGGGTTTTTTACGCCAATCATCAGCACGTGCACCTCTCCGAGGTTGGGGTTGCCCACCACGCGGACGGTGCGCTCGCCGTCGGCTTTTTCGTACACCGAGGTGAGCGTCATCCCCGATGCGGTGCGCATGCGGGCGTTTCGCTCCAGCTTCAGGTCGGTAAAAATGCTGAGGGGAATATCGAGCTTGTTTTCCACCGGCCACACGAGCTCCCGCTGGTGGTCGGTGTAGCGACCGTGGGGCGTGAGCCGGAGGGGGATTTCGTATTCGTAGTAGTTGTAGCGGTAGTCGCTGCCGATGCGCACAAACAGCGAAAGGTCGTTGCTGCTGAGCCTCGTTTCGTTGATAGCCTCTGCGTGCACGTCCATTATCAGGCGGCGGAACTGCCGCATGTCGAAGGTCGCATTCTTGTAGGCGGCTCTTGCGTCGCCGTCGGCGAGGTTGCTAATGGTGAGCATCATCGACTGCTCGTTGCGCTGCACCTGCTGGTTGGAGTTGTTCTCTATAATCCGGCTGATGCCCGGAGGCAGGAGGTAGTTTACCGGCGAGCGGTCGGAGTTTTCCTCAATGCTTACCGCCGAAATGTCGAGGCTTCCCATCCCCGTTTCGGGCTGCGCCAGGCCCTCCTGCGCCTCGAGCAGGGAGTAGCTGTACTTGCGCCATTCGCCCCGCACCAGGTCGAACTTGGCAAACCGGCAAATCACGGTCGTGTCAAATCCCGTGAGCATCATGCGCATAAATCGTACCGATTTGAAATCCTCAATGTTGTTGATAGCCTTTCCGTCGGCCACCGGAATTTTGAACTGGTACCAGTGCGCCGTTTGGTAGTCGCCGTAGTCGGGGTCGTTGACGTTTACGGTGCGCACGTCGGCGATGTAGTTTTGGCCTACCTTTTCGGGGCTAATGGCGTCGGGCGTGAGGTCGATGTAGTATTCGTAGTAGCTCTCCAGCTCGTTGAGCGTGTTGTCCATGTTGATATCCTCCGTGTTGGGCATGGTGGTAGACGAGGTGGAGAGGCCGCCGGAGGCTACGGGGGAGTTGCCCTCGATGTTGTTGTAGCGCTTGTATCGCGTCAGGATGTCGAGCCGCTGCTCGTCGTAGTCCGACCCTCTGTAGTAGTGGTAGAGGTCGTTGGAGGGGTCGTTCTCGAAGACATCCATGGCCGAGGGGCTTAGTATGCCCTGTATATGGCTCAGGTACTGGTGCTCTTCCTCAAAGAAGGTGCGCGCCTGGCTGCGGGTCATCCCGTCGTACCCAACGTCCTGTATCGCCCTGGCCGATTCGTTGTTGTCGAACGTGTTGACCAGCGACTGCACCTTGGGCACGTAGCCCCAATCGGTTTGCTCCAGCAGCGTAGCGTCGTAGGGATAGGGTAGCCCGTTCTCGAACGACTTCCGGGTATCCTTCAGCACGTCCTCCGACACGTCGCCCAGGTTGAAGTATATCCGCCCGTTGGCAAACTTGCCCCGGTTGGGCGAATTGCGCGTGTAGATAAACGGGTCGAGCATCCAGAACTCGATGTACTCAATGTTTGAGGTCTCAAAATCGGTAATGGACAGCGCGCGCATCATGGCGCCAAAGTTGGTGCGCGGCGTTTTGAGGGAGCCGTTGGGGTTAAGCCCCTTGCCGGGGAATTGCCCGCTGTTGTCAAAGTCGATGTAGTTGTAGGGGCCGCGCTCGTTGGGGTAGTAGGCCACGTTGAGCACGGATATTTTGGCGTCTACGCCGACAACGACGTCTTTTCTGGGGAAAATTTCTTTTTCGTCGATTTCGCGCACGTAGTGATTTTTGCAGTACTGCTTGGGGTTGCTCCGCATGTAGGTTGGGGTAGAGGAGAGGTTTCTCAGAAAGAGGGGGTCTATCACGTACCATGCCAGCAGGGAGCGGTAGTAGCCGCTGCTGAGGGGTTTGCCGTCTGCGGCGGTAGCCTTTCCTCCGGCAAAGTGGCGTCCGCCCGTGGCGCTCACCTCGTCCGGCGTGCTGCCCAGCGCCCAGGAGGTGTACTGCTTGAGGTCCACGCTCATTTTGCTGCCCTCAAAATCGTCGATGTAGGTTGTCCCCGATTTGCCAATCACGCTGGAGTGCCCCGGCAGGAGCTGGGCAAATTCGCCGTCTACCGTCACCCGCGAGGGGGCTTTGGTTTCGATGAGCGGAATGGCGTCCACCATTTTCGTGAGCAGGTTTACCTCGCGGCTGTAGGAGCCGTTGAGACCCCAAATGGTGTTGGCAATGGGCTCTTCGCCGTAGGTTACCTTTTGGAGCATGGGGCGCTCCGAAAGGTGGAGTACGGTGGCGCCCAGCTTAAACTCTTTGGAGAACTGGTACTTGAGGTTGGCGCCGAGCAGCGTCTTTTTGAGCATCGAAAACATCTCCATGCTCTCCACCGAAACCTGAAGGGGCACGTTGGAGCCCAGGTAAACGGGGTTGATGATCTGCACGCGCCCAAGCGTGTAGTTCACCGTGTAGTCCACGTTTTCTATCAGCTTGATGCCGCCTGCGGTTACCACCACCGACCCTTCGGGGATGTCGGTGGCGTTGAGCATGATTTCGGAGGTCGAGGTGGACTTGTAGGAGCCCGTGAGGCGGAACTTATTCTTGTCGGCAAACTGCCGTGCCTTTACCAGCGTTGAGTCGTAGAGCTCGTTGTAGACGTACTTGGAGGCCTCCGGGTAGCCGATTTTTGCGCCCAGGTCGCGGCCAAACGGCTCCAGCACCGGGAATATTATCCGCCCGCCGTTGGAGAGCACCGTAACGCCGTCTACGTAGTCGAAGCGACCGTCGGGGTAGCGGTTGCCGGCGTTGTTCAGGTTGTCTAAGTTGAGCACCTGCAGCAGCGGCATGTTTTTGGCCTTACCTTCGGTGATGTACGGCACGTTGGTGCCCACGGCGTCGTCGTGGTACATCACGTTGAGGATAAAGTTGTCGGAGCTGAGCTGGTAGGTCTCCAGGTTGTACACGTTCTTCATCATCAGCGTCCAGGTGTTGAAGCGCGGGGAGAGGTTCGTTCCCTTCAGCATTTTGACGAACAGCGCCTTTGGCGCCGCCACCCCGTCGTCGTAAAATTCGCCCACGCGGTGCGTCCTGCCGCCCATGGTGTACTCAAACGCCACCGCCAGCACCTCGTCGGCGTTGAGCGGGGTGGTGAGCGAAATGTAGCCCAGCTGCGGGTTAAAGCGGTAGTCCGTGCCGGAGGTCAGGCGACGGGCATTCTCTACCTTCTCAAAATCCTCCACCTGCTTCAGACCCAATCCCCCAAGCGCGTCGTTGACGGTCGACATGTTGCGCGCGGCCTCCAAGTTTTTTATGTCCTGATACAGGATGTTGTTGTCGTTGCCGGGGGCGCCCGAACCGCTGCCCAGCGCGTCGAGCGCAACGATGTTGCGCGAGCTCTCAAAGCGGCTGTTGCGGTTGGTCACCCAAACCTCCAGGCGGGTAATGTTCACCCCCGACTGAATGATGGGCAGGTACCGGAGCGCGTCGTTGTAGCGGTCGCGGAAGTAGTGCGCCAAAAAGAAGTGCCGGTTGGCGTCGTACTTGTCGGCGGCGATGTCGAACAGCGTGGTTTGCGCACCCCCCTTCACGTTGATGGTAGACGACTGCCCTTTTTGCTCCGAAATGATGCTTTCGATGGTCAGGTGGCCAAACTTGAGCTCCGTTTTCACCCCAAACAGGGTCTGGCTTCCGGTGATGAGCGACCCCGACAGCGGCAAGCTGACGTTGCCCGCCTCTATCTTTTGGATAATCTGGTCTTCGTCGCCCTGGTAGTTAATCTTGAGGAGGTTTTGGAAGTTGAAGGTGGCCTCGGTGCTGTTGATAAAGTCGATTTTGATGCGGTCGCCAATGGAGCCCGACGCGTTGATTTGCATGTTCACCTTAAAGTCGAATGCGCCGTGCGAGCGGTACTGCTCCGGGATGGTAGGGTTGTCGGTGCGCGTCCAGTTGTAGCCAAAGATGGCCTCCACCGCGCCCTGCAGGTTGAACTTGATGAGGTCGCTGCCCAGCAGGTTGGACACCAGCGCAGAGTTTATCTTTATATCCGGCAGGAGCTTCGACGCCCCGCTGCCGCCCCCGCGCGAAGCGGCGCTCATTTCGTTGTCGCGGCGCGTACGCCACGCCTCGCGAACTGCGTTGTCGAACTCGTAGCGCCGGTATTCGTCGCTGTTCATCACCTTGGCCGGCGTGCCCAGCTTGCCGTGCCCCCTGCTGTAGAACGTGTACAGGCGGCTCTGCTCGTCGTAGTCCACCTCGTACTCCTCCGACTCCTTTACGGCAGGCTCCCAGCGCCGGTCATCGCCGGACGGTGCAGCGCTGCTTTCCAGTGCCGTTACAAGAGTGAGCGCGGTAGCGGTGAGAGAAACCGTTAGCGAAAAGCGATAAATAAAGCCCAAAGTTCTTGCATTTTAGAGTCGTTGTAAGGCACCTCGTATCACCTCCTCCACGCTTTGCCTGTTATCTTGCTTAAGCACGGCCTCCACCGCTTTTTCGGTAGCCGCTTTTGGGAATCCCAGCGCCAGCAGCGCCGCCGTAGCCTCTTTGCGTACGCCTGCCGCCGGCGCGCCGGCCGGCCCGGCTTCGCCCGCGCCAGGCGCCTTAAGCGATTTCCCTTTCAGGTCGACCACTATGCGCTCGGCCGTTTTTTGCCCAATGCCCTTAATGCTCTTGAGCACGGCCACGTCGCCCGCCACGATGGCGCCGGTGAGGTCGCCGCTGCTGAGCGACGAAAGCATGATGCGCGCCGTTGCCGCTCCAACGCCCGATACGCTAATCAGCTGGCGGAACAGCTCCCGCTCGTCGGCCTCGGCAAAGCCGTAGAGCACGTGCGCATCCTCACGAACCTGCTGGTGGAGGTAGAGCTGCGCCGCGCAGCCGGGGGTGAGCTGCGTGTAGGTTTGCAGCGATATGTTGATAAAGTAGCCTATGCCCCCCGCCTCTACCACGGCACAGGTCGGAGTAAGCGCTGCTAACGTGCCTTTGATGTATTCGTACATGCTGCTTGCTTGCTTGAAAAAACTGCTTGAAAAATTTGATGCGGATCGCTACTTTTCCGGGTCTAACTTGGCGGACGGCAGCGGATTTTTTACCAGCTCGGCGTACTCCCGGCGGTGCCTGTAGGTGTCGCAGGCTAAGTATAGCGCAGCCCTGAAGGAATCGGGCGAGGCCATGTCCTTGCCCGCTATGTCGTACGCAGTGCCATGCGTAGGGGAGGTGCGTATTACCGGCAGCCCGCAGGAGTAGTGCACGCTTGCGCTTCCGCCGTACGAAAGGGTTTTGAAGGGAGCCAGCCCCTGGTCGTGGTACATGGCCAGCACCGCGTCGAATCGGGTGGCGCAGTTGGAGCCAAAAAAGCTGTCGGAGGCGTACGGACCAAACGCCAGTATTTTGTTCCGTATGGCCTCCTCTACCACCGGAATAATGATGTTGGCCTCCTCCGAGCCTATCAGACCGCCGTCGCCCGCGTGTGGGTTAAGCCCAAGCACCGCTATGCGCGGTTTGGGTATCATGAAGTCCTCTTTGAGCGTAGCGTTGAGCAACTTCAGCTTGCTCATAATGTGCTCCCTGCTGATGGCCGTCGGCACCTGCGTCAGCGGAATGTGGCCCGTGGCCACCCCAACCCGCACGGTGGTGTTCACAAACAGCATGAGCACATTCTTTACTTCAAACGTGTCGGCCAGAAATTCGGTGTACCCCGGAAACAGGCGGTTGATGGACGAAATGTACTGCCGACCGAACGGAAGCGTAACCAAAACCTGAATCTTTCCGTTGCGCCAGTCGCGAATGGCGGCCTCTATTGCCGCCAGCGCGCCGATGCCCGATATGTCCGACGCTTTGCCGAGCTCCACCTTTACCTCGTCGTCCATCACGTTGATGATGTTGGCCCGCTTCGGGTTCGCGTCGTCGGCCGAGCGGATAATGTTAAAGTTGAAATTCTCAACCCCGCTCAGCGTTTTGCGGTGAAAAGCGCCAACCTTGGGTGAGCCGTAGACAATAGGGGTACATATCTCCAGCACGCGAGGATCTATAAGCGTTTTGATGATCACCTCGTAGCCAATACCGTTTATATCGCCTTGCGTTATGCCAACTTTTATTTTGGGGTCTGCCATAGCTAGTGTATTATGTTTTCCCGTCTTTGAGTAAGAACGATGCGGTAGCAAAAATACTAAAAATAGCTGCGTGCAGCGTTTTACCCTTGTTAAATAAGTTTACACCTTACGGAAACGCTGCCGGCAGCCGCCCGCCCGAAGCCGCCCTCGCCCGCACCCCTCCGCCCGCCGCGCAAGCCTCCCGCCGGCAAAGACCGGACGTAAGCGCCAACCTCACCTGCCGCCCCAGCCCAACAGCTTCGCCATCAAGTGCGCATGCACCGGAAATAGCCCGCCAATCATTTGCAGCAACCTGGCTGTCAGCCTCGTAAAAACACCCGCCCCCGCTGCCTCCTACCAGCCCATTGCCGGCGCAAAAAATCCTTTTTTACCGCCAAAGACGACAAGTCAAAACCCTAAAAATCAAATAATTGGCTAAATTTAACACTTGCCGAAGCCCCGACATGCCTTTGGGCGTAGCCATACCAACCCTTTATTTGCTTACTTTTGTGCCGTTTTTTATCGCGCATTAAAAGAAGAGAAATGTAACAATTATGGCAACACCATCCTACCCCCCACCGCTCGCGGGCGCTCCGGCGCAGGGCTTTGCCACCCGCGCCATCCACGCGGGCGAAGCGCCCTACTTTCGCGAAGGCTCAGCCGGCGACGTGGCGGCGCCCATACACCTCGCCACCACCTACGCCCGCCAAAAGGTAGCCCAGCCGGGGCGATACGAGTACGTACGCTCGCAAAACCCCACCCGCGAAGCGCTGGAGGTTAAGCTGGCCTCGCTGGAAAACGCCCGATACGGCCTGGCCTTCAGCTCCGGGCTGGCCGCCGAAACAACCGCCCTGCTGGCACTCCTTAAGGCCGGTGACCACATCGTGGCCTTCGACGACCTCTACGGCGGAACGAAGCGCCTCTTTGAGCACGTCTTTGCCCGCTTTGGCATCGAAACATCATACGTAGACGCCACCAGCGCACCCTTAGCCGAAAAAGCGGTGAAGCCCTCCACCAAAATGCTCTGGGTGGAATCGCCCACCAACCCCCTGATGAAGCTCTGCGACATTCGCGCTATGGCCGAAATTGCCCGGCAACACGGCCTGATTTTGGTGGTAGACAACACCTTCCTATCCCCCTACTTCCAAAAACCCTTAGACTTGGGCGCCGACGTGGTGGTGCACAGCATCACCAAGTACCTCGGCGGGCACAGCGACGTGCTGGGCGGAGCCCTGCTGGTAAACAGCGATGCGCTCTACGAGCGCCTGCAGTACCACCAAAACTCCGCAGGCGCAGTGCTCCCCCCCTTTGACGCATACCTCACGCTGCGCGGCATCAAAACGCTGGCCGTGCGCATGGAGCAGCACCAAAAAAACGCCCTGGCGGTGGCGCGCTTCCTGGAGTGCCACCACAGGGTGAGCCGCGTGCTCTACCCCGGCGCCGAAAGCCACCCGCAGCACGACCTGGCGAAGGCGCAGGCAAGCGGCTTTGGAGGCGTCCTGGCGTTCGACATACGCGGAACCGCTGCCCACGCCGAAGCTTTCCTGGAGCGCCTCCGCCTCTTTACCTTGGCAGAAAGCCTGGGGGGAGTGGAATCCCTCATTGAGCAGCCCTCGCAGATGACCCACGCCTCGCTCGAAAAAGCTGAGCGCGAAAAAATCGGCATCTCCGACACCCTCATCCGCGTATCGGTCGGAATCGAAGACCCCGCCGACTTGATAGCTGATTTGGAGCAGGCGCTGGACTTTTGAATTAAGAATTAGGAATTAGGAATTAGGAATTAGTCCCCCATTAAGCAAAGCTAAATGAAAAATGGCAAACAACTAAAAATGAGCAAATTGTATTTTAGCTATATGAAAGGAATATAGAAATTAGTCCCCCATTAAGCAAAGC
>JAIROF010000240.1 GCA_031257655.1 Prevotellaceae bacterium | reverse complement strand
CGTCCCTGCGGGACGGCCTACGGAGGGAAAGAAAGCCCGTCCTGCCGAATTTGTAATTCGGCAGGACGAAAGGGTACGAATGCTTTCAAATTCTCAATTCTCAATTCTCAATTCTCAATTCTCCGGAGCCTTGCTTTTAACCCGACGTAGCGTGGACGCTACGCCGAGCGGAGCACGAGTGCGCGGAGTGGAGGAACCGAACTCCGCTTCGCTCTGCCTCCTCGACTTCGCTACCAATGACGAAGCGGGACTCCCCGTCATTGATAACGCAGGAGAAATCTTTTCATAGCACCTCAAAAAAAGAATTAGCCGTCGACGGTAGGCAGCTGCTCCTATTTTTAGATGCGCCCACCTTGTCGACTATTTTTTAGCGAATAAAACACAAGGCTATTACAATCAGCAAATTAAACAGCTTGCGAAAGTTGAGTTAAAATATATGTTCCTCTCCAACCGATAAAATGAGACCTTACATTTTGATTTTAACCCCCCTCACGCTTTCCAAAAACTTAATATCAGAATATCTATCGGTTTAATTCAGCGAAATTATCATAATAAATGAGCTTTTCATTTCATATCATCTCAAATATGCTACCTTTGCATTTCAATTTATCACTTTTCGCATAGCCGGAAGGAGGCAAGGTTGAAAAAAAAGGGGGCGGGCAACGTGGCGAATACACCTGGCGCGAAACCGCTCACCATCGGCAGCATCCTCATGATGCCCTACTTTTAGGTCAGGGGGTGCGCAGCGGCTAAGCCGGAAAAATTTTCCAAGCTCTGAATTTTTGGGTTGATAGGGGGCAATTTGCAGGTCAACTCAATATTTGGAGCTTGGATTTTTTTTGCCCAAGCGTCCGCGCGCCGGAGCAGCCTGTTTTTCTATCCCCATCCGAGCGCAGATGCCTTTTCAGCCGACTTCCGCCTCGGGTGGCTTCCGCACAAGCCGTGCCGCCGGTAATGGGCCACCGATTTTTCGGCTAAATTTTGTAGCCTAAAATACTTTCTTTATATTTGCGCTCAAACAAACATAGTGTTACCCACAAGATACCTTTTTGAATGCTACCAGCTGCTATCAAACGATTCCTGCTTCTGGCGGCAGCGCTACCGCCCCTCAGCGTTGCAGCCCAAACGGGCAGTAAAGACCTCAACCCTATTCCGGTTGCCATTCCCATTATGAACATATCCCCCGATGCCCGCGCTGCCGGCATGGGCGACATGGGTGTTGCCACAACTCCCGACGTCAATTCGCAGCACTACAACGCCGCCAAGTACCCTTTTGCAGAACCCCAAATGGGCATTGGGCTCTCCATTACCCCATGGCTGGCAAACCTTGTGCAGGACGTAAATATTACCTACGGCTCTTTTTTTTACCGCATCGGAAAAATGCAAAGCGTAGGCATGTCCATACGCTACTTTTCGCTTGGTGAAATGGAAATCATGAACGACAACGGATACTTTGTTACGGCGGTAAAGCCCAACGAATTCACCATAGATTTGTCGTACGCTCGCCGCTTTGGCAAGCACATCTCGGCGGCGCTTACACCTCGCTACATCCGCTCCGACCTCACGGGAGGATTTGCCGAGGGCGGAGGTGTGGGGAATATTTCGCCCGCAAACGCTTTTAGCATCGACATGGCCGTTTACTACCAGAGTACCCACAACGACAACGACTACGCATGGGGCGCTACCATCACCAACATGGGAACAAAAATAGCGTACATCAAAGAAAATACCGACAGGTACTTCCTCCCCGCAGCTCTCCACCTGGGAGGACAGTACACGTTTAACGTGGATGCCGACAACAGCTTTATGGTAGGGCTGGAGCTGAGCAAGCTGCTGGTGCCTACGCCTCCCATCAGGGATTCGGGCGTGATAGTGCTGGGGCAAAATAGCGCGGTAGGGGCCGTAGAAGGCCTCTTCCAGTCGTTTTACGACGCCCCCTACGGGTGGCAGGAAGAGCTGAGCGAGGTGATGGTGGGGGCGGGAGTAGAGTACGGGTATCGCAAGCTGTTTTTCGCGCGCGGAGGCTACTTTCACGACTCCAAGCGAAAGGGAAACCGCCGCTACATTACCTTTGGCGCCGGCATCAAGTACAACTTCATTGGGCTTAACGTTTCCTACCTCTACCCCTTTACAACAATGGACCCGCTATCGAACACGCTCCGCGTATCGCTGCTCTTCGACTTTAACCTGCTCCGCATCGCTCAGTAATGCCCATGACCTCTCCCTTTCGCATAGGCAGCGGCTACGATGTACACCGGTTAGCCGGCGGGCTGGAGCTCTGGCTGTGCGGCGTAAAGGTGCCGCACAGCAAGGGCGCCGTGGCGCACTCCGACGGCGACGTCGCCATTCACGCCCTCTGCGACGCGCTGCTGGGCGCGGCAAACCTGCGCGACATTGGCTACCACTTCCCCGACGCTAACGACGAATACAAAGGCATGGACAGCAAAATTTTGCTAAGGCGCACCATGTGCATGGTGCGCGAAAAAGGCTACGAGCTCGGCAACGCCGATGTAACGCTGTGCCTGCAACGCCCCAAAGTGAAAGATTTAATCCCCGCCATGCAGCAGCGCCTTGCCCAGGCCATGCAAACCGACGCCGAAAACATCAGCATAAAAGCCACCACTACCGAAACCCTCGGATTCGTAGGGCGCGAAGAAGGCGTAGCCGCCTACGCCGTAGCCCTGCTGCTGAAAACAGACCGCAGCAGCCTGCCAAATCAGCCCCGCAAAAGAGGCTAAAAACCCTGTTTCACATCACTCTAATATTTTGTTGATAATTGCGCTCGCCGAAATTCGTGTTGCAAGAAAGTTAAGTTGTAATTTCGTGCGTTCAAAAAACGTATTCGCAGAAAAAATATCGCTGTTTTTCCTCAAATAATTCTGATAACCCTATAAGTACTTGCTGTACAAGACGTTATATTTTACTTACTTTTTACCTGAACGCTATCTAAAATGATTATGGAAGTGGGATTTTTTGCTAAGACAAAGAAGGAGATGACAACCAACGAAAAAACTCCTAAGGCTGCCGATAAACCAACCTTGAAAGTATCGAAACCGGCCAAGAGAACAACGTACACCTACAAAGAGGCGGTTGCCGACGCCACCGCCTACTTTGGCGGCGACGAAATGGCCGCTAAAAACTGGGTGAACAAATACGCGCTGAAAGACTCATACGGCAACATCTATGAGCATACGCCCGCCGACATGCACCACCGGCTGGCGCGCGAGCTGGCGCGCATCGAGCAGAAGTATGCCAACCCCATGGCCGCCGCCGAAATCTTTGAGCTGCTCGACAAGTTCAAGTACATCGTGCCGCAGGGAGGCCCCATGACCGGCATCGGCAACGGCTACCAGGTGGCGTCGCTGTCCAACTGCTTCGTGATAGGCGCTACGCCCCCCGCCGACTCCTACGGCGGCATTTTCCGCATCGACGAGGAGCAGGTGCAGCTCATGAAGCGGCGCGGCGGCGTGGGGCACGACTTGTCGCACATTCGCCCCAGCGGAACGCCCGTCCTCAACAGCGCCCTCAACTCAACCGGCCTGGTGCCCTTCATGGAGCGATACTCCAACTCCACCCGCGAGGTGGCTATGGACGGCCGCAGAGGCGCCCTCATGCTGAGCGTCTCCGTAAAGCACCCCGACGCCGAAAAATTTATCGACGCCAAAATGGAAACCGGACAGGTGACAGGCGCAAACATCTCGGTGCGGATAGACAACGAATTTATGGCCTGCGTAAGAAGCGGAAAGCCATACGTGCAGCAGTATCCGGTTGACGCAAGCGACCCTAAAATACGGAAAGAGGTAGATGCGCGGGCGCTGTGGGGCAAAATCATCCACAACGCATGGAAAAGCGCCGAGCCGGGCATCCTGTTCTGGGATACCATCATCGAACAGTCGGTGGCCGATTGCTACGCCGACATGGGCTTCCGCACCGTATCCACCAACCCCTGCGGCGAAATACCCCTCTGCCCCTACGACAGCTGCCGGCTGGTGGCCATCAACCTTTACAGCTACGTAGAAAACCCCTTTACGCCAAAGGCAACCTTCAACACCCAGCTCTACAAGGAGCACGTGTACAAGGCCATGCGCATCATGGACGACGTGATTGACCTCGAGCTCGAAAAAATCGACGCCATCCTTCGCAAGGTAGAGTCCGACCCCGAGCAGGATGACATCAAAAGCGTGGAGCGCAACCTGTGGAAAAAAATCCGCGACAAGGCCATCATGGGGCGGCGCACAGGCCTGGGCATCACTGCAGAAGGCGACATGCTCGCCGCCATGGGGCTGCGCTACGGCAGCGACGAGGCCATCGATTTTGCCGTCGAAAAGCAAAAAATGCTCGCCGTGGAAGCCTACCGCGCATCGGTAGCGCTGGCAAAGGAGCGCGGCGCCTTCCAGATGTACGACGCCAAGCGCGAGGAAAACAACCCGATGATTGCCCGCATTCGCGAAGCCGACCCCGCCCTCTACGGCGAAATGAAGCAGCACGGACGGCGAAACGTCGCCATGCTCACCATTGCCCCCACCGGCACCACCAGCATCATGACGCAAACAACCTCGGGGATTGAGCCGGTTTTCAGCCTCTTCTACAAGCGGCGCCGGAAGGTAAACCACAACGACAAAAGCGTAAAGGTGGACTTTATCGACAAAAAAGGCGACGCCTACGAAGAATACCTCGTGGGGCACCACAAGTTCATCACCTGGCTCGAAGCCAACGGCTACAGCGCAAGCCAAGTGGCCACCGCAAGCCCGGAGTTCATGCAGGCGGTGATAGAAAAATCACCCTACTACAAGTCCACCGCCAACGACGTGGACTGGGTGGCAAAGGTGAAAATGCAGGGGAAAATGCAGCAGTGGGTAGACCACTCCATTAGCGTTACCGTAAACCTCCCCAACAGCATTAGCGAGGAGATGGTGGACAAGGTGTACCAAACGGCTTGGGAAAGCGGCTGCAAAGGCATCACGGTGTACCGCGACGGCTCGCGCGACGGCATCCTGATAGCCGCCGACAGCAGCAAAAAAGATAGCGGCAAAATGCCGAAAAAGCGCCCCGAATCGCTCGACGCAGACATCATACGCTTCAAAAACGGCGCCGAAGAGTGGATAGCCTTTGTGGGCCTGTACGATGGAAAACCTTACGAAATCTTTACCGGCGTGGCCACCGAAGACGGGCTTTGGCTGCCAAAATCGGTCGATAAGGGGAAAATTGTGAAGGCTACCGACCACGAGCTGGGTAAAATATACAACCTCGAATACACGGACAGGCGCGGCATTATGCAGGTCGTGAAGGGCATCTCGTACATGTTCGACAAAGAGTTCTGGAACTACGCGCGGCTCATCTCGGGCGTGCTGCGCAATGGCATGCCCATTGTAGACGTTATTAACCTCATTGAGGGCTTGCACCTCAGCAGCGAATCCATCAACACGTGGAAAAACGGCGTGGAGCGCGCGCTCAAGCGCTACATCCCCAACGGCACCGAAGCCACGCAGGGGCAGCGCTGCGGCGAATGCGGCTCAACGCAGCTCATATACCAGGAGGGATGTCTCACCTGCCCAACCTGCGGCAACGCCAAATGCGGATAGCCCGCCCGCCCGCTGACATGAGCCACATGCCGCCGGCCTTTATTGACTTTGTAAAGGCGCACCACGTGATGACCTTAGCCACATCCTTCAACGACGAGCCGTACTGCTGCCCGCTATTCTACGCGTATGCGGAGGAGGAAGGCTGCTTCGTATTTTTGTCGGAGAGCGCCACTAAGCACGTGCGCGACATTGCGCACAACATGCACGTGAGCGCCGGCATTGCGCTGGAGACCGAGGTCGTAGGGAAAATTCAGGGCTTGCAGCTGCAGGGGCTGGTGTACCAACCGCTCGGCGACATGGCAAAAGCCCTGCGGCGCACCTACATGCGCCGATTTCCTTACGCCGCGCTGCTCAACGCCACCCTCTGGATGCTGGAGCCTACCTGGGCAAAGCTCACCGACAACCGCCTCGGCTTTGGCAAAAAAATGACGTGGAAAAAACCCCCGCTGCTGAATACAGACTTCCTGAGCGAAAAAAGCGCGCGCTAAAAGAAAACGTAGGCCACCAGAATAGCCGCAACAATGCCCGTTAAATCGGCAATCAGGCCGCAGGTTACGGCGTGGCGCGTGCGCTTGATGCCCACGCTGCCAAAGTAAACGGCAAGGATGTAAAAGGTGGTGTCGGTGGCGCCCTGTATGGTCGATGAGAGGCGCCCCACGAATGAGTCTGCGCCGTAGGTTTTCATGGCGTCCACCATCATGCCGCGCGCACCGCTGCCGCTCAGGGGCTTCATGAGCGCCGTGGGCAGCGCGCCCACGAAATCGGCGTTAGCGCCCGCCCACGCAAAGGCGGCCGCAATGCCGTCCACCAGCGCATCCATCACCCCCGACGCGCGAAGCATCCCCACCGCAACCAGCATCGCCACCAAGTACGGGATAATGGTTACGGCCGTTTTGAACCCATCTTTTGCGCCGTCAATAAACGCCTCATACACGTTTATTTTCTTGCGCACCCCCGCCACAATAAATCCGGCGATGATGGAAAGCAGCAGCAGGTTGGCGACAAAGGCAGAGTAAAGCTCCACTTTCTCCTTGGGCAGCAGCGAAAAGCAAAAGGTGAGCAGCACGATGGCTGCGGTAAGCCCCCCAAAGGTGAGCAGCATGGTGCGGTTGAGCACGCTGATTCGCTGGTAGAGGCATACCGAAACCACCGCCGCCAGCGTGGAAAAATACGTGGCAATCAGTATGGGCAAAAAAACATCGGAGGGGTTGGCAGCGCCCATTTGCGCCCTGTACACCATCACGCTAATGGGGATAAGCGTCAAGCCCGAGGTGTTGAGCGCAAGGAACATAATCATGGGGTTGCTGGCAACATTCTTCTGCGGATTGACGTCCTGCATTTGCTGCATGGCCTTCAGCCCCAGCGGCGTTGCGGCGTTGTCCAATCCCAGCATGTTGGCCGAAAGGTTCATGAATATAGAGCCTCCCGCCGGATGATTTTTGGGCAAATCGGGGAACAGCCTGCGAAAAATTGGCGCCGCCATGCGCGAAAGAAAGGTAATGACCCCGCCCCGCTCGCCTATTTTCATAAATCCCAGCCATAGCGACAGCACGCCCGTAAGCCCGAGCGAAATCTCGAACGCCGCTTTGGCAGAATCGAACGTCGACCCCATAACGGCCGAAAAAATTTCGGCGTCGCCAAAAACAAACGCCTTTACCAGCGCCGCTACAAAGGCGACAATGAAAAAACCTATCCAGATGTAGTTGAGTACCATGATTATAACCTGCTATTTGTGCTGCTATCGGAGGACGAAAAATGTATAGCGTAAAGTGAGTAACGAAAATTTCCGCAAAGATAGCACCTTTCTCATACCATAGCATCTTTCTCATACCCTTGTACAGCCTAATTTAAGCCAAAAGAACCTCTAAAAATCCCAAAATCAAGGCTTGCGGCTAAGGCAAAAGCGGAGTTTACTGAAGTAATGAGCGCAGTAAACAAGCACTTTGCCGAAGGGAGCATAGCGCAGAGTTTGGAGTTTTTAGAGGTTCTCCCAAAAGATTTTTGAGGTTGGATGGAGCTTTCATGCCGCATGTTTAGTACAGCAATCCGAACATCCACAGCGGAATGCGGTTGCCAATGCCTATTTCCACCTCGTCGATAGCGAGATACGAATCCGGGATATTGGCTATTTGGGCAAACGTTTTGCTTTTTCCGCCCACCTCAAAAACGAGCTGCCCATTGACCGTAAAATCGCCTCTCTGCGCATCCGTTACCGAGCTTACTATTCTCAGCTGGTTGTAGAAAAAAGTTTCGCGCAAGCTGCCGATATTCGTATTTTCGTTTCCCAGCGCAAAGGCAAGATTCGGATTGTCCAAGTAAATCTTGGCAGGTTTGCTCAACGGGCTTAGATTTTTGCCATTGGCGCGCAGCAAGCCCAGCATCCGTGCGCGCTCCAGAAGCAGCAAGCTTTTGGGCAAGTTGTTCCTCAAGATATCTACATGAGCGCCCAGCTGAGACATATTCGGGGCAAACGGAGCCAATCCGGCAATGATAGTCAGCAATCTTTTCAGCTTTTGCACCGAGGTAAACTCAATACGCTCCGTAGCCGGCAAATCGGTTTCCAGCACAGCGCTAACAGTATTCGCCAGCTTATGGCTATAGGTGGTCAGCCCCTCTTTGTAATACGGGAAGTACCCGCTCTGCAAATATTTACGGAATAAGGGCATAATTTTGATACCGTTGGTAATGTCGGAGGCAATTTCAACGTGACGCTTCAGCAAATCCTCCAGCGATATAGCGGGCATATTTTTTATGCTTTCGGATGCTAAGAACTCTCTGAATGACAGCCCAAAAAGTTCATACTCAACCGCCCTGCGGCTCAAATCGGCATTACCTTCGTAGATTTTCAGAATAGACGATCCGGAAAAAACCGTGCAAATTTCGGGGTATGAGTCGTATATATTTTTCAGCTCCTGTGCCCAAGTATTGTAGGGATACTTGTGCACTTCGTCGATAAACAAGTTCGTAATACCCTCCTGCCACAGCTTGTACGCTAAATCTACCAGACGGTTATTCGCAAAGTAGAGGTCGTCCAAGCTGACGTAAACAGCCTTTGTAATATCAAGATTTTGCTTGATGTATTGCAGCATCAGGGTTGTTTTTCCTGTACCACGAGCGCCAATAATGCCGGTAAGCCTCTCTCCCCAATGAATTTGGGGCATTAAATACCTGACAAACGTATTGTCTGTCTGCGCCAAGCGATTTTTGTAAGTGTTTAGTAACGTTTCCATATCTCGTATGTATATTTGAATATGCAAAGGTACGAATAAAATGTATATTTCAAAATTTACTATTCATAAAAAATGCATATTTCAAAATATGGCACATGTAATTATCTTGTTTACATTGCACTATGCGAATAAAAATAAATGCATATATTTTAATATGCGTTTATGTGGCAAAAATGCATAATATAGCATACGATATTCACAATCATTTTATTTACAATGTATTATATCGACAATAATTAAATATGCATGTCTAAATATGCATATTTGCGATTAAAAAGCATAATGCAAAATGCTATGCATATAA
>JAIROF010000231.1 GCA_031257655.1 Prevotellaceae bacterium | reverse complement strand
TGTGTGTGTGTGTGTGGCAATAATCGTGCCATGCTGCATCGCTACAGGCATAGCAGCGTTATCGCTGGTGGGTATGTAAAAAGAAGCGCTCATGCCGGCACACATAAAAAAAAATTAGAGGTAGCCTCTGCTTTGTGATTGTAAAAAAACTTCGGCAAAGGTAAAAAAAAGATGTTGAACAATCTAATGCCCTAGAGAGATTTTAGCGTAGTTTACGTCAAACGGGGGCGTTTTTCCGGTTGTTTTTTGTTGTTTAACGGTATTTTTTAGGCTGTCGCTATTCCGAATCGACGCAAAACGCGGCGCAAGCGCAGAAGCGGAAGATGCTCCCGCGATTTCTATCCAACATCTCCGCACGGGGCGTAGCGTCCACACTACGCCCCGTGCAAATCATGAAAATCTGCGCCATCTGCGCGCTAAAAAAACAAAGCGCAGCTCCCGACCGCGCGGAGCATAGTAAAGGCGGGAAAGCTACTCATCTCCGAGCGCGCTGGAGGCTACTTTTCCGTCGTGCAGGATGGTTTCTATGCGGTCTCCCTTTTTCACATTTCCTGCGCTTCTTAGCAGCGCACCGTTTTGGAGGGTTATGGAGTATCCCCGCAGCAAAATCGTTGCGGGGTTTGCCAGCTTGAGCTCGCTGTCGAGCTTGTCGAGCGCCAGGCGCCTGTGGGCAATGCTCCGGGCGGCAGCCTGCGTCAGGCGCTGCGGCAGGTAGGTGGTAATCCGCGTCCGCTCCTGCTGCAGGTAGTGCTGCACGTACAGCTTGAGGGTTACCTGAAGGCTTTGGAGGTTGCGCCGACATTCGGTCAGGATGCGGCGCCAGCTTTCGGACAGCGCTTCCCACAGCTCCGCTATTCGGGCTTCCTGCTCCGCCATTTTTTCCACCAGAAATTCGGCGGCGGCCGTAGGGGTTTTGAGGCTGGCGTGCGCCACCATATCCACCACGCTCACGTCGCGGTCGTGCCCAATGCCGGTGATGACGGGCAGCGGAAACTGCGCCACGTTGCTTGCCAGCGCGTAGCTGTCGAAGCAGGACAGGTCGCTCTGCGACCCGCCCCCGCGAAGTATGGCCACCACATCAAACTCGGCGGCTCGCTCGTAAATTTGCTCCAGCGCGCTGATGATAGACGGCTCGGCATCCCGCCCCTGCACGGTTGCCTGAAAAAGCGCCGTGCGAAACGTATAGCCGTAGCTGTTGTGGTGCAGCTGCTGCATGAAGTCGCCGTACCCGGCGGCGCCCTCGGAGGAGATGACGGCGACGCTGCGCGGCAGGGGTGGCAGCTCCAGCGCGCGGTTCATGTCGAACACGCCGTCGGTGCGCAGCTGCGCTATGGTCTTGTTGCGCAGCAGCGCCACCTCGCCCACCGTGTACGCCGCGTCGATGTCCAGGATGTTCAGCCGCAGCCCGTACAGCTCGTGGTACTGCACCGCCACGCGCACCAGCACCTTCATTCCCTTGCCCAGCTCCATGCCCGTTTCGGAAGCAAAGTAGTCCTTCAGCATCCGGTAAACGTTAGCCCAGATGTTTGCGCTTACCTTTGCCTCCAGCTGCTCGCTACCTTCGTCCTTTTGCACCAGCTCCAAAAAGCAGTGCCCCGCCGCCGATTCGCGCAGCTCGTTAATCTCCGCCGCTACCCAGTAGGTGTCCGGAAGCGCGTCTATGGCCTGCTTGATGATGAGCTGGAGCTCGCGCAGGGATATGGATGGTGTTTTCAAGAACTTGCGATTTTTTTGTTGGGTGCTATCTTGCTGCTACTTTGCTGCTACTTTGCTGCTGTTTTATTGCTGTTTTGCTGCTGTTTTGCTACTCTTCGATCATTTCGTCCGGCTCAACAAACTGCCCTTTGTTTGCCTCCATGCTTTTGAGCAGGTCTGAGTTTTCTTTGTCAATGGCGTCTTTGTCCGACGCCACTCCCTGCACGTAGGTGGTTTTTCGCGTCACGGCTCCGTCGGGGGCGTAAAACGTCCATTCGCCGGTGCGCACGTTGTCGGCGTAGCGGCCGTCAATGCGTATCCGGTTGTTGGGGTAGTAGTAGCGCACGCCGCCATTGCGCATTCCTGCGGAGAACATCGCCTCAAAGACAGGGTTGCCCTGCTCAAGCAGCTGCTCGTAAAGCCCCTCCTGCTTGCCCTGCCGAAAGCGCTTGCGCTCAAAAACCTTTCCGCTTGGGTAGTACAGGAGCGACAGCCCGTCCAGCAGCCCGTTGCTGTAGCTTTCGCTCATGGTGAGCCGTCCGTCTTTATAGTACTCCCACAGCCCGTGCTTTTTCTTTTCGTTCAGGTAGCGCCCTTTTGCAATCAGCTTGTTTTCGGCGGAAAAGAGCTGGGCAAAGGAGGTGTCGCCGCCGTCAAAGTAGTCGATAAGCGCCATTTTTGCGCCATTTTCGTAGTAGCGCACCAGCAGGCCGCGCGGCCTGTCGTCCACAAAAAATGCGCGGTAGGCCAGCTGACCGTTGGGGTATCGCTTTTGCCAGTAGCCCTGCTTCAGGCTATTGCCGTCCACCTGATTGTAAACAGTGTCCGCCGCCTGTGCGGTGGCCTGTGCGGTAGCGGTTGCGCTTGGCAAAAATCCAAAAACGACCGGAAAAATCACGGAAAACAATGCTACTTTTTTCATTTGCCGATAAATTTACAATGTTATTGCAACAGGAGTGGGCGTTGGGGGTAAGAATACGGTGCATTTCAAGTGGCCGCGCTCAGCTGCGCGGCGCTACATTCGGGAAATTTTGTAGTGGAGTAGCCAACAGCCCATGCTTGCTATTTTTGCGGTTAAACCTATCAGCCCTCACGCCCATTTTTTTAATGAGAAGCGACGGACGACTTGCCTTTTACTGTTTTTCCAGCAAGCGTTTCAACTCTGCAATTTGCTTAGCCTGCTCTTTGTTGACTTTCTTTTGTTCGTCATTGACTTTCTTTTGTTCGTCGAGCGCTTTTTCCTTGTTTTTGATCAATTTCTCTTGTTCGTCGAGCGCTTTGTCCTTGCTTTTGATCAATTTCTTTTGCTCGTCGATGACTTGCTTTTGCTCCCTGTTTTTCTTTCCGTAGAGGTCGTCGATAACGCGTAGCGCCTCCTCCT
>JAIROF010000208.1 GCA_031257655.1 Prevotellaceae bacterium | reverse complement strand
GGAGCGAGCGTAGCGAAAAGCTGAGCATGCTAACCTCCGCGAGAGCCGAGGGGCGCGCAGAGCTGGAGCCGCTTATTGCCGAAAAAGACGCCATCATTGCCGAAAAAGACGCCGCCCTTACCGAAAAAGAGGCCGCCCTTGCCGCCGAGCGCAAAGCCAGCGCCGAAAAAGAGGCCGCCCTTGCCGAAAAAGAGGCTGCCCTTGCCCGTGCTCTTGCTGAGATTGAGGCTTTGAAAAAGAGGTAGCGGGTTGTGCCCCGCTACAAGTTCGTTGCTGAGAGGCGCGCTACACCTTCGTCCTGCCGAATTTGCAAATTCGGCAGGACGTGGGTAGATGCGCAAAATCCCGCGAATTATAGGGCAGAAAGCCCTCTGGCGTGACGTCCCCCTTTTTGAACCGCGCTGCCGCGTTTGGGGGCTACGCCTTTTGCTGTGCGCCAGCCTTGGGGAGGTTGAACAGGAAGACCAGCCCGCCGCTGGCCCTGTTCTTGGCAACGATGGAGCCTTTGTGGAAGGCAACGGCGTTCTTGACGATAGACAGCCCCAGCCCCGAGCCGCCGGTGTCCCTCGTGCGCCCTTCGCTGATGCGGTAGAAGCGCTCAAAGATGCGGTTGAGGTGCTGCTCGCCGATGCCTACGCCGGTGTCGGCGTACGAAAAGTAGTAGAAATCCTTGTCCTCGCCGTACACGCTTACCTGAATGCTGACGCCGCTTCCGGCGTAGCGTATGGCGTTGTCCGTGAGGTTTCGGAATATGGAGTAGAGCAGGCTGCGGCTCCCGTGCACCACCACGTCGCGGCCAACGCTCCACGCGAGGCCGATGCTTTTTTCCTTCAGGGCGGCTTCGAGGTCGCTCCTGAGGGCCTCGAGCAGGTCGCCAACGGCCACCGGCTCGAGCGCGAACGACTGCGGCGCCCCTTCTATCTTGGTGATGAGGCTCATGTCGTTGATCAGCTCCGAGAGCGCTATGGTTTGCCGGTAGGCCTTGTTGAGGAACTGCCGCCTTTTTGCGTCGGACAGGGGCGCATGGAGGATGGTTTCCAAGTAGCCCCGTATGCTGGTGACGGGCGTGCGCAGCTCGTGGGCAATGTTGCCGGTCATCTCCTGCTTGAGCCGGCGGGGCTTCTCCTGCCGCGTAACGTCGTTGATGATCATCTCAAAGCTGCGGTCGTCGAAGATGTTTACCAGCACGGCAAACAGCTTTCCCTGTTTGCCGATTTGCGCCTCCGCGTACTTGCTGCTGCCCGGATTTTTGAGGAATTGCGCCAGCTCCCCAAAGGAGGGGTCGGCGAGCGCCGCCGCCGGGTTGCCGTTGGCCTCGTCGGTAATGGTGTTGAGGTACTGTATGAACAGCCCGTTGTAGAATTCCACCGCGCCGGCGGCGGAGAAAAAGCAGAGGCCTTCGCCCGACGTGTACACGTGCTGCAGGAGTTTTTCGCGCTCTTGGGCAATTTTTTTCCGGCTGCTGTTGAGCAGGCGGTAGTTTTCTGTGATTTTTGTGCTGATTTCGCCCAGCTCGTCCTGCGGGAAGCTTGGGCTGAGCGCGCCGACGTCGTCGCGCTCCGCGCTGACGATGAAGTCGCGCAGCTGCCGGATGGACTTTCCGAAGCGCGCCGTCACCGCGTGGATGAGCGCCAGCATCACCGCAAAGAGCGCCGCGATGAAGTATATAAAGAGGTTGTCGGCCTCGAGGAAGTGGCGCACGCGCGTGTCGTAGGGCAGCGCCATGCGGAGGTAGTACTGCGGGTAGCGCTTGGTGTAGTAGAGGTAGGGCTGGCTGTTGGAGGCCGACGTTCGGACGTGCGTCCCCGCGCCGCTTTTGCGGGCGGAGGCCACCTCCGGGCGGCTGAGGTGGTTTTCCATGGCCAGCAGGTCGCCAATGGCGTTGTCGTAGAGCACTTCGCCCTGCTTGCCTATCAGCGTAACGCGGATGTTCTGGGGGAAGAGGGCGAGCAGCCCTTGCAGCGCTTGCGCCCGGCTGCTGTCGAGCTGCTGCTGCTGCTGATGCTGCTGCTGCAGGGCGGCGTGGGCTACGTCGATGTAGGCCTCCAGCGTTTCCTCCAGCGCCTGCGTTTTGAAGAAGCGCTCGCGCGACTGCTCAAACGCCACCACGCCAACGGTAAAGAGCACAAATATCACGCCAAAGTAGAGGAACAGGCGCTGCTTGTAGCGGAGCTTCGGGGTTTTCATAGGCAGGCGGCGTTGAACCGGTAGCCGTAGCCCGACCGGTTGGTGATGGCGGCGGCGTGGCGCCCCAGCTTCTTGCGCAGGCGGGTGATGTGCACATCCACCGTGCGCTCGGTGATGAAGGGCGTTTCCCGCCATATCGTGTCGATGATTTCGCTCCGCGAAAACACCCGCTGCGGCGTTTCCGCAAGGAAGGCCAGCACCTCGAACTCGGTTTTGGTGAGCGGAATTTTTTCTTCGCCAATGGTGATTTCCTTAAGCTTGAGGTCGATGCTCATGTCGCCGAAAACGAGCGTGGCGCCGGCCTCTCCGCCGCCTGCCGCAGCGGAGGCGGCATGCCGCTTGAGCACCGCCCTTACGCGGGCTACCACCTCCTTTATGGAGAAGGGCTTGGCGATGTAGTCGTCGCCGCCCACCGAAAAGCCGGTGAGCATGTCGTTTTCGGTATCCTTGGCGGTGAGGAAGATGATGGGGATTTGGTTTTGGCGGCGCCGCAGGGTCTCCGTCAGCTTGTAGCCGGACATGCCGCCCATCATCACGTCGAGCAGCATGAGGGAGTAGCCCGCCGAGAGCTGCTCCAGCGCCTCCTCCGCCGAGTGGGCGCACGTGATGTCAAACCCCTCGTTGGCGAGGTTGAACTCAAGGATTTCGCAAATGTCCCGCTCGTCGTCTACGACGAGGATTTTGGGGGGGGATGCCTGCTGCTTCATAAGGTGGTATGATTTTTTTTGCCTGCGCAAAATTACATGAAAATCACAGAGGTATTCAAGCGCGCGGGGTGAAAAAAAGTTTTTTTTTGCCGATGAAAATTACATAAAAATCAGGCGATTTCCAAGCGCGCGGGGTGAAAAAAAGTTTTTTTTTACCGAAGATTTTTACCGCCGCGCCGCTTACTCCGCTGCCTGCGGGTAGGCCTCCGCCTTTTTTTTCCCGCCGTGCTTGAGCACCTTTGCGTCCACGTAGAACACGATTTCCTCTACGATGTTGCGGCAGTGGTCGCCAATGCGCTCCAGCTTGCGGATGATGAGCACCAGCTTCAGGCCGTAGAGGATGTCGCCGGGGTTTTGGCGGAGGTAGGCCGTGAGCACGCCCAGCGAGCTGTGGTAGAGCTTGTCGATTTCAAAGTCGCGCGCTATGATTCGCCCCGATATTTTGGTGTTCTCCGACTCCAGCGCCACGAAGCTGTCGGACAGCATGCCGAGGAGGGTATCGAACATTTTCTCCAGCTGGAGGTCTTCGGCCAGCTGCGCGGCAGGCCTGCGGCCGCCTTCCTCCACCACGTGGCAGGCAATGCCCTCGGCAAAGTCGCCGATGCGCTCGAGGGTGATGCTGATTCGGATGAGCGAGAGCACCAGCCGCAGGTCGATGGCCACCGGGCTGTAGAGGGCGATGTAGTTTTCGCAGTCGCTGTCGATTTTCAGCTCGTAGGCGTCCACCCTTTTTTCGCGGCTCATCACCTCCTGCGCCACCTCCACGTCGCCGCTCAGCAGGGCCTGCTTCGCCTTTTCCAGCTGCGACAGCACCAGCCGCCACATCTGGCTCACGTCATCCTTCAGCTCTTGTAGTTCTATTTCGGTATAGTTCATTATTCTATGGTTGCTTTGTTCGCGCGCCCCTTTGTTGGCTGCTCCCCCGGCGGGGGAGGTTTTGTTGGGGGGGAAGGGGGCGCCACACCCCGTGCGCTCCTATCCGAAGCGCCCCGTAATGTAGTTTTGGGTTTGCTCCTTTTCGGGGCTTAGGAACATTTTTCTGGTATCGCTAAACTCCACCAGCTCGCCCAGCATAAAGAAGCCCGTTTTGTCGCTCACGCGGGCGGCCTGCTGCATGTTGTGCGTTACGATGGCGATGGTGTACTGCGCCTTGAGCTCGTGGATCAGCTCCTCGATCTTGGAGGTGGATATGGGGTCGAGCGCCGACGCCGGCTCGTCCATCAGCAGGATGGCGGGCGCAATGGCGAGGGCGCGGGCAATGCACAGCCGCTGCTGCTGCCCGCCCGAAAGCTCCAGCGCCGACTTTTTCAGCTTATCCTTCACCTCGTCCCACAGGGCGGCTGCCCGCAGCGACTCCTCCACCCGCCGGGCAACGAACGACCGGCCGCCCATGTCGTTGACCCGCAGCCCGTAGGCTACGTTCTCGAAGATGGACTTCGGAAACGGGTTGGGCTTCTGGAACACCATCCCCACCTTTTTTCGCAGCTCGTCCACCCGAACGGCCTTGTGGTAGATGTTTTCGCCGTTCACGAGGCACTCTCCCGTCAGGCGGGTGTTGTCAATCAGCTCGTTCATCCGGTTAAAGAGCCGCAGGAAGGTGGACTTCCCGCAGCCCGACGGGCCGATGAACGCCGTTACCGTGTTGGCCTGCATCCGCATGCTGATGTTCTTTAGCGCGTGGAACGCTCCGTAGTAAAAATTTATGCTTTTTGCTTCTATCATACCCGCTTCTTTACTACAAAGGTATTTACGGCATATTACGGTACGGAAACGGAATAGCTACGATTTGGTTAAGAAATACAATGGTTAATGGTTAACGGTTAATGGTTAATGGGCTGGCGCCTGCATTCAGCGTAGGGTTCACTTCGCGCTGCATCGCGAGCGTCCGGCGCTTTGTGAAACCTCTACAATGCTAACACGGATATAGCGCCAACACAAATATAATGCTAACACAGAGGAACACAGCGGTTTCACAGAAGAGCACAGAGGGCTGACGCCGAAATTCAGAACGCTTTCATGGGCTAATTCTTTTTTTGAGGTGCTATGAAAAGATTGTATAGCCAATCCCACTTCTCCCGCCATACCACTGCCATACGGGTTGATAAGATGAGCTGACGCATTACAAATGCTTATATTCA
>JAIROF010000207.1 GCA_031257655.1 Prevotellaceae bacterium | reverse complement strand
TATTGTGCGCTTTACATGTCTTTACATATTCTACTGTTTATTAGTTAGTTGATTGTAACTTCCATTTGATAATTCTGTGTAATTCACTCGAGTAAAAAAGGTGGGAAACTTGAATTAGACAACAAATTTTCCCCCAAAGTTACAGCTATAGGGGTTCGGATCATACAGGCAGCACCATTGGTTTTACCTTGTCGGCAGGTATTCGGTATCGCATTATATCTGCAATAGGAATAGGCGTATACGCAAACGGGCTTTTCGCATCATTGTCTCAAATGAAGTCTACATCTCACGAATATGCAGCAATTGATATATCTCGAAAAATCAACCGAGTAAGGTTTTCGGCAGGGCTTGACTTTAGCTTCTGATGGCTACGCTATCCGGCTGCAAGTGCTTTTACGCTACTGCTACGCAACAAGAAAGCGTATCGCCGCCTTTACGCCATAAGCTTTGCTATATTTGCCCTGTTTTTTTGCGCAATTGCCCCGCTCATGCTCTTTGAGCACCTGCACCATTCCCCGACCGCGCCGGCGCTGGAAAACCGCGCTCAAAAAGAGCGATGCCGTAGCCAAAACCACCATCATAGCGGCGAAATGGCGCTGTAGAGACGCGCGGCGTGCGCCTCTACAGCGCCATTTCGCTGCTGTTTGCCGTATAGTAACCATTCAAATCATCTCACAAAAATCCGAGTTCAGACAGCCGGCTACCGGTAAATGAGCGATACGGCCGACTGGTCGCTCAGCGTATAGCCAAAGCACCTGGCGCCGGTGCGCACGGCAAACGTTTGCGCAGCGCCCGACTGGTTGACAGCTACAACCACCTTTGAGCCGTCGGGGTTGAGGAAGGTGGAGAAGTCTACGTTGCCCGGCTTGCCGCCGGCAATGGTGTGCCCGATGCGGCGCGCGCCCGCCTGCACAAATTTGGAGAAATGCCCCAGCAGGTAGTACTCCTCGTTTACACGGTAGCTGCTGCCCTGAACGGTGACCACGCCCCGGCAATTGCCGCAGCCGCCCAGTCCGTCTGCCTTGGGGCCGGCGTTGAGGTCGAGGGCAAGATTCCACATCAGGAAGTTGCGCGAGCCGCGATTGACGGTGGGGATGATAAAGTCCTTCATGTAGTACAGCATATTCCCAATCGGGTCGTCGGTGTTCCAGCCGCCGCCGGACTGCTCGGTAAAGTAGATGGGCATGTTGGGATGCTCGGCAATGAGCTGGTCAAGATTCGCGGGCGATCCGCTGTATCCGTGAAACGCCACGCCATCGACATACCGCCTGGCTTCCGCATCGGCAAGGACGGTGAGCGGATATTCCACTTCGCCGAAATTATGGTCCCATATCTGTATCTGGGTGGCGATGCCCGCCGCCTCAAATTGCGGCCCGAGGTAGTCGCGCACCACGTCGCGCTGCTGCGCCGGCTCCATCTTCATGGTGGCATAGGTGTTGATTTCGTGCCAGGGCTCGTTTTGCAGCGTAATGGCGTCGATGGCGACGCCTTCGGCGGCGTAGGCCTGTACGTACTTGACAAAGTACTGCGCCAGGGCGTTGTACACCGCCGGGTCGGTTTTGAGGTAGCCGCCATAGAGGGCATTGCTGGTTTTCATCCACGCGGGCGCCGTCCAGGGGCTGCCGAGCAGGCGCATGTGGGGCTGCAAGGCGAGGATTTCCTTCAGGACGGGCAGCAGGTCGCGCCGGTCGATTTCGGGGATGCCAAAGCCGCTCAGGTCGCCGGGAGAGCAGCTGTCGCAGTAGGTGTAGCTGCCCATGGAGAAGTCCGACGTGCCGATGCACAGGCGCATGTACTTCATGGCGATACCCTCGTCGGTGAACAGGTCTTTTAGCAGCTTTTGGCGGGCGGCGTCCGACATGTTTTTCATCAGGTAGGCCGACGAGCCGGTGAGCGCTGCGCCAAACCCTTCGATTTCCTGCTTCAGGTCGGCCGTATCGAGCGCAACGCTCAAGCCGCCCAACGGGGCGTCGGAAAAGCCGACGCTGCTTTGCCTTGCCAGGCGAATGCTGCTGTTGCGGACAGTGAGGTACACCTCCACTCCGCTGCCCCGACCCGGGTTGCCGCTATCGGGGTCGCTGCCTGCGCAGGCAGCGGGCAGCAGCAGCAGCAGGCTGTAGCAGCAGCAGGCGGCAGGCAGCAGCTTGCATTTCATACCTTTCATTTTTCATTTTTTTTGGTAAACGCGAACATAGTCGATTTCATACTTCGCGGGAAAGATGGCGCTGTCTATCCCCTGCGATCCGCCCCAGTTGCCGCCGATGGCGAGGTTTAGCTTCAGGTAAAAGGGCGCGTTGAACGGCCATGTGCGCTTGTCGCCGGCCTTGTCGTTGGCAAACGAAAAGTATTCGCGCCCCTCAAAGTAGCCTTTAATCGCGTCTTCCGTCCACAGCAGGGCGTAGGTGTATAGCTTTCGCTCGGCGCCCGGAGCGCTGCGAGTGGCGGTTTTTTCGGTGCCGGCCACGTGGTTGTAGGCGTCGGTGTGCACGGAGGCCTGGGTTACGTCGGGGCGGTAGCCCACGTACTCCATGATGTCGATTTCGCCGTCGAGCGGCCAGCTTTGGAAGCTTTGCGGCAGCATCCAGAAGGCCGCCCAGGTGCCGCGCCCGCCCGGAAGCCGGGCTTTCATCTCGAAGTATCCATACGTCCATGCGCGGGTGGTGTTCATCCGGGCCGAAATGATGTCGGCGCCCGGCGTGGGTCTGCTCCCGGCGTAGGGCGTGGCGAGCTTGTAGGCGGTGATGGTGAGCTTGCCGTCGCGGATTTTGGCCACCGTATCCGCGCCCAGCACGCGGTCTACGTAGCACTGCGGCTCGTTGTTGCCCCAGCCGCTGTTGCCGGTTTCAAACCACCATTCGGCGCTCGGCAGCCCGCCGGGCGTGTCGTCAAACTCATCGCTCCACACGAGGGTGTAGCCGTTGGGCGCAAAGCCGGCTTCGACAGGAGGACGGGCGCCGCTGCTGCCTCCGTCGCCGCCGGCACAGCTGATGCCGGACAGCAGCCCGGCGGCAAGATAAAGATGTCTTTTCATCATGGTGCTATTTTTTCGATGGCAACATTTGCAGCCCTGGGGTCTCCGGCGCTTGTAACGGTAACGGTTATCCGGTAGCATTGGGCGGCGTTTGCGGCGGGTCCGGCTACCCAGTTATGGTAGGGTTCGCCGCCATCAACGAAAACGTCCGCTTCGCCGCTAAAAGTGCAGCCGTTGTAGCTAAACTCCCCGCTGCTGCCCCAGCTGCTTATCACCTTGCCGCCGCCGGCAGCCTGATAGGGCTTAAACTCCACTTCACCGCTGCCTGTTTTCATCATAATGGTGGCCTGGTAGGTGTCGTCGGCAATTTTGCGGAAGAGCACATACTTCAACGCTTCGTTAGCCGCCGCGTTTTCCGGATAGCCTCCGAGGTAGGCCGGCGCTGCACCTGCGCCCACAGGATAGCCAAAGCCTTTGCCTGTGGCGACTAAGAAGTCGGGGTAGGCAGGCTCTGGGGGCGTGAGGAGCACCGTTTGGAGGTTTTTGTAGTAGTGCAGCGTGTAGGAGCCGCTTTCGCCGAGGAACCGTACTTTGTCTAACGCCGTCCGCTCAAAGAAGTCGAGGTTGAACAAGGCTCCTGCATGCTCGATGTTGCCTATCAACGTATATTCGGCGTCTTTTTCGAGGGCTTTATTTTCGAGCACCGCCAAGCTGTTGTCCGTGGCGGTAAAGGCGGTGAAGTTGATGGTCGTAGGCGTGTCTTCCCCCGGCGGGGTTACGGGTTCGTCGGGGAGAGTTTCATCGGGCAGCACTTCGCCGGCGGCGCTCACCTTCCTTACCTCCACCGCTTTTTGGGCAGCATTAAGGGTAAGGCGGTAGTAGGCGTCCTTGTCGCAGCTTTCGTTGGGCGACCAGTCTCCGGTTGGCTTGAGTATGGGCGAACCGGAAAACGTACAGTTTTCGGCAGCGAACACATCATTTCCCCAACCGGTATTGGAGAAAGGCTTGAAGGCCGCGCCATCGTTAATGCACACGGTGGCCTGGTAGGTATCTGTACCAATTCGCCGCATGACCACGCGGCTGCGGATGTTTTCGCCCGGCGCCCACCAGGTGGTGTATCGTCCGTCTCCTGCTCCGTAGGCCGCCTTAATTGCGTCGGACGACACGGTGGTCGGATAGCCCAGCCCAACGCCGGTGAGCACGTAGTAGCCGTTGGCCGCTTCTATGGCCGCAGTTGGCTCGATAATGACGTTTTTGCGCACGGGATTCCAGTACAGGGCATACACCCCGCTTTCGCCGGAGAACTTTACGGTGGTGGTATTTTCCCGCGCAAAGAAGTCGAGGTTTACAATGACGTCGTCGCTTGCCAGCGCCCCTGCGAGGGTGATGAGGCTGCTGCTTTCGATGTACAGCTCGCCTTTTCGGAAGGTTTCCTTATGCCCGTCGTCGTCGAGGTTAAGCTCCACGGTTTCCGGCAGCGCGTCTTCGCTCAGCGTTTCGAGCAGCAGGTTCTTTGTTACCGTAAAGGGCACCTCTCTGGGCGTACCCGCGCCGGCGCGGGTAATAGCGGCTACGTAGAGCACGTAGCTGCCGCTGCGGTACACCTTGGCGCTTTTGGGCTCTACCGGGTCGCCCTTTCTCACTACGAAGCTGATGCCGGCCTCCGGGCAGCTGAACTGCACGGCCAGCACATTTGTGCCATCAATAAAATCGCCGAGCGGCGCATACGCCACTACAACTTCGTTGTCGTTGTCCGTTGCGGTTACCGTCCAGCCGGACGGCAAGCCTACCGGTTCGCCGCCCAGCGCGTAGCGGTTGTCTTCCGCAGGGTTACAGGAGAACCCCGCCAGCCCTGCCGCCAGCAGCAGGACGAGAAATCTTACATGAAATATATTTTTTGCTTTCATATCAGTATATTTTTTAGTTGACTCACATTTACAGCTCTTAACTCTTAGCTCTTAACTCTTAGTTCTTAGTTCTTAGTTCTGTTAATTCCAGCCGGGATTTTGTTGCAGCTCGTACTCCGTGCCCTTAGTCTTGTCGAGCTCGGCCTTGGGCAGGGGCAGGTATTTTTTGTAGTCCTCCCATGTTCGGCTCATAAAGAATGCGGGGTCGTTCACGGAGAGGACTTGCGCCGTAGTTTTTCCGGTTTCGTCGCTTCCCCAGCGCACCAAATCCCAGAATCGCTGTCCTTCGCCAAAGAGCTCGCGGTGGCGTTCGAGCTTGATGTTTTCGAGCGTTGCCGTTATGGAATGGCTGTCGTCGCCAAAGGCGCGCGCGCGGATAGCGTCTAAGTAGGGCTGCGCTGCGCCCGCTCCGCCGCTGTAGAAGCTCAGCTCGGCGGCATTGAGGTAGGTTTCGGCCAGGCGGTAGATGCGCATGTTGTTTTCGTAGTTGAGCGCGGCGTCGCCGGTGGTATTGTTGTTGTAGCCTGTGCGGGCGATATACTTGCCCAGGAATAGGCCGGTAGCCTGGAAACCTCCGCCATAGGCGCTCGACGGCCATTCGATGGCGCTGGCCTCCTTGCGGACGTCGCCGGCTTCGTTGAAAATGCGCTCAAACGTGCCGCGCTGCACGGGAAAGAGGCCCCACCCGGCGTCGAAGGCGCCGGTCGGGTCGCTCAGGTCGCGGGGCGACAAGCATTTGGGCAGGTAGTTGCCGTAGCCGCTCCACGAATTGCCCCATGTTTTTCCTTCGGGCAGGTGGTTGGCCTCAAAGATCGATTCTTTGCAAAATTCGCCTTCGCGGAGGAACATCCAGGTGATTGGGTTGGCGGTGAGGCTGGCGTTGGGGCTGGTGCGTATCAGGCTGTACGCTTCGCTTTCGATGATGGCTTTCATGTCTGCCAGCACTTCGGCGTAGCGCGCTTGGTCGTTCTGGTACATCACCGCGCGCGCCTTGGTCATCATGGCTGCGGCTTTGTTTACGCGGCCGGCGTCGGCGCCGGTGGTTGCCAGGGGGAAATCGTCCGTTGCGATGGCGGCGTTGAGGTCTTCGATAATTTCGGCGTACACCTGGTCGGCCGCGTACTGGGGCGCCACGTAGTAGGGCGGCCCCGGCGTTACTTCGTAGTACACGATATTGCCGAAAGCTTTCCAGAGCTGGTGCACATAGTAGGCGCGCAGGGTAAGGGCTTCGGCGCGCAGGCGGTTAAGCATAGCGGGCGCAACGTTCACGGCATTGTTGCACGACAACAGCGCGGCATTGCAGCGCTGTAGCCCGGTATAGTAGATGCCCCAGTAGCCGTCCAGCTGGTTTACTTCGGTAACGGTGTACTGCGAATGGCGGTACACGTTCGGCTGGTCGCTCATGTCGGCGCCGCCGCAGTATAAATCGTCGGAGCGCACGTCGCCAAAGGTAGCCACGCTCACCAGCTGCCCGTCGGCATACGAATCCAGCAGCAGGATTTGGTACGCCGACACGAGCTGCTGGTCTATAACGTCCTGCGTAGCGGGCGCCCCTGCGGCCACCTGCGAGGTGGGGTAAATGGTAAGGAAATCTTCGCTGCACGACGCGCCGCCGAGCGCTACTCCTCCCAAAAGAAAGCTGCATAAAATTATTTTCTTCATAATCGTATTTCATTATTTGGTTATTCCACTTCACTAAAAGGTAATGTTTGCGCCGAAGGTAAGCACCCGCGCATGAGGATAGCTGCCATAGTCGACGCCGTTGCCCACCTCCGGGTCGAAGCCGTCTTTGTAGCCGGTGAGGGTGAGCAGGTTTTCTGCCCCCAAGTAGAGGCGCAGGCGCTCGATGCTCACCTGCCGGGTAATCTTTTTGGGGAGGGTGTACCCCAGCTGCAGATTTTTCAGCCTGCCGTAGGCGCCGTCTCGAATCAGCAGGTCGGACGCCCTGTAGTTGCGGTTCGGGTCGTTGGTCGTAAGGCGGGGGATGGTGTTGGAGGTGCCGGGGCCTGTCCACCGATCCATAATCCACGCGGGGAAATTCTGCATGCTGATGTCGGTACGGAAAGGCCCTATAAAAATATCGTTGCCCCACACGCCCTGAAGGAAGGCGTAGAAGTCAAAGCCCCGGTAGTCGGCGTTGAGGGTAAGGCCAAACACCCAGTCGGGGTCGGGTTTGCCTATCATTTCGCGGTCGTTGGCGTCGATCAGCTCGTCGCCGTTGAGGTTTTTGAAGCGCACATCGCCGGGCACGGCGCTCTGGTTGTAGGCTAAGTTGTACTCGTCGGCCGCGTCCTGCGTTTGGATGATTCCGTCGGTACGGTAGCCGTAGAAGAAGGGGTTCACCATGCCGTTTTTCTGGAAGATGAAGTTATCAAGCCCCAGCAGGTTATGGCCGCCCCAGGAGTTTTCGCCGCTGGCGTTGCCAAAATCAATCAGGGTATTTTTCACGTACGAGGCGTTGAGCTTCACGGCAAAGCTCACGCCGCCAATGCTTGCCTTGTACCCCAAATCAAGCTCCAGCCCCTGGTTTTCCATAACGCCGATGTTATACACCGGCGCGTTCAGGCCCACGTAGCGGGGGATAGGCATGTTGGCCAGCATGCCTTCGGTGCGCTTGGTAAACCAGTCGAAGGAGAACGTGAGGGCGCTGTTGAGCATGGCCAGGTCGATGCCGACGTCGGTTTGCTTGGATTCCTCCCACTTCAGGTCGACGTTCGACGCCCCGGAGCTGCTGATGCCGTAGTACATGGTTTCCGCATTGCCGGCGCCAAAGTAGTAGTTTTGTCCCCCCGACATAAGGCTCATGTAGGCAAACTGCCCGATGCTTTCGTTTCCGTTGACGCCCCAGCTGGCGCGCAGCTTGATGGCGTCAAACAGGCTGGGCAAGACGCCTTTCAGGTAAGGCTCGTTGGTGAGGTTCCAGCCTGCCGATACGGAGGGAAAAACGCCCCACTTGTTTCCCGGCCCAAACTTGTCGGAGCCGTCGCGGCGCACCGTAGCCTGAAGCATGTAGCGCTCGGCGAAGTTGTAATCCACGCGGGCAAAGTACGAGGCGAGCGAGCTTGCGGAGGTGCTGCCGCTGCTGCGCCGCCCGCCCTTTTCCACGTCGGCGCGCGAGGAGTTTACCACGGCCATGTCGGGGTCGTAGGCAATCAGCTCGTAGCCGTTGCCGCTGAGCGACCGCCCCCCGTGGCGGCGCGCCGATTGCCCCAGGAGCACGTTGACGTTGTGCGCGTCGGCAAGCTGCGCGGTGTAGGTCAGCGTATTTTCGATTTGCCAGGTAAAGCCGCGGTTCATGCTCGACCAGGCCTCCGACCTCAGCGGGTCTTCGTCCTGCGGCGCCGACACGTCGGCCAAGTAGTAGGGGAAGCGGTAGCCGTCGCTGCCCCAAAACGCCAGGTCGAAGCCGTAGCTGCTCTTAAACACCAGCCCTTTCAGAACATTCAGCTCCCCAAAGAACGAGCCGATAAATTTGTCTTCGTTGCTGTAAGTCCTGTCCGGCGCCTGCATGTGGGCAAGCGGGTTGCGCGGCTCGTTAAATCCGCTGGGCGATGGCGTATACACCCGCCCGTCTTCGCTAACGATGGCGTAGGGGTGCTGCTCCAGCAGCGCCTTGCCCTCCTCCTCCGAAAGGTACACGCTCATGGTAGGCGGCAATACCAGCGCCTCGCCCAGCGGCGAATTGTAAACCTGGGCATTATTGCCCACGCCGATAGAATTAGCGCGTCCGTAGGTTGTGTTGACGCCGATTTTTACCTTGTTAAGAAAGCTGCGCTGCTTTTCGGCGTTAAACACCTCGTAGGTGGCATTGCTGCGGATATTCCAGCGGCTGTAGCTGCTCACATCGTAGTTGCCGCCAATAATCCCATCCTGGTCAAAGTAGCCCAGCGAAACGTAGTACGAAAGCTTTTCCGTGCCGCCCGAAATGCTCAGCTGGTGATTCGACATCGGGGCGTTGCGGTAAAATATCTCATCCTGCCAGTCGGTGTTGGGCGTAAGGCCAGCCCGAGCGTCGGCAATGTTTTTGGCGGAAAACGGGAGGGATTCGCCGTTGTTCAGGCGCAGCTCATTGTGGATAACCATGTACTGCTCGGCGTTGAGCACGGCTTTCTTCCGCCACGGGTTTTGGAAGCCAACGCTCATATCGTAGCTGACGCGGGGTTTAGCGCCAAGCGCGCCGGTTTTGGTGGTAACCAGAATGACGCCGTTGGCGGCGCGCGCGCCATACACCGCCGCCGATGCGGCATCCTTCAGCACCTCCACCGAGGCAATGTCGGCCGGGTTTACGTTGCGGATGCCGCCGTCCACCGCCATGCCGTCTACAATCCACAGCGGGTCGCTGTTGCCGGTGGTGCCTACCCCGCGGATACGGATGGTCGCATCATCGTTGGGCTGCCCCGAGCCGGTAACAATGATTACGCCCGACACCTGCCCCTTCAGCACATTGCCGATGCTGGTAGGCGCCACCTTCTCCAGCTCCGCCGCCTTTACGCTGCTAATGGCGGCCGTAACCACGCTTCGCTTCTGCACGCCGTAGCCCACCACCACCACCTCGTCCAGCGCGCTTAAGTCGGACAATTCCATCGCCACATCCAGCGCTGCGCCGTAGGCGGTTTGCTCCTGCGCCACGTAGCCCACGTACGCGAATACAAGCGCAGACCCGGGCTGAACGGTAATCGCATACCGTCCGTCTACGCCGGTTAGGGTGGCGTTGGTTGTCCCTTTTTCGGACACCGTTACGCCAACCAGCACCTCTCCCGTAGAGGCGTCGGTAACCACCCCCGATACCCGGGATTGCTGCCCAAATGCCATCCCCGAAAAGAGTGCGAACGAGAGGATGAAAAATCCTCGATAAAAGCATTTCTTTCTCATAAATTTTGTAGCTCTAAAGTGATTAATAAGATTGATTGATAAAACTGAGTAATAAAACAATGAACAGGCAACGCCTAAAAGCAGCAGCAGCCGGAGCTTCAGCCTGTTTTAATGCGTGCTTAAGGCTCGCTTTAAGCGTGCTTTAAGCGAGCTTTAAGCTTTGCTTAAAAAGGGCCGCTTGCAGGGCAAAAACACGCCCTTCCCAAGCCAAAAAGAGCAGGCCGCCTCCTTTTTGGGCGTCGACTATGGCTATAGCACAGTAAAGCGGGCTGTTCCCCTCACGTCATTCGACGACGCCGCCACGTGCAGCTCAAATTCTCCAGGCTCAACCACGCGCTTGTTTTCCAGGTTGACAAACGACAGGTCGCTGAGCTTGAGCCTGAACGTTACCGTTTTGGTTTCGCCCGGGTCGAGGGCTATCTTCTCAAAGCGCCGCAGCCGCTTCACATCCGGGATGAGCGAAGCGTAGAGGTCGCTCGAGTAGAGCTGCACGACCTCCTTTCCTGCGCGCGCGCCGGTATTTTTCACCTCTACGGAGATTTCAACCTCCTCTTCGGAGCCCAGCGGCAGCTGCGCTTTGCTTATCTTCAGGTTGGCGTACTCAAACGTGGTATAGCTCAGCCCAAAGCCAAAGTGATATTCGGGGTTGAAGTCGCCTTCGTAGCTGTAGGCGCCGGCGCTCTTCTTCTGCTCTTCGCTGTGCTTGTGGTAGTAGGGCGTCAGCGAATTGGGGAAGGCCGGATAGGTGTAGGGCAGCTTGCCCGACGGGTTGACCTTGCCGGAGAGCACATCGGCCAACGCCGTAGCGCCGTAGATACCCGGAAGGTAGGTTTGCACAATGGCGTGCACCCGCGACGAAAATTTGGAAATCACGCGCGGACGGCCTTCGCTCAGCACCACAACTACCTTTTTGCCGGTTTTAAGCATCGCCTGCGCCAGCTCGGTTTGCAGGTCATTCAGGTATAGGTCGTGGAGGTCGCCGGGCTTTTCGCAGTAGGAGTTTTCGCCCAAGCAGAGTATCACGTAGTCGGCTTTTTGGGCTGCGGCTATGGCTTCGCCAAATTTATCCCTGTGCTCGGTGGCGTACTCTATAGCGCCGCTATAGCTTACGCCCGGCACGTAGCTCACGTTTTCCTTGCCAAAGCTGTGCTGTATGGCCTCCAGCAGCGTTCGGCAGTCTTCGCCAAAGTCATCCACCTTTTCGCCCTGCCACGAAAACGTCCAGCCGCCGTTGAGCGCGCGCTTGCTCACGGCGTTAGGGCCAGCCACCAAAATCCTTGCGCCTTTTTTTAGCGGCAGCACGTGGTTGTCGTTTTTCAGCAGCGTAACGCCGTCGGCGGCAGCTTCGTAGGCCGCATCCTGAAATGCTTTGGCGTGAAATTCGGGGTAATCGCGGCAAAACGTGTTGGGCGTGCCGAACAAGTCGAGCTTCAGCTTCAACGCCACCACTCGGGTTGCCGCCTCGTTGATGCGCCGCAGCGGCACTTCCCCCTCGTTCACCAGCTCGCGGAGCAGCGTGCAGAACTCCCTGTAGCCGTACGGAATCATCGACATATCCACGCCGGCATTGATGCTTGCCTTAATCGCCTCCTTAGCCGACGGCGCCATCTTTTCGCGACGGTAGAGGTTTTCAATATCGCCCCAGTCGCTCACCACCACGCCCTTAAAGCCCATTTGCTCGCGCAGCAGCTGGGTGAGCAGCTCGTAGTCGGCGTGCACGAGGCGGTTGTTGATGCTCCCCGAGTTGACCATCACGGTCTGCACGCCGGCGTCGATGGCGGCCTGGAAGGGCGGCACATGGTACTCCAGCAGCACGTTGTCGGGGATGTAGGCCGGCGTGCGGTCTTTGCCGCTCACCGGCACGGAGTAGCCGAGAAAATGCTTCGCGCAGGCCGCCACCCTGACGCCGCTGCCCACGCTGTTGCGCTCGCCTTCGTAGCCTTTCACCAGCTGGTAGCCAAAAACCGCCGAAAGGTACGGGTCTTCGCCAAAGTTTTCGTACTGGCGCGGCCAGCGCGGATCGGCGCCCAAATCCAGCACCGGCGCAAAGGTCCAGGGCACGTTGGCCGCGCGGGTTTCGTAGGCCGCTATTTCGCCCATGCGCCTTGCGTGATTGGGATTCCACGTGGCCGCCAGCCCTACCTCCTGCGGGAAGATCGTGGAGCCCGCCACGTAGGTGGCGCCGTGAATTTCGTCCAGACCATACAGCACGGGGATTTTTAGGCGCGTTTCCCGGGTGGCCACCGCCTGTATTTGGGCTACGGTGCTGTTCCACCATTCGGCGGTTTGGGCGCCGTTGTTGGGCGAGTTGAGGATGGAGCCTACGTGGTAGCCCACCACCGCATCGCGCAGCTTCTCCAAATCCAGCTGCCATACGCCGTGGGGCGCTGCCCCTTCAACCCGCCGGCACAGCATATCGACGCTGATTTGCGCCAGCTGCCCGATCTTTTCCTCCAGCGTCATTTGCGCTACAAGGGCGGCGGCCTGCCCCTCAACCCCGCCTTGCGGCTGCGAGGTGCAGGCAGAAAAGCCAGCGGCGGCAAAAACAAGTAAAAAATGCTTCTTCATAACAATCATCCGTTTTTAATGCGCTATATTTTTCGGTCAGCGCAATTGAAAAAAACCGTGAGCGCAAAGTTAAATATGCCCAACACAAAAAATTTTCACCGGAATAAAAAAGTAGAATGTTAAAATCACCACATTATTGCCTACAAGTTGATTAAGCATCTTTAAAATGTAAAATAAAGTAGTAGGCACAGGGTGATGTAAGGCTGTTTGGAGCTGTTTTGGAGCTATTTTTTTCCCTGAAGACTTCCGATTTTCATCACCTCCTGCTCAAAATCGTCGCGCGAAATCGCCTTATTGCGGATTTGGGTTCGGTAGTTGTACACGGTGCTCGACGAGTAGCGCAAAAAGCCGGCAATCTTTATGCTGTCGCTAATGCCGAGGCGTATCAGGGCAAAGATGCGCAGCTCGGTGTTGAGCATATCGCCCGGCTTGGGCAACACTTGCTTTTCGGGCGCGAGCAGCGCGTTGAACGCTTCGACAAAGGTGGGGTAAAGGTGCAGAAAAACGCTGTCGAAAGTGTCGTAGAGCTTTTTGCGCTCTTCGTCCGCTATCGTATTCGAGCGCAACATCCCGGCAAGGTCTTCGTAGCGCTTGGATATAGCCTTCTTGTTGAGCGTTTTGCGGTAATCCTCCCACTTGTCGATGTAGGCAGAGCACATGTCGAAAAACTGCGCAATGTACTCCTCCTTCACGCGGTTGGCCTCCTGCAGGCGGGCGTTGAGCTTTTGCAGCTCGTCGTTGGCGCACAGCATGCTGTGGTTCATTTGGCGCATGGTAACGTTGGCGTCGTACAGCTTTCGCCGTATGCGCAAAACCCTGTACACCTGCCGCACCACGTAGACGATGACCACCAGCAGCACCACCGACAGCAGGCTAATCACCAGCAGGTAGCGCTGAAGCGCACCGCGACGGTGGAGCTCTTTTTCCATGTAGGCGCTGCTGATAATGGTATGCGCCGCCGACAGGTCGGTAACGCGAAAGCGCACGTTGCAAAACTCCATATCGCTGATGGCCGATTGCATAAACCGGTGGGCGCGGCCCAGGTCGTCGGACTTGTAGAGCGCCAGCGCAAGGGCGTGCAGCGAAGCGTTGTCCTTCACAGAATTTCTGATGTCGGCAAGGGCAGAGAGCGCAAGGTACTGCTGCTGCAGCTCCGGCTGCTGCCTAATGGCGTAGAGGTTTCCAAGCATAAAGGCCGTGAGCGCGTAATCGCGATGATCCGGACTTAGCGTACCAAACAGCGTCAGCAGGAGAGCTTCTACAGCATCAAGGTCGCGGGGGGCCTGCGCAACGGAAAACGCTATGCTATTCTGAAATATTACTTGCTCGGCGTAAACAATTTTGTACTGCAACGAATTTTTATCGAGCATTTCTTTCAGAAAATCTCGGTAAACTGCGCTCTGCGCAAGAGGCTCTTCGCGCCCGCTAATCTGCGCGTAGTACCTGTAGAAGTGGCGAAACGCATCGTAGTAGAGCGGCAGCAAATGCTCGGGCAGCTTGCCTTTGCTGATGCTGTTCAGAATAGCTTCCGCCTCTATGTACATGCCCGCGGTAGAGTAGAGCAGCGAAAGGCTCAGGCGTGTTTCGTAAAGCCAATCGGGCCTACCCGCAGCGACAGCGAGCCTCAGGTTTTGCTTAGCGTAAAAAACGGCGCTGTCTATGGTGTACTTTTTGTATGCCTCTACCAGCTCCTTGTTGAACAGATATTCCTGCTCCGGTTGCAGGTTGGGGATACGCAGCATTTGCTTTTTGGCCTGCAGCGCGCGCTCCTTTTGCAGGTCGTATGCTCCCTTCTTTTCAATATCAAGGCACAGCTGATCCAGCAGCGAATCCAGCGGCCAATTGGCAAAGGCGAGCGTTGCAAACAGCAGCAAGCAGGCCGTTAGCGTGAGTTTTACTTGCATATCCTCAAAATTTTTTTTTTGGGCTTTTCCTACCTTAAATCATTCAGCTTTCGCAAGCCGTTTTGCTTACTGAGCATTCAGCTTTCGCAAGCTATTTAATTTGTTGAACACCAACATTCTACAACAAGCTTATTTTTTGTAAAACAATAAAAATCAGCGCTTTTGTGCTATCCCATCCTGTCAGACCTCACCTCCGCCCCGCCCTCACCCCCTCTCCAACCGTATGCTTTAGGAGGTGTAATAAATAAAATATTGCATTTCCGGATTACCTTGCTTCGTACCTCGCAACTCCTTATAATGATGGTCGGCGTAAATGGTCGCCGTAGATGGTCGCCGCACGCGACGACCCTACAAATGGTCGGCGTAAATGGTCGCCGTAGATGGTCGCCGCACGCGACGACCCTACAAATGGTCGCCGTAGATGGTCGCCGTAAATGGTCGATTTGTGTAGGGTCGTCGCGTGCGCCGACCATTGGTAGGGTCGGCGCGCGCGGCGACCATCTACGGCGACCATTTACAATGAAATAAATTATTGATATATTTATTGTTTGACAGCCCCTTAGCAGACGGATACGGACACGGACACGGCTTAGTCGCTTTTCTCTTCCCCAGAAAACGCATCCGGCGTTTTCAAGTGCCGTCCCATGCGGGACGACCCGGATGCCTGCTCGCTGTGCGCTTGCTCCGTATGCTGAAGCATACGGTTAATCAAGTGCCGTCCCATGCGGGAAAGCCTGCGGAGAGAACGCGGGGGATGTCGTAGCGTATTTGCAAGGCTGGAGCCTTGCTTTTAACCCGGCGTAGCGTGGACGCTACGCCGAGCGGGGTATAGATGCTTTCAAATTCTCAATTCTCAATTCTCAATTCTCCGAGTTTGGGGTTTTCCGGAGCGTCGCCAAAGGCGGCGCACGCTGGGGATGCCCTCCCCGCAAGCCGCCACAAAGAGCCGCTACCATGCAAGCATCCCGGGCAAAATGGCGAAGCGGCTGCGACGTCATCCTACCCGGGATGCTTACAGGCATAAAGAAACCTGCTATCCTTACTCTGCAAAAAAATTTTTTCACCCCGTGCGCTTGGAGGCTCGGTATTTTTATGTAATTTTGCTCTTTCCTGTGTGTGTGTGTGTGTGTGTGTGTGTGTGTGTGTGTGTGTGTGTGTGTGTGTGTGTGTGTGTGTGTGTGTGTGTGTGTGTGTGTGTGTGTGTGTGTGTGTGTGTG
>JAIROF010000206.1 GCA_031257655.1 Prevotellaceae bacterium | reverse complement strand
AAGCATCGGCCGCCGGCGTTTTGGCTCAAATCCTTTGCCGCAACCTTCGTTTCGTGGACGTCGCGCTACTGGGTCGTAAATGCCCTCTTTCTGGCCTTCTTTGCCGTGCACGACCATCTGCTGATCTTTGCGCGGCAGCTCGTCATGTGGATTATGATGCTGGTGAGCCCAACGCCCGGCGGAAGCGGCTTTGCAGAGTTCGTTTTCAAGCAGTTTCTGGGCGATTTTATCCCGGTGGCGGGGCTTACCGTCATCATTGCCCTGCTGTGGCGCCTCATTACCTACTACCTCTACCTGCTCATTGGCGTAGTGATAGTGCCCGGATGGATCAAAAATAAATTCGGAAAGCACCATCAGCATTAAATGGTAATCCGAAATATTGCTATGTTTGTGGATTGTAAAATGTTGAAAAGTATATGGTTTATTTAAAAAAAATTACTTTGTTTGACGAAGACAACAAAGAAAATTATATGGAATACAGCAGTATTTTCAGGGATAAAACCTCTGATGAATACTATCCGATTGGTTTGTTTAACCTGAAACTTCGGCAGCTGGATTTTGAGAACATTACACTTTTGTATGGTGGAAATGGCTGCGGAAAAACAACTTTGCTAAATATTGTAGCCGAAACTATCGAACTTGCACGACCAAAAGAGTATGTACGGACTGATATGTTTGAGTATTTTGTAAGAAAATGCACTTATGAGCAGGAAATTGCAATTCCTAAGAGGAGTAAACTTTTGGCTTCCGACGACATTTTCGACAATATTTTGAGTATTCGTAGCGACAACAGAACTTTGAAAACAGCAAAAACGCACGCTTATGATGACGTTCGCTCTATTAAAAGTATAAACCTTTCAAATCCTGATGATTTACGAGATATTCGCTTGCAAAATGAGGCGAGGCGATTGACAAAAAGGCAATTTATAAAACGGCGCGTAGGCGAAATGCAGCGGCAATACTCCAACGGCGAAAATGCCTTGATGTTTTTTGACAAGCAGATTGAGGAAAATGCGCTGTATCTGCTTGATGAGCCGGAAAACAGCATGTCGCCGCAGCTTCAGCTCGAGCTCAAAACGCTGATTGAAGACTCGGTGCGCTACAAAAATTGTCAATTTGTCATTGCAACCCATTCGCCATTTATACTTGCGCTCAAAAATGCGAAAATTTACAACCTCGATGCTGTGCCCGTTACCGTCGAAAAATGGTATCAACTCGAAAACATGCGTATTTATTACGATTTTTTCAAAAGCTATGAAGATTGCTTCGTTAATGGACACAAAATAAATTAAGCGAAAAAAAGCAGCGATCTGCCGAAACTGAGGAATTGCGAAATTTGCTGAACAGCGAGACTTGGAAACTTGCGAGACTTGGAAACTTGCTATATCATGCAATCTATGACATAACCAAATCTTTATATTCATAGTATCCACTATTACAGCAAATTACAATTGTATATATAGCGTATATACAAAGTGTCGGCATCAGGAAAAAAATCATAGCTCGAAGCTTGTCGTGCGTCAGCCCATTAACCATTAACCATTAACCATTAACCATTAATTCATTATGACCAACATTCTCATTACCGGAGGCGCCGGATTTATTGGCTCGCACGTGGTGCGGCGATTAGTAAAGAAGTACCCGGAGTATGGCGTCGTTTGCTACGATAAGCTGACGTATGCCGGAAACCTGGAAAACCTTACCGACGTAAAGGACGCCCCGAACTACCGCTTTGTGAAAGGCGACATCTGCGACGCCGAGCTGCTACAGCAGGTTTTTGCCGAGCGGCGCATCACCGGCGTGCTCCACCTGGCCGCCGAATCGCACGTTGACCGCTCCATTGTAAACCCCATGGAGTTTATCCGCACCAACGTTGTGGGGACGGTAGCGCTGCTCAACGCCGCAAAAAGCGCATGGAAGGGCGATTTTGCGGGGAAGCGGTTCTACCACATCTCCACCGACGAGGTGTACGGCTCGCTGGGCGCCGCGGGCTTCTTTACCGAAGATACGCGCTACGCCCCCCACAGCCCCTACTCGGCCTCCAAAGCCAGCTCCGACCACATGGTGCGCGCATACCACGACACCTACGGGCTGCCCGTCGTGATAACGAACTGCTCCAACAACTACGGGCCAAACCATTTCCCGGAAAAGCTCATCCCGCTTGCCATCAACAACATCAAAACGGGAAAGCCAATCCCCATCTACGGCAAGGGCGAAAACGTGCGCGACTGGCTCTACGTGGAAGACCACGCAGCCGCCATCGACCTCGTCTTTCACGAGGGGAAAAACGGCGAAACGTACAACATTGGCGGGCACAACGAGTGGACAAACATTGCGCTGATAAGGCTGCTGTGCTCGCTCATGGACAAGAAGCTGGGGCGACCGGCGGGGCAGTCGGCCGGGCAGATTACCTTCGTTACCGACCGCGCCGGCCACGACCTGCGCTACGCCATCGACGCCTCAAAAATCCAGCGCGAGCTCGGCTGGACGCCCTCCGTTACCTTTGAGCAGGGGCTGGAAAAAACGGTGGACTGGTACCTCGCCAACCAAGCGTGGCTGGAGCACGTGGTGAGCGGCGAGTACGAAAAATACTACGAAAAGCAGTACGGAGCGCGCTGAACGGCGGCCAACGCAGAATGCAGGCTGCAGAATGCAGAATGCAGGCTGTCCAATGCCAAAGGCAGGATGCGGAATTTCTGCCCGCTCTCCAGCTTTGTACTTTCGCTAATTTTACCTACTTTTACCGCCATATACTAAACACTCAAGCTGATGATTTGGAAGCGATACCCCATACGAGCCGTTAAGCAGGTTGCGTACTTCTACATTTTTTTCATCCTGCTGTACGTCGTCCTGCACGTGGCGAGCGGAGAGCCGCTTGCCGTCATGCCCGATTTCTCCACGCTCTTCACGCCGCGCCTGCTCGTTGGGCTGACGCTGCTTGGGGTGTGCTACCCGCTTGTAGGATTTTCGACGGTCAAGGAGCCGCTGCCGGGGGGCGAATGGGAGGCGCACGAGCAGCCGCTGCGCGAAATAATGTCCAAAAGCGGCTACAAGCCGGCAAAAGGCGAACCCGGCAAGCTCGTCTTTCGCGCGCACAGCCCCATGCGCCGCGTGCTCACCATGTTTGAGGACGACGTTACGATGTCGCAGGCGGCCGACGGGGCGCTGCTCATCAGCGGGCTGCGCAAGGAGGTGGCGCGCATACGCCTGCGGGTGAGAGACTACGCAAGGCGCACAGCAGACGGGCGGTAAGCGGAAAATTGAGGATTCACCAGCCGTAAAAACAACTTTTGTATGCAAAAAAAATACCTCAACATGCTGAAGGATTACGCCATCATATCCGTTGGCCTGCTCGTTTACGTATTCGGGTGGGTGGCTTTCATCATACCCAACGGCATTGTAGGCGGCGGAATTAGCGGTATCGGCGCGCTGATTTACTACGCCACCGGCTTCGAGATATCCTACTCCTACCTCCTGGCCAACGCTGTGCTGCTGCTGCTTGGCGTGAAAATCATAGGCCGGCACTTTGGCGCAAAAACCATCTACGGCATTTTGATCAGCACGGCGCTCTTCCACTACCTCCCGCAGGTTGTTCCCGCCACGCTGATAGCGCAGGTGCAGTCGGAGGACAACCTGCTGCTGTGGGCGCTCGTGGGCGGCATCCTGGAGGGAACGGGCATCGGCATAGCGTTCACGCGCGGCGGAAGCACCGGCGGCACGGACATCGTGGCGCTCATCATCAACAAGTTTAAGCACGTCAACCCGGGCCGGGTGCTGCTGTACTGCGACGTCGTTATCATCGGCTCATCCATATTTCTGCCCGACCGCACCATCCTTTCGCTCCTCTACGGCGGAATTATGGTAACGGTATCCACCTACGTGATCGACGCGCTGCTGGTAGGCTCCAAGCAGAGCCTGCAGGTGCTCATCTTTTCGGAGCGCTACGAGGCCATTGCCGACAAGGTGTGCAGCGTGCTGGGCCGAGGCGTCACCATGCTCTACGCCAAAGGGTGGTACACCAAGCACGAGCGAAACGTGCTGCTGCTGGTGGTGCGCAGGTACGAAGTCAACACCGTGTACCGCATCATCAACGAAATAGACCGAAACGCTTTTGTTTCTACCGCCAGCGTCACCGGCGTGTTTGGCGAAGGCTTTGAGCCTATCAAAGACGGAACAATAAGGCTCATAAGCCGAAAAAAAGCCCCCCCCGCCACGGAAGCAAACGCAGCGGCGGACATGCCTGACGCGAAATCCGGAATCGCTCCGCTTTCGGCCTAAAAAAACCGGCGGACGCTGCCTGCGCAGGCAGCCACCCTTGCCCGGACAGGGGGAGGGGGATGGCGGGATGGATGGATGGAGGACTGCATTTTACATTCTGCATTTTACATTTTACATTCTGCATTCGCTAATGCCATAAATTGCACGAGGCGGTAAGCATTGTGCTGATTATAAATCATTTGCATTAATGAGGTTGGTGAGGTTGTTATTTCTACTATATCTCCCTGCTACTGAGGTTGTTTTGTTATTAAAATTAGGTGTAACCGAGCGCGGCGAGCTCACGAACACCAAAAATAAGCACGAGTGAGTAAATTAGGTTTTTCGCACCCTACAATTTATGACACTACCTCTGCATTCTGCATTTTACATTCTGCATTCTGCATTTTACATTCTGCTTAAGATTCCCTACAAGTTACTTTTTCTGTAGGGATTTTTGTACCTTTGCCGCCAGCTATGGTATACATTTTAGATAACGAAATAAAATTTTTGCCCGGAGTTGGCCCCAAGCGTGCCGAGCTGCTGCAAAAGGAGCTCAACATTCGCACGTTTGGCGACCTGCTTTACCATTTCCCCTTTCGCTACATTGACAAAACGCACGTATACGCCATCCGCGACCTCAGCGAAGACCTTCCCTACGTGCTGCTAAAAGGAAAAATCGTTGGCTTTCGCGAGGTGAGCGCAAGCCAGAAAAGGCTCATCGCGATGTTTACCGACGGCACGGGCAGCATAGATTTGGTATGGTTTAAGGGCATTTCGTTCATCCAAAAGAACCTTCGGGCAGGCAGCACCTACACCATTTTCGGCAAGCCCACCTCCTTCAACGGCAAGCTCAACATCGTGCACCCCGAGCTGGAGGATTTGGTAAAGGATGAGGGCAAGATAAGCTCCAGCATACAGGGCGTGTACGGCAGCACCGAGCGGCTCAAGGATATGGGGCTGGGGACGCGCGCCATACACCGCCTGCAAGGCGCGCTGCTGGGCATGGCGCTGCCCAAAATAGAGGAAACGCTTCCGGCCTACCTGATTGAGGCCAACCGGGTTGCCTCGCTCGGCGAAGCGCTGCTCAACATCCACTTCCCGCAAAGCCCCGAGCTGCTGAAAAAAGCGCAGGACAGGCTAAAGTTCGAGGAGCTCTTTTACGTAGAGCTGAGCATCCTGCGCACGCGCACCAAGAGGGTAAAAGCCAACAACGGGTTCCGCTTTGCTCAGGTGGGGGAAACGTTCAACCACTTTTTTTACCACAACCTGCCGTTTGAGCTGACCGGCGCACAAAAGCGCACCATTAAGGAAATCCGCGCCGACACGGGCTCCGGGCGGCAAATGAACCGGCTGCTGCAGGGCGACGTGGGCTGCGGCAAAACGATGGTCGCGCTCATGTGCATGCTCATTGCCGTCGACAACGGCTACCAGAGCTGCATGATGGCGCCCACCGAAATCCTCGCCACGCAGCACTTCAACAGCATAACCGAAATGCTGCGCGGCATGAGCCTCAGCGTGGCGCTGCTCACCGGCTCCACCAAAAAGTCGGCGCGGCAAAAGCTGCTCGAAAAGCTCCGGCAAGGCCAGATTCACATCCTCATCGGCACGCACGCGCTGATAGAAGACGCCGTGCAGTTTGAGCGGCTGGGCTTCGTTGCCATCGACGAGCAGCACCGCTTTGGCGTGGCGCAGCGCGGCAAGCTCTGGGAAAAAAGCGACCACCCGCCCCACATCCTCGTCATGACGGCAACGCCCATCCCGCGCACGCTGGCCATGACCCTGTACGGCGACCTCGACGTGTCGGTAATAGACGAGCTGCCGCCCGGACGAAAGCCGGTGAAAACCCTCCACTTTTTCGACAGCAAGCGGGGCCACGTATTCGGCTTTATGCGCGAGCAAATCGCCGCCGGACGGCAGGTGTACGTAGTCTACCCGCTCATCTGCGAATCCGAAAAAATGGACTACAAAAACCTGCAGGAAGGCTGGGAAATGATAACGCAGCTATTCCCCGCGCCGCAGTACAGGGTGTGCATGGTGCACGGAAAGCTCAAAAACGAGGAAAAAGAAGCGGCCATGCAGGCGTTCGTTCGCGGCGAAGCGAACATCATGGTCGCCACGTCGGTCATTGAGGTTGGCGTAAACGTGCCCAACGCCAGCGTCATGGTGATTGAGAGCGCCGAGCGCTTTGGGCTTGCCCAGCTGCACCAGCTGCGCGGGCGCGTGGGGCGCGGCGCCGAGCAATCCTTCTGCATCCTGATGAGCGGCGTGAAGCTCAGCGCCGACAGCCGCCACCGGTTGCAGATGATGTGCAGCACCACCGATGGCTTCAAAATTGCCGAAGCCGACCTCAAGCTGCGCGGCCCAGGCGACCTCGAAGGTACGATGCAGAGCGGAATGGCCTTCGACCTCCGCATCGCCAACCTCGCTACCGACAGCAAAATCCTGGAGTACGCGCGGAAGGTGGCCGAACAGGTGCTGCAAGACGACCCGCTGCTCGGCGACCCAAAAAACGAAATCCTGCTCAAAACAATCAGCAAGCTCAAAAACGATAGCTTGGACTACAGCACCATCAGCTAGCGTGAAAAAAAAAATGAAAATTCAATGGAAACGGTCAAAAAAACTTCTTTTTTCGCCGACGTCGAATACGTTGACGACGGGGGGGAAGGCGTCATTGTGGGGTGGGAGAACTCCCCCAAAAAACCGGACGGCACAAGGATGCATCTGATAGCTGTCTTTCCCGGAGAAGATGCCGCCGGCAACCGGAAATCGCCGCCCTACGCGCTGGGCGATAAGGCTCGCATGGAGAAGACGGTAACCGGAGAAACCTCGTTCACGCTTGCCTACCTGCTCCCCCTGGTGGTGCTGGTGGGAAGCCTTCTGCTGCTATTTTCGGTGGGGGCGCCGCCCGGGGTTGCCGGCGTATCTTCGCTGGCCATGCTGGCGGCATACACCCTTGTGGTGCGCTGCTTTCTGGAGCGCCGGCGCAAGCTCGGCCGTTGGCCGGACCGCAAAGTCGTCTACACGCTCACCTACCCGCCCCCCTGCAAAGCAGCCCGCCGCCCCGCCTCCAGCCGTTAGCACACGACGGTCAGCCCGCCCTGCACCATCGCTACCTCTATGCGGCGCCCGGTTTCCGACGATTCGCCGTCGTAGTGAATGTAGCCGCCGCGCGCACGGCCAACGGTAGCGGCGCGACACCTGAAAATCTCAACGAAGGGGAGCTTGTCAATTCGCCGGGTAAAAAGCCTTACGGCGATTTCCGGCGCGCGGTAAAGCGGAAACTTGCCCATCACCACCACGTCTATCAACCCGTCGGAAGCGCTGGCCGACGGCGCAATGCAGGCGTTGTTGCCCCACTGCGAAGCGTTGGCAAAGGTTATGAGGAATGCCGTGCGGCGAATGGTTTCCCCCTCCATCGCGATGACGTACTGCTCGGGCTTGTACGCAGTAAACGCCCGCAGGATTTGCCGCGCGTAGGAGGCCACCCCGCGAACGCCGGCTTGCGCAAACAGGTGGCCTATCAGCGCGTCGAAGCCCACGCCGGCGGTGCAGAAAAACGGCATGCCATTCATAATTCCGTAATCCATCCGGCACGTTTTTGCGGTAGCGATAAGCTCCAGCGCCTTGCGCGCGTCCATCGGAATGCGCAGGTGGCGCGCCAGCCCGTTGCCCGAGCCGGCGGGCACAATCCCCAGCGCGGTGCCCGTGTGAACCAGCGCCTGCGCCACCTCGTTCACCGTGCCGTCGCCGCCAACGGCAACCACCACGTCGCAGCCTTCGGCTACAAGCCGCCTGGCTACAGCGGTGGCATCGCCGGCAAACCGCGTGCGGTAAACGGTAGCGCAAAACCCCCGCTCGCGCGTAAAAAAACGGCGAACAAGCAACGAAAAATCTACCCCTCGCTTCGTCCCCGAAGCCGGATTTTGTATGAATGCAATGCTGGTCAAGCGGCAATATGGTGCTAAAACGTTAGAAAATAAAAGCCGATTTTTCGGCTTGCAAAGATAGCTGTTATTTTGTCATTCAAGTTTCCCACAGCTTACAAATATTAGAATAGCGAATAATGGCAAAGTTCGCCAACGTGTAAATCATTAGCAATGTGCAAACCGGAGCAGAGCTCGGCGTAGCGTCCACGCTACGTCGGGTTAAAAGCAAGGCTCCAGCCTTGCAAATACGATACGACGCACCTCGGCCTTCTCCCCGTAGGCCGTCCCTGCGGGACGACCCGGATGCCTGCTTTCCGCGCACTTGATCCGTATGCTAAAGCATACGGTTAA
>JAIROF010000177.1 GCA_031257655.1 Prevotellaceae bacterium | reverse complement strand
CTCATTCGGAAACGAGGGGGAGGAAAGGGCGCCACGCGGCATTAATCATCTAAAAAACTAAAAACTAAAAACTAAAAACTAAAAACTATCGCCACGCGGCATTAATCATCTTAATCCCAAAACTCCCATAAAAACCGAGTTCAGACAATCATCTTAACCCCATAAATCCCAAAAATCCGAGTTCAGACAATCATCTTAATCCCAAAAATCCCATAAAAACATGCCGTGCGGCGAATAAAAAAAGCGGATTTTTACGGGCGTCGGCAATTTTAAGCGCAAAATTTCAAGAAAAATAGTTACCTTTGGCAGGTTGTTACCAAAAAATGCGTTGCGCATTAAGCCGCAAGCGCGATAATTTGTCGAACTATAAATCTTATTTGCCATGCGAAGTTTTAGCTTTCAGGATTTTGAAATCTGGTTTGTCACCGGAGCGCAGCTGCTGTACGGCGGCGATGCGGTAAAACATGTAGACGCCCACTCCAACGAAATGGTGGCCGGGCTTAACGAATCGGGCAATCTCCCCCTTAAGGTGGTCTACAAGGGGACGGTAAACTCCTCGGACGAAGTGGCCGCCGCGCTGAGCGCCGCCAACGCCGACAAAAAATGCGCCGGCGTCATCACCTGGATGCACACCTTTTCGCCCGCCAAAATGTGGATCCACGGGCTTAAGGGCTACAAAAAACCCCTCCTGCACCTGCACACGCAGTTCAACAAAGAAATCCCATGGAGCGAAATCGATATGGACTTCATGAACCTTAACCAGAGCGCCCACGGCGACCGCGAATTTGGCCATATCGTTTCGCGCATGCGCAAAAACCGCAAGGTGGTGGTGGGGCACTGGCAGGATGGCCGGGTGCACGAGCGCATCGCCGTGTGGATGCGCGTAGCCGCAGCGTGGGCCGACGCGCAGCACATGCGCATCATCCGATTTGGCGACAACATGAACAACGTTGCCGTAACCGACGGCGACAAGGTAGAAGCCGAAATCCGCTTAGGCTACCACGTGGACTACTTCTCCATTGGCGACCTGGCCGTAGAGGTGAAAAAGGTGCGCGAAGAGCAGGTGGACGAGCTGGTAGCCGCCTACGAGCAGGAGTACGACTTTGCCGACAACGCCAAAAAAGGCGGCAAAGACCACGGCCAGGTGCGCGAGGCGGCGCGCATAGAGGTTGCCCTGCGCAAATTTCTGGAAGAAAAGGGCGCAAAAGCCTTCACCACCAACTTCGACGCCCTGCACGAAATCAACCAGCTGCCGGGCCTGGCGGCGCAGCGCCTCATGGCAGACGGATACGGATTTGGCGCAGAGGGCGACTGGAAAACCGCCGCGCTGGTGCGCACCATGAAGGTCATGGCCTGCGGACTGGACGGCGGAACATCATTCCTCGAAGACTACACCTACCACTTCAAAGGCAAAGGATACATCCTGCAGGCGCACATGCTCGAAATTTGCCCGACCATTGCCGCCGCAAAGCCGCGCATGGAGGTGCATCCCCTGGGCATCGGCGGAAAGGCCGACCCGGCGCGCTTAGTCTTCACCGCCCACAAAGGCGCGGGCGTTGCCGCTACGGTGGTGGACATGGGCAACCGATTCCGCATGATTGTAAACTTGGTAGACGTTGCCGAGCCGGAAGCGGCGCTCCCCAAGCTCCCCGTGGCCAGCGCCCTGTGGGTTCCGCAGCCTAACCTCGAGGTGGGCGCCGCCGCATGGATTTACGCCGGAGGAACGCACCACACCGCCTTCAGCTTCCCCCTAACCCGCGAGTACCTGGAGGATTACGCCGATATTGCCGATATCGAAATGGTCGCCATCGACGAAAATACCACCATCCCGGAATTTAAAAAAGAGCTGCGATTCAACGAGGTATACTACCTCCTGAACAAGGCGCTGCAATAACCTGTGGCATGCATCTTATTACTGCACAGAGCTGAACAGAGGTGAACAGAGCTTTCACAGAGGTGCACAGAGGGCTTACGCCGAAAGCAGAACGCCCGAAAGAATTGAGAATTGAGAATTGAGAATTTGAAAACATCCGTCCCGTCCCGCATGGGACGGCACTTGATTAACCGTATGCTTTAGCATACGGATCAAGTACGTAGCGAGCAGGCATCCGGGCCGTCCCGCAGGGGACGGCACTTGAAAACGCCGGAAGCGTTTTCTGGAGAAAAGGAAAGCGAGTCTGCTGTACCCGCATGCTAAAGCATGCGGTTAATCAAGTGTCGTCCCTGTGGGACTTGCAGAGGCGGGTATAGCCCCCCTTTCGAAAGGGGGCGGGGGGTGAGGTCTTACAGAATGATATTACACAAAAGCGCTAATTTTGGTAGTGTCCATGTTTGATTGATATAATTCATAAATGGGTAAAAATCAGTGTAGTAGAATATTTTTGGGCGAAAAACCTCATTTACTCACTCGTGCTTATTTTTGGTGTTCGTGAGCTCACTACCGCTCGGTTACACCTAATTTTCCTAACAAAACAACCTCAGTAGCCGAGAGAATAACAACCAACAATAGCCTAATTACCTCATTATTAATGAAAATTGGAGACGAGCAAATGGAAAATAAGGTAATGAGGTTGGATAGCGATTAGTTAACTAATTGCTACTGAAGTTGTTTTGTTGGATAAATGAGGTTAGAACCGAGCGTAGCGAGCTCACGAACACCAAAAATAAGCACGAGTGAGTAAATGAGGTTCTTTGGGCGCAAGCAAAATCTGCGAAAATTTGGGCTAATTCTTTTAAATAACCATCAGCCAAGTAACCATTAGCTAAATAACCATCAACACAAAAAATTACCATGAATGCATCAGGATTTGCAACATTAGACTACCTTATCTTTGTGGCGTATGCAGCGCTGATTATAGGGTTGGGGTTGTGGCTTTCGCGCACCAAAAAGGGCGAAGAAAAAACGGCCAAAGATTACTTTCTTGCAGGCGGGACGCTAACGTGGTGGGCTATTGGAGCCTCCCTCATAGCGGCCAACATTTCCGCCGAACACTTTATCGGGATGTCCGGGTCGGGCTACCGCATTGGGTTAGCCATAGCCGCATACGAGTGGATGGCGGCCATTACGCTTATTCTGGTGGCCAAATACCTGCTGCCGATCATGCTGGAGAAGAAAATCTACACCATCCCGCAGCTGGCAAAGGAGCGCTACGGCAAGGGCGTAAGCTTCTTCTTTTCCTTCTTCTGGCTGCTGGTGTACGTATTCGTCAACCTGACGTCGGTGGCGTGGCTGGGCGCGCTTGCCATGAACATGATACTCGGCGTGCCGGTGATGTACGGCGTGGTGGGGCTGCTGGTTTTTGCCGGCATTTACTCCATTTACGGCGGCTTAAAAGCGGTGGCATGGACAGATGTGTTGCAGGTCATTTTCCTTGTGGGTGGCGGGCTGATTACCGCTTTTGTGGCGCTCAACGCTGTGGGCGAGGGCAGCGTAGTGGCCGGCTTCCAAAAGGTGGTAGCATTTTGTAGAGCAGGCCAAACGTCGCACTTTCACATGATCATTACGCAGGGAACAAGCTTGGTGGAAAATGGCAATGAGTTTGATATCTTCAAGGATATTCCGGGCATAGCCGTCATTTTTGGCGGCGTATGGCTTACCAACATCGGGTACTGGGGGTTCAACCAGTACATCATTCAGAAAGGGCTTGCCGCCAAGAGCCAGCAGGAAGCCAAGCGCGGCCTGATATTTGCGGGCTACCTCAAGATTTTAATTCCTATCATCGTGGTCGTGCCGGGCATAGCGGCATACGCGCTCTTTGCCAGCCCCGAGCTTAAAGCGGCTGCCGAAGCCTACATGGGCAATACGGAGATTGTAGGCTCCATTACCAAAGCCGACCATGCCTACTCCTGGCTCCTGGCCAACTTTGCGCCTGTAGGCATTAGAGGGCTTGCGTTTGCTGCGCTGGTGGCGGCTATCGTTTCGTCGCTGGCCTCTATGCTCAACAGCACCTCCACCATCTTTACCATGGACATTTACCACACGCTGATAAACAAGGATGCCTCCCAAAAGCAGCTGGTAACCGTAGGGCGCCTCACCGCGCTGGTGGCGCTGGTGATAGCCATGTTTGCCGCAAAGCCGCTGCTGGGCGGCCTCGACCAAGCCTTTTTGTATATTCAGGAGTACACCGGCTTTATCTATCCGGGCGTAGTGGTGGTGTTCGGCATGGGGCTGCTGTGGAAAAAAGCTACCAACCGCGCTGCCCTGTGGACGGCTATTTTTACCATACCCGTAGGCATTGCCCTGAAGATAGCGCTGCCCGACCTACCCTTCATGCTGCGCATGGGCTACGTATGTATGGTTCTGATTGCCATTGCGGTAGCATTTTCGCTGACCGACAAAGCGCACCTTGCTACAGAAAAAGACGCATCCGGCCAAAATAATGCTCTAAAAAAGGTGGGATGGGGGCTTGCTGCTGTCGCGATAGCCGGCTTTACGCTGGGCGCGATATACTCCAAACCGTTGGCCTACATTGGGTTTGAGTCAATATTTTTGGTAACCTCGCTGGTTGCTTTCCTGGCGGTAATAATGCTCACCAACGCTTATAGCAAAACAAAAGACGACAAGGCATACCCCCTCAACACGGAGCTCTTCAAAACCGATAAGGTGTTCTTTGTTGGCGCTATGGGCATTTGCATCATCGTCATTGCGCTGTACGCTTACTTCTGGTAGGAATATTTTTTACCCGCCCCCGGCGCGCTCCTTTATTGCCAAGCTTCAAAAGGTGCTACCGTTATTTGTGTGAAGGTCATTTAAATAATTAAATTACTGTGCATTCTACAGTTAGACCTCACCCCCGGCCCCTCTCCAAAGGAGAGGGGAGCAGGGACTCGAACTTCGGCGCAAGCCACCCCGCTTTCCTCCCCCTCGTTTCCCAACGAGGGGGAAATAGCCTTACGTTTTTAACGTTTCTCTTTTTTTGAGGAGCTATGAAAAGATTGTATAGCGATTGGCTGCGCCGAGTTCCCACCATACCACCGTCTCGTGTGGTAGAAGTGGAGGGAACCGTAGCGAAGCGGAGTTCAGCGTAGCCAATCTCCTACTATACCACCGCCATACGGGGAGAAGTGGTAGGAGATTGGGTAGTGTCATAAATTCTGGGGGGCGAAAAACCTAATTTACTCACTCGTGCTTATTTTTGGTGTTCGTGAGCTCGCTACGCCCCCTCTTCCTCTCCCCAGAAAACGCCTCCGGCCTTTTCAAGTGCCGTCCCATGCGGGACGGCCCGGACGCCTGCTTGCTGTGCGCTTGCTCCGTATGCTAAAGCATACGGTTAATCAAGTGCCGTCCCCTGCGGGACGGCCTGCGGAGAGAACGCCGGGGTACGTCGTATCTGAATGATTTTAAAGATAATGGTTAATGGTTAATGGCGCGATGCGCGGTGAGAGGCGCCGCCGCACGCCGCTACAGCGCCAGGCCTTGCCTGCCAATGACGGGAAGTCCCGCTCCGTCATTGGTAGCTATACCCGCTTCTGCAAGTCCCTGCGGGACGGCTTGCGGAGAGAACGCCGGGGTACGTCGTACCTGAATGATTTTTGGGATTGGCGGCGCCCCGTCCCGTAGGGACGAAATGTCGGTAGAAAACGGAATGTCCCCCACCCGCCCCGTCCCGTAGGGACGGGATGTGATTGCTAATGCACCTGCCCCGCTCCGTCCTGCCGAATTTGTAATTCGGCAGCCGTGAATATAAGCATTTGTAATGCGTCAACTCATCTTATCAACCCGTATGGCAGTGGTATAGCGGGAGAAGTGGGATTGGCTATACAATCTTTTCATAGCACCTCAAAAAAAGAATTAGCCGTTTTTTCCACGTTCCGTCTGTTTATTTATACTGTTACGTTAGAAACGTTTAACCATTTCCCCCTCGTTAGGAAGCGAGGGGGAGTCCTCGGTCAACCCCTACGGCGTTGTGCGGCATGCGTAGCTTTGAGGTGAAAATTAAAGGGAACCTCTAAAAACCCCAAAATCAAGGCTTGCGACTGGGGCAAAAGCGGAGTTTACTTAAAGTAAATGAGCATTTTGCTGAAGGAGCATAGCGCAGCGTTTGGGGTTTTTTAGAGGTTCCCTAAAAACAATCGAAAGCGGCTGCTTCGCAATGCCGGTTCTTTGTGGTAATTTAGACGTACCTCCACACAAATAGCGGTAGAACCCAAAAAAAGGATGAGCCGGTGCGCGGCAAAGTTGGAAAATTCCTACTTTTCATGTAAATTTGTCCCCGCTTATACAACGAAGAAAAAGAGGTGGCATCATAAATTGTGGGGCGCGAAAAACCTAATTTCAGAACTCCTGACCTGATGTACATTTTGTTGTTGATATATAGTCATATATGAAAAACATAGCACAAAACATTACTGTCGCGAAAATAATGTCGGGAATACAATAATGTTGAATTTTA
>JAIROF010000142.1 GCA_031257655.1 Prevotellaceae bacterium | reverse complement strand
GGCAGCGCATAGCATTGCGCCCGTTTGCTTTTTTGGTAGTATGCGCGTTAAACGTTCCATATTCGCAGCTAAAAAAATATTTAAATACGAATCCTAAACTTATGCTCAAAATACAAGCTCTAAAGTTGCAAAAAAACATTCGCCCAAAAATACAATATTTTTCTACGAGATATTTTAAAATGCTATTTTTGTACAGCTATAAAAAGTAAAATAGCATTACCATTCTGATTATAATGCGCTTGGCGGCTAATTTTTTTTTTGCGCTATGAAAAGTTCGCCGCCCCGCTCGGCGTAGCGTCCACGCCCTTTCCTCCCCCCTCGCTTCCTAAACGAGGGGGAAATGGTCTTACGTTTTTAACGTTGCCCTCTTTGTCCTGCCGAATTTGCAATTCGGCAATTCGGCAGGACGGGGACTTTCCGGCGCCGGCAACTTTTAGTTTTTAGTTTTTAGTTTTTAGTTTTTAGTTTCTTTATGGGGCAAGCAGACCTTTCCCCTACGCTACGCGCCATTTCGCCGCCATTTCGTCGCCATTTCGCCGTAGGGCGACCGCAAGGGGCGCCCCCACATGTTTCGCCGCCATTTTGCCGCCGAAGCGCTTTTTCTGCGTAGCATGAGCTACGTGGCATGAGCTAAAGGTTTCGTGTGCTCGCTGCGACACATCCTCTCAATCTCCTATTCTCCACTCTCCATTATTTTTACCGGGCAGCCGTGAAAAATTTATCATCGCGCCTCAAAAAAGAATTCGCCAATAATTCACAATTCCGGAAAAGGTATTCAGGATTTTTGTAAATTTGCGGTTTATATTTTTTAAGTTCCCGCTCGCATGTCAACGTTACGGCACGTCATTCCTTTATTTTTTTTGACAACCATAGCCACGGTTGTCGCTGCGCAGCCATCCGGCGCTGCGGGGCCCGACAGCGCACAGCAGCCCCGCGACAGCCTGGCGGCATCCCCCGACAGCGCGCAGCCGTCCCCCGACAGCGTGGCGGCGTCCCCCGACAGCCTGCAGCCGTCCCCCGACAGCGTGGCGGCGTCACCCGACAGCCTGCAGCAGCCCCGCGACAGCGTGGCGCTTGCCGATACCGCCGCCTTTGCTGCCGACACGTCGCCATTGGCTATCCAGCCGGTCAAGAAGAAGGAGCGGCGCTTAGAGCTGACAAAAATGGCGGATGAGGAGGTGCAAATTGACACCACGCGCAAGTCGCGCATCCTGCGCTACGTGGTCAACCACAACACCAACGAGGTGCAGCGCGTGGAGCTCGACACCAGCGTAACCTACTACCGCACCGACTACCCGTTTCTGCGCAACAGCGCAGGCGCCATCTTTCTGGGGACGCTGGGTAGCCCGTCGATGCCCTACAGCTACGTCGGGCGGGAGGGTAAGAGCGAATTTATCTTCATGCAGCCCTACGAAGCCTACTTCTTTACGCCCGACAACATTTCGTTTTACAACACCACCACCCCCTACACGCTGCTCTACTACGACTGGGCCGGCTCCAAGTCGCAAATGGAAGACCAGCTGCGCGCGATGCACGCGCAGAGCATCACCCACGAGCTGAACTTTGAGCTGGTGTACAACGGAATGGGCACAAAAGGGATATACTCCCGGCAGCGCATCGACAACCGCTCGTTCAACGCCGGCCTATCGTACATGGGGAAGTACTACAAGGCCAGCCTCGGCTACCTTTTCAACGAGGTGGAGGCGCAGGAGAACGGCGGCATTACCGACGACCGGATGATTACCGATACGATAATAGACCCTCAGTACCACGAGGTACGCCTGCAAACGGCCAAAAACCATCTGCGCAACCACACCTTCTTTCTCACGCACTCCGTCGATATTCCCATAGTATACATTGGCAACGACAGCGTGATAAGCAACATCCTGATAGGCCGCATAGGGCACTCGCTGGAGCACTCCACCTTCAGCAAAATATACTCCGACAACAACGAAGATGAGTACTACCCCAACCGCTTTCTTGGCGCCGTTACGCGCGATTCGCTGGGGATGCGCAGCTTTGACAATCGCTTTTTTGCGCAGCTCCGGCCGCTACGCCCCTACATCTTTGAATCGCTGTCGGCGGGCTTGGGCTACAAGAGCATGCAAACCTTCATGTTCGCCCCCGCCATGTACCTCCAGGGTACCTCCGCCGAGGACTTTAGCACGCTTTACGCCTACGCCTCCATGTCGGCCTGGTACAAAAAATACTTCCGGTGGAATGCTTACGCGCAGAACAACCTTGCCGGATACCAGCGCGGCGCCTTTGAGCTGAAAGGCGACATGACGCTCTCCGTTTACCCCATCAAGAGCGGCCTGCACCTGCAGCTGGGCGCGCTGCTGGCGGGGCGCGAGCAGGACGTTTTCATCGACCGCTACTTCACCAACCACTACAGCTGGGACAACAGCTTTGACCAGAACACCGAGCTGCGCGTAGAGGCCAAGCTGCGCGTACCCGCCCTTGGCTGCGAGGTGGGCGTGAGCCAGAGCGTGCAGAACAACTTTGTATACTTCGGCAGCGATGCGCTGCCCTACCAGCACGCCGACGCGCTGAGCGTGTCCGCGCTTTCGCTAAGCCAGTCGCTGGACTTTAGAGGAATCAATATCCACCACCGGGCGCTGATGCAGCTCTCCTCCAACGAGCAGATCGTGTCCGTGCCCCTGTTTGCGGTAAACGCAACGTACTACTACGAGCGCGTTTTGGTGAAAAACGTGCTGACCGCGCAGCTGGGGATAGACTGGCAGTACTGCACGCCCTTCAACGGCTACGAGTACAACCCCTCGGTGGGGATGTTCCACACCTCGCAGGTGAAGCAGGGAGGCTACCTGTGGGCGGACGCCTTCATTGCCTTTCACTGGAAGCGAACCACCCCCTTCATCAAGTGGGAGCACGCCGTGCAGGGCCTGATAGAGGGCAACACGAGCTACTTCTCGGCGGTGCACTACCCGCGCAACGAGCGCGTGTTCAAGTTTGGCCTGTCATGGAAATTTTTTGATTAGATGCTACGCTACTACACTCGATAGATGCTACAGATAGACGATAAAATCATCTCGGTCGACTTGCTCACGCGCCGCTTTTGCTGCGACCTGAGCGCCTGCGGCGGCGCCTGCTGCGTGTACGGCGACAGCGGCGCGCCGCTGGAGAAAAGCGAAAAAAAAATCCTGCAGCAGGAGCTGCCCCAATTCTACGATTACCTCACCCCCAAAGGCCGCGAGGCCATAGCCGACCAGGGCGTAGCGGTGTACGACGGCGAGGGCGAGCTGGTAACTCCGCTCGTAGCCGACCGGGCGGAGTGCGCCTACGCCTGCTTTTCCGACGACGGAGTGTGCCTGTGCGCCATCGAAAAAGCGTTTTTGGAGCGCAAAACGAACTTCCGCAAGCCAATCTCCTGCCACCTGTACCCCATTCGCGTCAAGCCGATGGGCGATAACGTCGCCCTCTGCTACGACCGCTGGAAAATATGCGACTGCGCGCGCAGCAAGGGAAAAGAGGATAACATCCCGGTTTTTCGATTCCTCAGAGAGCCTATTATTCGCAGGTTTGGAGAGGGTTTTTACGAGCAGCTGGAGGTTGCCGGCAAGCTACTTTGATTATGTTTTTTGGTAAACGTTTTGTTAAAGGGAGAAAAACGCTGCGTGTGCATCCCAATTCAATGTAGCGCTTTGCTGCAAGCCATGCGAGCACAATTCGTGGTTAAAATATCCAAACAAAAAAACAACAAGTCTCTTTTTATGCCTAAATTTGCGCTCAACAAACGGAGAAAAAAGGAAAGAATGAAGAAAAGAATAGGATTTTTTGCATTGGTTCTTGGCGCGTGCGCTGCCGCTTCGGCAAAAGCAGGATACCAGATAACCGCAACGATTGAGGGGGCGGAAAAAGCGAAAGTTTACCTGGCGCGCTACAAAGGGATGTCACTTGTAAATATTGATTCCGCCGCTTTCAGCGAAAAAGGTGCGGTAACCTTTGCCGACGCCGGGGCAACGCTTCCCGGAGGCGTGTACATGCTGCGCTTTTCCATCGAAGACGACGACGACGGGCAGCGGTCGCAGCAAGTAGAGTTTATCGTGGCGGGCAAAGGCGAATTTAAGCTGGAAATTTTTGCCAACACGCTCAACATCGAAAAATCCTTGAGGTATTCTCAGTCAAGAGAAAACGAAGGATTTAAAGCGTATATTGACGGACAGCGGCGCACAGGGCGAAAAATTCAGGCGCTGCAAAATCGCTACCGGAATTTTCAAAATGAGCCGGATTCCCTCCACTCCATTCAGGCGCAATACGCAGCCTTAATGAGCGCCCAAAAAGAGCAGCTGAACGCCCTGGAGGCAAAGTACAAGGGTACGCTCCTGGCAACGCTGATGAGGTGCGCACGGGAGCCGGAAATGCCCGAAACACCCCTCCCGCAGAGCGCTGCAAATGCCGACTCCATTCGCCGGCGCCAATTTCTGGAGTTTGCCAAGCTGCACTTTTTTGACAACTTCGACCTTGCGGATGAGCGGATTATCAACGCCCCAATGCTGGAAAACCGCATGATGGTATTTTTTCAGCAAATGATGCTCCGGGAGCCGGTAGAAGATATCAACCGCAGCATAGACCACCTGCTCGGCAAGGCATGGCAAAGCAAAGCGGTCTACCGCTACGTGCTCACGTGGCTCTACGACCGGTACACCGATTCGCCGGTAGAGGGACACCACGCTGTAGGGCTGCACCTGTGCAGCGCAATGTCCGACTCGGCAAAGGTAGATTGGCTTGCGGACAAGGACAAGGCCAAGCTGAAGCAAAACATCAAAAAATATACGCTCAACCCGATTGGCGCGGCATCCACCGACCTTAAGCTGCAAACCGCCGAAGGGGAGCACCGCTCGCTGCACGCTGTAAAGGCGCCCATTACGGTTTTGTATTTTTTCAACCCCGGCTGCGGAACTTGCCGGATGATTACGCCCCAGCTGCACAGCCTGTACGAAAAGTACAGGGACAATGGGCTTGAAGTCTTTGCCGTATTTCCCGACAAGGATACCGCTGCGTGGAAAAGCTACGTGGAGGAAAATGGCTACACCGACTGGATAAACGTGTGGGATGCCGAAGGCACCGCAGCCATTTACGAAAAGTACAGCCTCAACGCCATTCCGCAAATTTACGTGCTGGATGAAGAAAAAAAGGTGCGCTACAAAGACGTATTCATGGACGACTTAGACCGCATCCTGCGCGTTGTTTTCGGCCAAACGCAGGCCGAAGCGCATCGCGATGAACATATTCACAACCACTAATAACCACTAAATTTTAAACAACAACAACAGCAACAAGATGAAAAAAATTTCTTTATCGGCAGCGCTGGTTATGGCGCTTGCCTTTGCAGGCTTTGCACAGCAAACGGGAGATGCGGAGGAGGCTACCTACGCCGAAATTTATTTTGAAAAAACGGAGCACGATTTTGGCCCCGTCGACTACCGGGGAAACGGCACGTACGAGTTTCAGTTCTCCAACACGGGCAGCGCTCCGCTGACCATCAGCAACGCCACGTCGACGTGCGGCTGCACCGTGCCCAGCTACCCCAAAGCCCCGATTGCCCCGGGCGAAAAAGGGGTGATAAAGGTGGTGTATGATACCGGCAGGCAAGGCGCCATAGACAAGTGGATAACCGTAACCTCCAACGCCAAGGCAAGCCCCAGCGTAAAGCTTCACATCAAAGGCGAGGTGAAAGCCCCCGCAAAATAGCCGCGCCAACGCTGCGTATGAACCTGATTTTTGCCACCAACAACCTTCACAAGCTGGAGGAGGTGAGCGCAATGCTAAGCAAAAGCGTGGCGCTTTCTACTCCAAGCCGGCGCGGTATTACAGAGGATATTCCCGAAAATCGGCCAACCCTTGAGGGCAACGCGCTGCAAAAAGCGCGCTACATTTACGAGCGGCTGCACGAAAATTGCTTTGCCGACGATACCGGCCTGGAGGTTGAGGCGCTCAACGGAGCCCCCGGCGTTCGCTCGGCAAGGTACGCCGGCGAAGCAAAAAGTATGCAGGATAACATGCAAAAGCTCCTCCGCGACATGAAAGACGAAAGCAACCGCAGCGCCCGGTTTCGTACCGTTATCGCGCTTATCCTGGAGGGCAAGGAGTACCTTTTTGAGGGCGAAGTGAAGGGCGAAATTCTGCGCAGCAAGGCGGGGAGCGGCGGCTTTGGCTACGACCCGATTTTTCGACCGGAGGGCTACAATGTTACTTTTGCGGAAATGGAGCCGGAGGAAAAAAATAAAATTAGCCACCGGGGCAAAGCCATTCGGCAGCTGGTAAATTTCTTGAATCAATGTGCAGGCTGACTTTTGGGCTGCTTGCGCTCCTGCGTACATTCCTGCTTGCGCTCCCGCTGGCCTTTCCGCCGAGCGTGCGGGCGGCCGTGCGGGTAGGCGCAGAGCGCACGGAGGAGTACATTCCGCTTGCGCAGCATAAAAAAACAGGGCTGGTAGCCAACCACACCTCGCTGGTCAGCGGGGTGCACCTGCTGGATACCTTACGCGTGCGCGGCGTGGACGTGCTTCGCGTATATGCGCCCGAGCACGGATTTAGAGGAACGATGGAGGCCGGCGAAAATGTGGCGAGCCACGTGGACAAAAAAAGCGGCGTGGCGATAACCTCCATCTACGGCGCCTCGAAAAAGCCGTCGCGCGAGCAGCTGAGCGGCGTGCAGCTCATGATTTTTGATATACAGGACGTGGGCGCGCGCTTCTACACCTACCTCTCTACGCTGCACTACGTAATGGAGGCGTGCGCCGAAAACGGCATTCCGCTCATCGTCTTAGACCGGCCCAACCCCAACGGGCAGTACGTCGACGGGCCGGTGCTGGAGCCAAAGTACCGCTCCTTTATAGGCATGCACCCCATCCCCATTGTGCACGGCATGACGCTGGGCGAGCTGGCGCTGATGATAAACGGCGAAGCGTGGCTGAAAAACAAGGTGCAGTGCCGGCTTACGGTGGTAACATGCGAAGGCTACCGCCGCACGGAGGAGTACCCGCTGCCGGTGAGGCCGTCGCCCAACCTGCCCAACATGCGCTCGGTTTACCTGTACCCGTCGCTTTGCCTGTTTGAGGGCACCACGATGAGCGTAGGGCGCGGCACCGATTTTCCCTTTCAGGTTTTTGGACATCCCGGCTGGCGCGGAAAGCAATTCTCCTTCAGGCCCCGCAGCATAAAAGGAGTGGCGACGAATCCTCCCCACGAAAAGAGGACGTGCTACGGCGTTGACTTGCGGGAAATAGCCGCAGATTCGCTGCCGGGCAAACGCCGGATAGCGCTGGAGTACCTGCTGGAGGCGTACCGAGGCTTAGCCGGAAGGGAGAAATTTTTTACCGGTTTTTTCCCCAAGCTGGCCGGCAACAACCTTCTGCAAAAGCAGGTGGAGCAGGGGATGAGCGCAGCGCAAATCCGCGCGTCGTGGCAGCCCGATTTGGAAAAGTTCCGGCAGCGGCGAGCAAAATACTTGCTCTACGAAGATTTTTAGCAGTTGGCTGCCAAATCCAGCAAATACTTACCGTACTCCGTTTTGTCCAGCTTTTTGCCCAGTAGCGCGAGCTGCTCGGTGCTTATCCAGCCGCTACGCCAGGCAATCTCTTCGATGCACGACACGTAAAATCCCTGCCGCTTTTGTATGGTTGCCACAAAATTCGAGGCCTCCAGGAGGCTGTCGCAGCTGCCGGTGTCGAGCCATGCAAAGCCTCTGCCGAAGATTTCCACCTTTAGCGTTCCCTCGTTGAGGTAGGATTTGTTGAGGTCTGTAATTTCGTATTCGCCGCGCGCCGAGGGTTGGAGGTCTTTTGCGCGCTGCGCCACCGTGTTGTCGTAAAAGTACAGGCCGGGCACGGCGTACTCCGACTTAGGCTGCTGGGGTTTCTCCTCCAGCGACAGCACCCTGCCGTCGGGGGCAAACTCCACCACGCCGTAGGCGCGGGGGTCTTTTACGGCGTACCCAAAAACGCAGGCTCCCTTTTCGATGGCGGCGGCGCGCTTGAGCATCCCGCTAAAGCCTTGCCCGTAAAACAGGTTGTCTCCGAGCACGAGCGCCACCGTGTCGTATCCCGTAAATTGCGCCCCCAGCACAAACGCCTGCGCAAGCCCGTTGGGCTTTTCCTGCACCACGTAGTCGAACCTCATGCCCAGCTCCTCGCCGCTGCCCAGCAGCTCGCGGAACATGGGCAGGTCGCGCGGCGTGGAGATGACCAGCACCTCGCGAATATTGGCCAGCATGAGCGACGACAGCGGGTAGTATATCATCGGCTTGTCGTACACCGGCATAATTTGCTTCGATATGGCCTTAGACAGCGGGTAGAGGCGCGTTGCGCTGCCTCCGGCAAGAATTATTCCCTTCATTTTAATTTATTCATTTATTTTGAGCAAAATTAGAGGATTATTTTAATATTTCCAAGCATGCAGAATATCTATTATATTGGCTGATTTGTATTGCGTTGATTATCAATGATGTTCTTGTTTGGAAGTTGCTTAGCCTGCTCAATTTTAAACGGGGTAGCGTCATAAATTGTAGGGAGTGAAAAACCTAATTTACTCACTCGTGCTTATTTTTGGTGTTCGTGAGCTCGCTGCGCTCGGTTATACCTAATTTTAATAACAAAACAACCTCAGTAGCAGA
>JAIROF010000122.1 GCA_031257655.1 Prevotellaceae bacterium | reverse complement strand
GCAGCGCCTTATGTGTATGGGCGCAGGAGCCGGGTACGCAGGAGTGGGCGCCGGAAAGCACGGAATGGTATAAACCCGAAGTCCCGGTGGTGAAACCCGGCAAAGCGCCCGGTCAGCCGCCGTCGGACGCTATTATCCTGTTTGACGGGACAGACCTGTCCCAGTGGGTATCGGACAAAGGTGAAGACGCCAAATGGAAGGTGACTAACGGCGAAATGACCGTTGTCCCCGGTGCCGGTAATGTCAGGACAAAGGCCTATTTCGGTGACTGCCAGCTGCACATTGAGTTCAAGTCGCCTCCTGCCGAAAAATACCACGGCCAGAACCGCGGCAACAGCGGCGTATTCCTGCAAAGCAAATACGAAGTGCAGGTGCTCGACGGCGACAACAACCCCACGTATGTCAACGGGATAGTGGGCAGCATCTACAAGCAAAGCGCACCTTCCGCCAACGCTTACACCAAAAACGGCGAATGGCAGGTGTTCGATATTTACTGGAAAGCCCCCATATTCGGCGCAGGCGGTGTGCTGGAGGCTCCGGCTATAATTACGGTGGTGCTAAATGGCGTTGTGGTGCAGAACAATTTCACGGTAAAGGGGAATACCGAGTGGCTCGGTTTGCCCGAATACCGCGCCCACGGCCGCTTGCCGCTGATGCTGCAAGACCACGGAACGGCCGTCAGCTTCAGGAATATCTGGGTGCGTGAATTGTAATTTTTAAGTTTAACAACGACGGAAACAACATAATCACACAAACATGAAAAAGATAATAACCGGATGTGTCGCGCTGGGCTTGCTGGCGGCGTGTAACAATAACAAAACGGAATGGGTGGCCTCTACCCCCAATGTGCACTGGGAACAGCAGGATGCGCAAGGCATCCGCGAGGTGCAGGCCGGTAGCGTGGATGTGGAAATCGACGTGGACAACCCGCAGCAAACCGTCGATGGCTTCGGGACGTGCTTCAACGAGCTGGGCTGGACGTCGCTCAGCGCCCTGCACGACGCCGACCGCGACGCCATATTCGCGGAACTCTTCGCCCCGGGCGCGGGCGCCAACTTCACCGTGTGCCGCCTGCCGGTGGGCGCCAACGATTTCTCGCGCGACTGGTACTCCTACAACGAAACCGACGGCGATTTCGAGATGAAAAACTTTTCTATCGCCAACGACCGCGAAACGCTCATCCCCTTCATCAAAACGGTGATTGATAGCGAAACCTTTTAGCAGATAGTCCTTTATAACGCGGGTAGCCCACTGCCTAAACGATGTTGCATTTATAGAGTTTACGCGATAGCCAACGGAAAGGATTGCATCCAAGTTATAGTACTTTGTTTGATACAGCTGCTTCCCATCATTGCCCACATGTGCAAAAATTGCACATGTGCTACCTTCTACCAGCTCACCGGCATTAAAGATATTTCTTAAGTGCTTGGTAATGACAGTTCTATCCACTCAAAACAGCAGGGCTATCTGCGCTTGCGCCAGCCAAACCGTTTCATTCTCCAGCATGACCTCCAGCCTAAGCGAGCCGTCCGGCTGGTACAGCACTATTTCGCCTTTTTTATCCGGCTGATACAATGTGATTTCACTATTGTCGTTCATGGTTATAGTCAGCTATAATTAGTGGTAAGCTTGCTGCAACGGCGGCTTTATACTCCGCACGGTCGAAAACTGCGATTTGTTTTTTAGCACGCAGATGACGCGGATTCTTATGATTTGCACAGATTTTAGCCATTTGGCTGCGCCGAGCTCCGCTACGCTCCGGTTCTTTATCTGCGTAAATCATAAGAATCCGCGTCATCTGCGTGCTATTTTCGTACAAAACCATGCCGAATGCAGTATAGCCATCAGCCCTTAATCGCCTTCATCAGCTTTGCCACTGCGTCGGCAATGCTTTGCTCTGCTCCGAGCAGCCGGATAAATTCGCTGCCGATGATGGCGCCGTTGGCGTTGGCAAATGCTGCGTCGAGGGTGGCCTTGTTCGATATGCCAAAGCCGATTAGGCGGGGGTTGCGGAGGGTCATGCCGTCGATCCGGCGGAAGTAGGCGAGCGTTTTTTCGTCGAAGCGGTCTTTTGCGCCGGTGGTAGACGCCGTCGAAACCATGTAGATGAAGCCCGAGGTGTTGCGGTCTATCAGGCGTATCCGCTCGTCCGACGTTTCGGGGGTGATCAGCATGATGAAGCGGAGGCCGTACCTGTCGCCCAGCGCCTTGAAGCGCTCCATGTAGTCTCCAAAGGGCAGGTCGGGAATGATAACGCCGTCGACGCCCACCTCGCTGCACCGCCGGCAAAATTCCTCTACGCCAAGCTGCATCACCGGGTTGAGGTAGCCCATCATGATGAGCGGCAGCGACACGTGGCGGCGGATGCCTTCGAGCTGCGAAAAGAGCTTGCGCAGGGTCATTCCGCTTTTCAGGGATGCCGCCCCGCTTTGCTGAATGACCGGCCCGTCGGCCATGGGGTCGGAGAAGGGGATGCCCACCTCCGCCATGTCCGCCCCCTGCGCGGCCAGCTCGCGAATAATGCCCACCGTGTCGTCTGGCTGGGGGTAGCCCGCCGTGAAGTACACGGAGAGGATGCCTTGCCGCTTGGCGGCAAACAGCGTATCTATCCTGTTGGTCATATATTTTCTATGTTGGTCATATATTTTCTATGGCGGCGGTAGGCAGCCAGCCCTGGTTGCCGTCGGCGGTTTTAACTTTTTTCCAGCTGCCAATGGTTTCCAGCACCGACACCTTTGTTCCCTCGTGGAGCACAAACAGGTCTACGCCTCCCGCGTCGGGCGAGGCTTTCACGGAGGTTACCGGGGCGTACACTATGGCTTCGGTATGGCTGCTGAGGTATCGCTTTTCGCGCATGGCAACGCAGGTGGCCACGATCGACAGGCTCAGGCAGGCCACGGCAAGGGCAAAGGCCGCCTTTTTGCGGCGCGACGTGCGGCCAAACAGCACCACGAGCGCCAGCATCAGCGTGGCGGCAAACAGCGAAATGCCCACTATGCCCCACGTGTCGACGTCGAGCAGGTTGCAGAACGCCTGTATCCATGCTACGACAAAAAATTGCGGTATAGGCTCTATTTTGTCCACTATTTGCAGGTTCGACAGCTCGAGGTTGTAGCGAATATCCTCGTCGTCGGGGGCGAGCCGGAGCGCCCGCTCGTAGTAGAGGATGGCTTTTGCCGTTTCGCCCTGCTTGTAGAAGGCGTTTCCGGCGTTGTAGAACAGCGCCGAGCTGGCCTTTCCGCTCTCCTCCAGCTGCAGGTATGCTGCGGAGGCGTCCTTGTACTTGCCCTCGGCGTACAGGGCATTTGCCTTTTGCCACGCCGTGTCGGCCTGCGCAACGGCAAGCAGCGGCAGCGTTGCCGCAAAAAAGGTTGACGCTATTTTTCTAATGGTATTGCTAACGATAATCATACGGCTATGATTTTTCAGTTTTTAATTTTCAATTTTCAATTTTCAATTTTCAATTTTTCAACTTTCAATTCTCAATTCTCAATTCTCAATTCTCAATTCTCACCTCACCCTTTGCTCCAGCTTGCTGATCACGTCGGCGGCGTCGCGATAGACGTGCGCCATTTCCTTTCGTCCGCTGCCCGGGGCGTAGCGAGCAAATTCGCATTCGTCGATTACGCTGAGGAAGGTTTCGATGTAAGGCTCTTCGATGCTGCGCCGGGCGAATGCTTCGCGAGCGCTTTCGCGCGAGAGCTCGGCGACCGGGATGTTGAGCTTGTCGCTCAGGTATCCCCACATAGCGCGCAGCAGCTCGTCGTAGAAGCCCTGCGCGTTGCCCATTTTGAGCAGCTGCGCCGAATTTTTGAGGCGTTTTTTCGCCACTTTGTTGGCCTTTCTGTTGCGCATCAGCACCACGTTTTGGCTATTTTTTCTATGCTTTTTCAGCCATGCGTACAGCGCGGCAAAGATTGCTATCAGCGCGATGTATATCAGGTAGAACGCCGTGGAGCCAAAGAGCAGCCGGTCTTGCTGCGCCAGCTTTTCGCCGGTTTTGATGAAGCGTATATCCTTCCCCAGAAACTTTATGCCCTCTCGGCGCCCCTCCGACGAGGCGTAGGTTTGCTGCGATTTGGTATCTTTTTCCACCGATATGGTTTGCTCTTTAGCGTAGAGCGTGGCGTACTTTCCGGTGGCGGGGTTGAAGTAGGCGAACTCAATGGCGGGGATGGTAAATTCGCCCGCGCTGCGGGGGATGAGCGGTATTTCGAACTGCCGGTATCCGCTTGCGCCGGCGTCCGAATTTTTGATGGCGTCGGTAGTTTTGGTATCGTACACCTCAAAGTCCACGGGCAGGTTCACCTTTGGCTCGTTTATCAGCTTCAGGTTTCCGTTGCCCGATATGCGGATGGTGAGCGTGGTAGCGTCGTTGGCCACCAGCTGGTTTTTGGAGAGCGAGGCCTCGATTTTGAAGCTGCCCACCGCCCCCGAAAACGAGGCGGGCGCCCCGCCGGGGAGGTCTTTCACCTTTACCTTTACGGTTTTTGACTGCAAATGCCTGCGGATGTTCTGGTAGCTTCCGCCAAAAAAGTCTTCAAACATGTCGCGCGACCTTGTTCGCACCTGTACTATTACGTCAATTTCGCTCGGCGAAAGGGTCAGCTCGCCCGACTGCTGCGGGAAGAGCAGCTGCTTCCAGAGCAGGCCGGCGTCGTACACCACGCCGTTTACGTTTTCGCGCGTAAAGTTGATTTCCTTGGGCATATCCAGGTCTTGGCTCCAGAAGCCGTTGTAGGTTGGCTTTTTTACGTTTTCGAAGCTGCGAATGGAGTTTCCGCGCGAGTATATTTTTGTTGCCGCCACTATGCACTCGCCGCGGTAGACCTCGGTTTTGTTTAGCGTAAGCCCCAGGTAGAGCGACCCGTCTCCGGCGGCGGCGGCGGCTTTTTGTCCTCCGCCTTGCTGCTGCTGCTGCTGCTGCGCCGTGCGCGGGTCTTCGCCCTTAACGCACTCTATGGCGAACGGCTGCGTTTGCGCTTCGTCGCTTCCCGCCTTTACTTTTGCCGAGCCAATGGTAAACTTTCCCTCTTTTTCGGCGTACAGCGTGTAGGTAAACGTGTGGGTCACGCTTTGGGTTACCTTTCCGTTGATAATACTCACATTCGAGGTGTTTCCCTGCACCGGTCCTGCCGTTACAACAAATCCCTCCATGCTTGGCGCTATGAAGTTATCCACATTGCCATTGGCCACAAAGGTTACGCGGAACATTTCTCCCACCGTAACCACGCGCGGCGCCTGTATCTCCATGCGTATATTTTGGGCGAGAACTTGCGTCGTGCAAAGCACGGCAATTAGCGCGGCAAACATCGCTTTAAAACCGATAGCAATTTTGTTAAGCATAGATATGTACCAAATATTAATTGTTTTTACTTTTTTTTTTGACGATTTTTGGCTCTTGGTTTTTAGTTTACCAGTTTTTCTCCGTGCTACGCTGCTTGGCTTTTTGCGCTTTTTCCTTTTTCACCTTTTCCTGCGTTTCTTTTTCCTGCTGCTCCAGCGCTTGCAGCATGCGCTGAGCGTCCTCCTTTGAGATTTTTTCTTCCCGCTGCTGCTGCTGCTTATCCGGCTGATTTTTGTCCTGCGGCTGCGGCTTATCCGGCTGATTTTTGTCATCCTGCGGCTGGTCCTGCTGCTGGTCTTTATTTTGGTCTTTGTTTTGGTCGTCGTTTTTATTTTGGTCTTGATTTTGCTGCGGCTGCGGCTGCGGTTGCTGTTGCTGCATATTGCTCATAGCCTGCGCGTAAACCAGATTTTGCTTAGCCTCCATATCGTTGGGGTTGAGGCGGAGGGATTTTTTGTAGGCCTCTGCGGCAGCGCGGAAGTCCTGATCGCGCAGGTAAGTGTTGCCCTGATTGTAGTATGCCGCCGCCTTTTGCTCGTCGCGCACGTCGGCCTCCGCAACGGTTTCGTAGAGCTTACGCGCCTGCTCCACCTGCTGCTTCACGCCGTCGCCCTGCATATCGGCGGAGTCCGTTTGCTTGAAGAGCGCGTTGCCCAGGTTGAACTTGGCGTTGGCGCTTTCGGAGACCTTGTCCAGCGCGCGGCGATACTCAATTTCGGCGGTAGCGTAGTCGCCCTTGCCGTACGCCTTGTTGCCCGCCCTCATATCCTTGCGCTCCGGCGGCAAGGCAAGCAGGGCGGTGGAAAAGCAAAAAAGCGTAAGTAGCGCCAAAAACGCCCTCACCGCCACAGGGGAGGAGGACTTAAGAAGCTTGGTCGATGGTTGTTCTAAATTTTTCATTGCTCTACGTATTTCGTATGGCGTGAGTAAGCTCACGGAATGGTTGTTCTAAATTTTTCATTGCTCTACGTATTTCGTATCGCGTGTGTAAACTCACGGAATAAAGGTAACGTTTTCTTTACTATGGCGTAAACTATTTCCAAGTCCACTTTTTCATAGCGACGAGCTATAAAATTCCGGAACCTCACCATTTCGATGTAGTCCGGATTTTTAGCGATAATGCCCAGCTCCTGCACTTTTTTCACCGCAGCTGCCGAAGATCCCGAGGGCGTTTGCTGCTCGAGCGCAAGTATGCGTTCGCAGGTATCAATCACGGCTTCAATGGCAACCTGCAAGGCATGCTCTGTAGCATTTTGCAGCATCGTGCTTTTTTGTAGCATGGCAAAAGACGTAATCCCCCAGCTGTCAATTTGGCTCACCTTTTCATCTATGGCGAGCAGCTTTTTTTCAGCTATTCCATTGTACTTCATAGCCGCGATACTCCAATCTTTTTTTCATCCAATACATTTCATCCTCGTACAGGCGACAGGTGCGCGTGTAGAAGTCGGCGTATTCCTCCATGTTTTCGTTCCGCAGGAAAAGCAGCTTTCCTTTCAGCGCCTCAAAAGCGAGGACAGGGTCAGCCTTTTGCAGCATCACAACGTCCACCGGGACGTCGCAACCGATAGCTTTTTCCACTTGCGCCTCAACGCCAAAGCGGGCAAACAGGTCGTTGCCCGTGTAGTAAATGGCAACGTCCACATCCGAGCCGGATTTCACCACGCCATCCTGCGACGAGCCAAATAGGTACGCAAAAGCTATATCGGGAAAATGCTCCCGAATTTCCTGCGCTATCAGCGGAATATTTATACTTAAGCTTTCCACCGCAATTCTATTTTGCTGACCCACAGATAATTAGCAAGGTAAATATCGTTAAATTATCTCTGACTACCCTCACTACTACTACTTACTACTTACTACTTACTACTTACTACTTACTACTTACTACTTACTACTTACTACTTACTACTTACTACTTACTACTTACTACTTTCTCATATACTAAGATTTTATCATGTTGTGCGCTTTCTGCCGCAAAGTCGAGGAGGGTATCTTCTTCCACCAAATCAACTTTTTTTCAAGTAATTTTTGCAGGTCGTTCATCATGTGCGCGTACTGTAGCAGCGAAATTTGGCTACCGGGCGTAAACGAAACGAGTAAGTCTATATCGCTGTGCCGGGTTGCTTCGCCACGAGAATACGAGCCAAACAGCCATGCTCTCTCCACCGGTTGCGCCGGAAAATAATTTGCCAGGATATGTTGAATACTGCCCTTCATTGCAACGTTGACTATTTTGGACAAAAGTACGAAATTATTTCATCTTTTTTTCGACCTGTTCGGCTGCTTGCCCGCTGCCGGCTGCTTGCCCGCTGCCGGCGGCTTGCTGCCCGCCGGCGACGGTATCCATCCCAGCTCCGGCTTTCCATACCTCCAACCCCACCAAAGGAACAGCGCTCCCGCAATGACGAACGGTAAGCTGAGCAGCTGCCCCATGTTGAAAAATAAACTTTGCTCAAACTCCGCCTGGTCGTTTTTGATAAATTCTATTGCAAAGCGCGCGCCGAACAGGAGTATTAAGAATACGCCAAACAACATGCCGCGCTTGAGCTTCGGCAGCTGCCGGAGGTATAGGTACCGCAGGATAAAAAATATCAGGAGGTACGCCGCCGCCTCGTAGAGCTGCGTCGGGTGGCGGGGGAGGATTTCGCCGTTGCGCACGAAGACAAATCCCCACGGGAGCGTCGTTTCGCAGCCGTACACTTCGGAGTTCATCAGGTTTCCGATGCGCACGAATGCGCCCGCCAGCGGCACCACGAGCACAATCCGTTCGAGCGCCCAGAGGTACGGTTTTTTGTGCTTGCAGCTCCACCAGAGAAGCCCCAGCAAAATCCCCACCGCGCCGCCATGGCTCGCCAACCCGCGATAGCCGATAACTTCAAAGTGCGGCGAAAAGCGTACCGGAAAAATTATTTCCAGCGGGTTGGTGAGAAAAGCCGACGGCTGGTAAAACAAAAAATGCCCCAGGCGTAACCCGATAAGGGTAGAAACAACAGCGGCAACGGAAAAGCCGTCGAACAGCGGTTGCGGTAAATGTTCCCGGTCAAAAATATTGCGCAGCACAACGTAGGCAATAGTAAATCCGCTTACGAGCAGCACGCCGTAGTAGGTCAGGTGAATAGGCCCAAGCGAAAAAATTTCGGGATTAACATCCCAGCGGATGCTCAACAAAGTATTCATGGTTACTGGCTAAAAACATTCCACCCTTTTTTTCGTTCGATAATGAGCAGCTCCAGCACCAGCAGGGCGATGGCGATGTAGAAGAAGTAGTGGTACTGCTCGTTAAAGTCTTCGTAGATAACGCTTGAGAGCTCCTGCTTGTCGAGCTTTCGCACGTCGTTTACGATGTCGTTCAGGCCGAGGTTGGAGGTAGATGCGCGGACGTATATTCCGTTGCCGGCGGCGGCGGTTTTTTCGAGCATTTCCTCGTCGAGGCGTGTTACCACCATGTTTCCCTGCCGGTCCTTCATCAGGCCGCCCTCCTTTAGGGGGATGGGGCTTCCCTGCGGCGATCCGATGCCGATGGCGTAAATCTTTATACCCTCCTTCACGGCGAGCTGGGCGGCCTCTAAGGGGTCGTCCTCGTGGTTTTCGCCGTCGGAGATGATGATGAGCGCCCTGCTCTTTTCGCTTTGCAGCGAAAAGGAGCGGATGGCGGTGATGATGGCCTTTCCGATAGCCGTACCCTGCCGGGGGACGATGCCCGTGTTGATGGCGTTCAGGAAGAGCTTTGCCGAAACGTAGTCGCTCGTGATAGGCAGCTGAATGTAGGCGTCGCCGGCAAAAACGATAAGCCCTATGCGGTCGTTGCCCAGCTGGTCAACGAGGCGGGCGATGGCTCGCTTGGCGTTTTCGAGGCGGTTGGGGGTAAAATCCTGCGCCATCATGCTGTTCGACACGTCGAGCGCAATGATGATTTCCGCCCCTTTTCGCTTCACCTCCTTGACCCTTGCGCCCAGCTGCGGGCGGCAAATGCCCAGCACCAAAAACATGAAGGCCAGCAGCCAGAGCGCCAGCTTCACCCATCCGCGGGCTACCGATGCGTTGGGCATGAGCTGCCGCAGCGTTTGGAGGTTGCCAAAGCGCGACAGCGCCCTGCGCCTCCCGCGCAGGTAGAGCGCGTACAGCAGCACGGCAAATGGAATGACCAGCAGCAAAATCAAGTATTCCGGTTGTGCTAAACGAAACATAGCTGTAAATTCTTATTTTTAAATTTTGATATTTTTGAGCCGAAAGCTGCGATTTATTTTTTTAGCGCACAGATGGCGCAGATTTTTTATGATTTGCGCAGATTTTTTATGATTTGCGCAGATTTTTATGATTTGCGCAGATTTTTATGATTTGCACAGCTTTTCGCCATTTGGCTGCGCCGAGCTCCGCTACGCTCCGGTTCTTCAGCTGTGCGCTATTCCCGTACAAAACCATGCCGAGCGCAGCATAATTCTCAATTCCTAATTCCTAATTCCTAATTCCTAATTCCTAATTCCTAATTCTCACGGTATTCTTCTCAGCGCCGTCAGCCTCAGGAGCAGCTCAAGGAGGAGGCAGGCCAGCGCGGCGAGGGCAAAAGGCGTGTACTCCTCCTTGTGCCGAATGAGCGAATCGACCTCGACCTTGTCGCGCTCCAGCTTATTTATTTCCCCGTAGATTTCGAGCAGCTTAGTGTTGCTTGTGGCGCGGAAATACTTTCCGTCGGTCATTCCGGCGATTTGTCGCAGCATATCCTCGTCAATTTCGACGGGCACCTGCTGCAGCTGTATTCCGAAGGGCGTCATGACGGGGTATGGCGCGGTGCCGATGGTGCCAATGCCGATGGTGTACACCCGGATGCCGTATGTTTTGGCAATTTCGGCGGCGGTTATTGGCGCCACTTCGCCGCTGTTGTTCACGCCGTCGGTGAGGAGGATGACCACCCGGCTCACGGACTTGCTGTCCTTTAGGCGGGCTACGGCGGTTGCCAGCCCGTTGCCGATGGCGGTGCCGTCTTCGATCATACCGCACTCCACGTCCTTCATCAGGTTGATGAGCGTGATGCGGTCGGTGGTGAGGGGGCACTGCGTGAAGCTTTCGCCGGCAAAGACCACCAGCCCGATGCGGTCGTTGGGGCGGTCGGCAACGAACTGCGTGCCGATGTCCTTTGCGGCCTGCAGGCGGTCTGGGGTGAAGTCGCGCGCCAGCATGCTGCCCGATATGTCGAGCGCGAGGACGATGTCTATTCCTTCGGTGTAGATGCTCTCCGACTTGGTGGTGGACTGCGGCCGCGCAAGCGCCAGAAAGATGCAGGCCAGCGCCGCGCAGCACAGGGCAAAGGGCAGGTGCTGGAGGTAGTAGCGCAGCCCCTTTTTTACGCCGGCCAGCCCGCCGATGCTCGATACTTGCAGCGTTGCCCGGCGCCGGCTGCTCACAAAGACGTACCATGCCGCCAGCAGCGGAAGCATCAGCAGCAGCCACAAGAACTTAGGGTGGGCAAAAATTATGTCATTATATCCGTACACAGCTCATGCGATTTAAGGTTACTTTCTTCAGCGCTACCTGTCCACATCGGCTCCGGAGGACTTGGTAACGTCGATGCTTGCGTAGGCCAGCGCCCGTATGGCAACGTCCGCGCCGCCTGCGGCCGAAACCTTGACGCTGGTTGCTTTTCCGCCTACGCTGACGTCGGCGCCTCCCGAAGCGGCGACGCTCAGGCTGTCCGCAGCGATTAGCGCGACATGCAAGTCGCCGCCGCCGGTTGACGACAAGGTGCAGGCGCCCGCCTGCAGGTTTTGCACATTGCAGTCGGCGCCGCCGTTTGCCGATATGCCGACAGCGCCGGCAGCGGTCAGGCTGCCTATTTCGGCGTCGGCGCCGCCCGTTACCGACAGGTTAGCGTTTTGGGTAGCGGTCAGGCTGCCTATTTTGGCGTCGGCGCCGCCCGTCACCGACAGGTTAACGCTTTGGGCAGCGGTCAGGCTGCCTATTTCGGCGTCGGCGCCGCCGGCCACCGATATGTCGGCGCTTTGGGCAACATTCAGCGCGGCTATGTCTGCGTCGGCTCCGCCGGAGAGGTGCAGGCTAAACGAGCCATCCGATTTCAGCTGCGCTGCGTAAAAGCTGGCGCCTCCGGAAGCCCGTACCTGCTCAAGCGCCGGTGCGGAAATATGCACCTTCACCGGTCGACGCCCCCAAAATTTCCAAAACTTGAAATTGTTCTTCCACCTGATGAGCAGATCGCCGCTCTCCACTTCGGTCGCAATATCCTTGAGGTGGCTTTCCGGCGCCTCTACCACAACGCTAAACGTGTCGCTTTGCGTAAAGTAAACATTAGCCCCCCCCGATAAGGCGACTTTTTGGAATGCGCCTACCTCTCTTTTTTCCTTTACCAGCACGGTTTCTGCCACGCAGCCCATGGTGCATAAAAAAAATACGCAAGCGAATGATAGTAAAACTTTTTTCATTGTGATTGTTTTTTTTATTGTTATACAAATTATTGATTTTCAATATTTAGCAGCCAAATTGCCGTTTTTCCGGAAAGTGAGCAGCCAGTGCTTCATGATAGCGTCATTTGCTGCTGCACTATAGGGTGATGCCATAAATTGCATGGTATGGCAAGTATTATGCTGATTATACTGTACGCGGGTATATTTTGTGCATTGGCTACGCCGAACTCCGTTTCGCTCCGGTTTCCCGTAGGGGATTAATAATATAAAGCATTCGTGAATTCACACGCTCGGTTGATATTAATCCCCTACGGGGAATAGGGAAAAAGGGATGCCCTTTTTCTATTGGTATTGTTCCCCTACGGGGAATAGGGAAAAAGGGATGCCCTTTTTCTATTGATATTGTTCCCCTACGGGGAATAGGGAAAAAGGGATGCCCTTTTTCTATTGATATTGTTCCCCTACGGGGAACCGGAGCGAAGCGGAGTTCGGCGTAGCCAATCGCAGCCAATCTACAACAGCTATCTGCGTACAGTATAGCATTGAATTTTCAACCCTACGATAGCGCAATTTATAGCCGAGCATAGTATATAAGCCGTTTTATGACACTACTCACTACTTACTACTCACTACTCACTACTCACTACTCACTACTCACTACTCACTACTCACTACTCAGCTTTTGGCGGCTCTACCGGCAGCTCCCGCTTTGTTTTTTCAACAAACTGCTGCGTAAGGTGGAAGCAGCTTTCATTTTCGTCGGGTGGCGGCACGAACTTTGCGAACTTTACCAGGTCGGAGGTAAAAAACACATCGCGGAGGGCGTCCAGCTGCTCTTTGAGGCAGAGGTTGTTCTGCTCCAAGTCTCTCAAAATCTCCTCCGAGGTTTCCTCCATAGCCTGAATGCTGTACCTGTCCTCAATGTAGATTCGAATAATTTCGGATATTCTGGTGTGGAAC
>JAIROF010000216.1 GCA_031257655.1 Prevotellaceae bacterium | reverse complement strand
TGAAAATGTTGGACTTGCGTGGTTGACCTAACAGGATTCGAACCTATACAAACAGAACCAAAATCTGTTGTGCTGCCATTACACCATAGGTCAATGCGGCAAAATCAAATTTGCGGGGGCAAAGATACGATAATGTTTTTTATTTTACAAGCTCGCAGCCATCAGCTCCCGAAAAACCTTTTTCGCTACAGCGATAAGGCCATCGCTCCTGCCGCTGTAGGGGCATTCCCACCGCGAGCAGCTAAAATAAACTAATCAAAAGCGGTTGGCATTGATTTTTTTCTACCTTTGTGGCGCGTAAGCATGCGCTGCGGGAATAGCTCAGTTGGTAGAGCATCAGCTTCCCAAGCTGAGGGTCGCGAGTTCGAGCCTCGTTTCCCGCTCACGTAAAAAAGGTGCGCCATGCCGCGCGCTGTAAAGCATTTCAGAGGATGGAATGCTTTTTTTTATGGCGGCAACCGCTCGTGCATGCCGCCTTCGCAAGCCGTCTTTTTTAGAGGTTCCCTTTAGTTGGACACGTAGTACCAGTCCGTAGCGTTGGGCATGGGCTGCACAAAGCAGGCGCGCAGCTTGATTCTTTTTTCGGTGTGCTTGCCGTCTATCAGGCTGTAGCGCGACTTGCACTTTTTGCACTCCGCGTGAACGTCCGACGCGATGTGCTCCACCACGCCCGAGGCGAGGCACTCCTCGCTGTTGGGGCAGGTGGCGTCGAAGGCAAACACCTCGTTGGCGGCGTTGTGGTAGCGGAATACGATCACGCCGTGCCCCTTGTACCCAAAGCCGGGGGTTACCTTGGCGGTCATTATTTCGTGGGCGACCATGTGCACGCTGAACTCAAAGTGCGCAACGCCGGGTACGGGGCAATCGTACTCTTTGGTGCAGGCCGCCGTGAGCGCAGCGAGGCATAGCAGCAGGCGTGTATGTGTTGGGCGAAGTACCATGCCGCAAAAGTACGCATTTTTCTCCTTTTATTTTTGGGGCAGGCAAGAATTTTGTACTTTTGCCCAAAATTCTTTCACCACAAAAATCCCGCAGACCATGTTTGTTCACCTCCACGTCCACACCGAGTACTCCATACTCGACGGCGCATCAAAAATCTCCAGCTTAGTTGACAAGGCCATAGCCGACGGCATGAAGGCCGTTGCCATAACCGACCACGGCAACATGTACGGCGCGAAGGAATTTTTTGACTACATCGCCAAAAAGAACTCCGCCCTCAGCCGCTCCATTGAGGATATCGGCCGGCGAATACAGGCGGCGGAGGCAGCCGGCGAGGGCGTTGCGGCGCTCAAGCTGGAGCTGCACGAGGCAAAGGCAAAGCGCTTTAAGCCCATCATTGGCTGCGAGGTGTACGTGGCCGCAGAGAGCCGGTTCGACCGGAAGGGAAAGGACGACCTCAGCGGCGACCACCTCATTCTGCTGGCCAAAAACAAAACCGGGTACCACAACCTGATGAAGCTCGTGTCGCTGGGCTTTCTGGAGGGATTCTACGGCAAGCCGCGCATCGACAAGGAAATTCTGGCGCAGTACCGCGAGGGCCTCATCGTTTCGTCGGCCTGCCTGGGCGGAGAAATTCCGCAGCACATCCTGAAAAACGATTTGGCAAGCGCCGAAAAGAGCATCCTGTGGTTCAAATCGCTGTTTGGCGACGACTACTACCTGGAGCTTCAGCGGCACCGGGCTACCGACCCCACCGCCGAGCAGCAAACCTACCCGCGCCAGCAGCTGGTCAACGCGCAGCTGCTGGCGCTGGGGCAAAAGCTGGGCGTGAAGTGCATTGCCACCAACGACGTCCACTTCGTAAACGAGGATGAGGCGCAGGCGCACGACCGCCTGCTCTGCATCAGCACCGCCGCCGACGTGAACGACCCCGCGCGCATGCGCTACACGCGCCAGGAGTGGTTCAAAAGCACCGCCGAAATGCAGGCGCTCTTCGCCGACGTCCCCGAGGCGCTCGCCACCACGCTCGAGGTAGCGGACAAGGTGGAGTTTTACAACATCAACAGCAAGGCCATCATGCCCAAGTTCCCCCTGCCCGAGGGGTTTGACGACGACGGCGCCTACCTCCGCCACATCACCTACAACGGCGCGGAAAAAGGCGACGTGCCGGGCGCCCGGCGGCGCTACCCCGAAATGGCGCAGGAGGTGAAAGACCGCATAGACTTTGAGCTGGATACGATGATCAACATGGGCTTTCCGGGCTACTTTCTCATCGTGCAGGATTTCATTGCCGCCGCCCGCGAAATGGGCGTGTGGGTTGGCCCCGGGCGAGGATCGGCGGCCGGTTCGGTGGTGGCCTACTGCCTCCGCATTACCGACATCGACCCCCTCAAGTACGACCTGCTGTTTGAGCGCTTCCTCAACCCCGACCGAATCTCCATGCCCGACATCGACATCGACTTCGACGATAGCGGGCGCGATAAGGTGCTGCAGTACGTTACCAACAAGTACGGCAAGGAAAAGGTGGCGCAGATTGTAACGTTTGGCACGATGGCCGCCAAGTCCGCCATTAAGGACGTGGCGCGCGTGCAGAAGCTGCCGCTGCAGGAGAGCAACCGCCTCTCGGCCCTCATCGACCAGCTGCCGCGCAACGCCGTCTCCGTCAAGAACGCGGTGGAGAGCATCCCGGAGATGAGGGCTGCCGCCGCATCGAAAGACCCCCTGATGAGCGACACCATCAAGTTTGCGCAAATACTCGAGGGAACGGTGCGCAACGTTGGCGTGCACGCATGCGGCGTCATCATCGGCGCAGACGACCTCACCAGCTTTGTGCCCATCAGCACCACAGAAGACAAGGACAGCAGCAGCAGGGAGAAAAAAAGAATCGCCGTAACGCAGTACGAGGGCACCAAGGTGGAGGACGTAGGGCTGATCAAAATGGACTTCCTGGGGCTAAAAACCCTCTCTATCCTCAAGGAGGCCGTGGCCAACATCAAGCAAAGCCGCAGCGTTGACCTGAACATTGACGCCATCCCGATAGACGACAAGGCCACCTACGCGCTCTACAGCCGCGGCGACACCATTGGCACGTTCCAGTTTGAAAGCGACGGCATGCGCAAGCACCTGAGAAGCTTGCAGCCAACAAAGTTCGAAGACCTCATCGCCATGAACGCCCTCTACCGCCCGGGGCCTATGGGCTACATCCCCGACTTTATCGACCGCAAGCAGGGGCGAAAAAAGATAGCCTACGACATCCCCGACATGGAGGAGTACCTGAGCGAAACCTACGGCATCACCGTGTACCAGGAGCAGGTGATGCTCCTGTCGCGCAAGCTGGCGGGCTTCACGCGCGGGGAGAGCGACGAGCTGCGAAAGGCTATGGGGAAAAAAATCAGGGAAAAGCTGGACGCGCTAAAGCCCAAGTTCTTTGAGGGGTGCAAGGCGAAGGGGCACGGCGAAAGCGTGGTCAACAAAATCTGGAACGACTGGACGTCGTTTGCCGAATACGCGTTCAACAAATCGCACGCCACCTGCTACTCGTGGGTAGCCTACCAAACCGCCTACCTAAAGGCCAACTACCCCTCGGAGTACATGGCGGCGCTGCTGAGCCGCAACCTTAACAACATCGACGAGGTGTCGAAGTTTATGGACGAATGCCGGAGCATGAACATCGCCGTGCTCAGCCCCGACGTGAACGAAAGCTTGCTCACCTTTACCGCCAACAAGGACGGCAACATTCGCTTCGGGCTGGGCGCCATAAAAGGCGTGGGCGAAAATGCCGCCCTCAACATCATCGAAGAGCGCGCGGCGCGCGGGCCATTCAAGAGCATTCACGACTTCGTGGAGCGCGTCAACCTGCAATCGTGCAACAAGCGAACGCTCGAATCGCTCGCCGGATCGGGCGCGCTGGACAGCCTCGGCATAGACCGGCAAGCCTACCTCCTGCCCGTAGCCGGCGACGGCGCAACGTTTGTTGACGTCCTCATCCGCTTTGGCATCCTGCAGCAGCAGAGCAAAAACTCGCAGCAGCAGTCGCTCTTTGGCGGGAGCGCCAACATCGACGTGGTGCAAAAGCCAAGGCCTCCGGCCGTCCCCAGCGACATGAACAAGCTGGCCATGCTCAACCGGGAGCGCGACCTCGTGGGCATATACCTCTCGTCGCACCCCCTCGACGAATTTAAAACAGTAATGCAGCAGATGACCACCTGCAACGTTTCTGCCTTTGCCAACCTCGACGCGCTGTACGGTAAAAGCGTGAAGTTTGCCGGCCTGGTAACCCGGGCGGCAGAGTTCATGACAAAAGGCAACAACCCCTACGGACGGCTGACCATAGAGGACTTCTCCGGAAGCCACGAATTTGCACTGTTCGGGAGTGACTACATGGCCTTCAAAAAGTACTTTGCGGAGGGCTATGCGCTGCTTATTCATGGCGCGGTGCAGGAAAGAAAAAAATTCGGGAGCGCGCAGCAGCAGAGCTACGAAAGCACGCAGCGGGAGCTCGAAGTGAAAATCACCCAAATGGAGCTGCTCAGCGAAATCATGGAGAAGGGCATTAAAAAAATTGCGGCTACCGTTGACGTCAGCGACATAAACGGGCTATTTATTGACGAGCTGGTGGACAGCCTTGCGGCGACCCCCAAAGGCGGGGCGCGCTTTTACCTCAACGTATTCGATGCAGAGCATGGCGTTAAGATGGAGCTCTTTTCGCGAAAATATTCGCTTACCTTCTGCAAAGAGCTGGAGCGCTTTTTTACCGAAAATCACATCAACTTTTCCATCTCGTAGCGCCTGGGCGCCAGCGAAATACAAAAATGTTGATTTTTTTTGTGGAATAACGAACATTTTTTGTACTTTTGTGCCCTTGTATTCCCGCATTGACCTATGGTGTAATGGTAGCACAACAGTCTCTGGATCTGTTTGTATAGGTTCGAATCCTGTTAGGTCAACCCTCAGAAATCCAAGCCACAGCAAGCCCCGCAGCCATGCGGGGCTTTTTTTATTGTTGGTGGGAACCTATAGAAACCCAAAGCGCTGCGCTACGCTCCACCGGC
>JAIROF010000176.1 GCA_031257655.1 Prevotellaceae bacterium | reverse complement strand
TTGAGGGGTCATTCCCTGCGGTTTGCCCGCAAGGAAGTTTTTCAGCGCAATGTTTCTGCCGTTCGACCAGCCTTTTGCCTGCCGGGTTTGCAGCACCGGCTGAAGGGTGGTATTGCTGGGGTTGAAGTAGTACACTATGCGCGTTTTGCTTTCGCCGCTCGGGGTGGGTTGCGATGCCGAAGATTTTAAGCCTAAGAGCAGGTTGAGCGATTTTTCCCACTCCTCCTGGCGCGATATTTGCGCAACCACCGGGCGGTGCGGCAGCTCGGCAGCGATTTTCCGGTACAGCGCTTTGAATTTTTCATCCTTGTACCACTCGTGGGCAATGTAGGCGATTTCGTGCGCCAGAATGAGGTAGCCGGAGCGGGCGGCTTTTTGTACCGTCGCAAAAACCTTGTCCGCGCTGTCGCGGTCGGGCTTTGCGCCCACAATGTAGAGCACCAGAATGCTCAGCACCGACGGCATCGCTATGCTCTCCTCCCTAACCTTGAGGCACTGCAACAGCTTGGGTATGCGCATGTCGACCTCTTTTTTCCTGTTCAGCGCATGGTCTACCACCGTTTCAAAGTAGCAGTGCTGCGACGTCTGGAGGTCGGTTCTTTTTTCTATCCACTGTCCTATTTTTTGCAGCATGGGCGTTCCGTCGGTATCCATGTTCAGCAGCGTGGCTAAGTGGTAGAACACGAATTGGGGCGCTACCGGAAGCGGGACGCCCTTTAAATGTTTCCGCTGTACTTTCAGCCCTTTTTCAAAAAGCACAAACGCTTCGCCCGTATTTCCTTCCATAATTTCCGACGAGGCTTTGATAAACAGCCCCACGTCGGTTGAGTCGTCCACGCTCAGCTCCTTAAGGCGTCCGGAAAAGAAGCCAATCGTTTCGCGAAGGTAGGAAAAGGTAAGGAGGCTATCGTACCTTGAAAAGCGCACCACCCGCTCAAACAGGCGGAGGATTTCGGGGAGCGATTCCAGCATGTACATGGCCTCGTTTGAGATGCTGCCGAGCACCAGCTGCAGCACGCGCTCGCCAATGCGGTGCAAGTACGGGTTATACGTTTCGTCCCGAATCAAGCTGGTGTAGAAGCTTATTTTCTTTGGGGTCGGGACAATCATGCATGTTTCCTCATACTTTTTGTACTCATCGCCCAGGAATAGAAGCGCGTAAAGGCAGTTCCGGAGCCGCCGCATGTCCGACGATTCGCTGCTGTAAATGGAGCTAAAGTTGCTTAAATTGCTGTTACTTTGTATGGTATTCCAGTACGCCCCGAAATTGGTCAGCTCGGGGTAGATGTACAGCATAAAGTCAATCGATATAGAATATTTTGTATCCCAAAGCTTTACGCTATCAAAAAAGCCGCACTCGACGGCTGTATCCAAAATTGATTTTACCTGCTTTTGCGTATGAGGCTTTGAAGCGGTGGAGAGGTTAAAAACCTCGAAAGCCGAAAAGTCGAACGCCCTGAGCGCCGCTATCTTCAGCACGATTTTATCCTTGTCGGAGAAGGAGTTGTAGAGGTTAATCTTGGATTGCTGCATAAATTCGCACTTGAGCAAAAGGTTAAAATAGCTTGCAAAAAAAAATTGAGCTGGAGATATGGTGAAAATAAACTTTACTTACCGGCGCAAAAGTAAGCATTTTAAGTGAATTGGCAAATGCTTTATTGCTGCTGCTAATTCTTTTTTTTGAGGTGCTCTGAAAAGTTTGTATAGCCAATCTCCTGCCACTTTTCCCGTATAGCGGCAGTGGTATGGTGGGAGATTGGCTACTCCGAGCGGGGTAGCCTAATTCCTAATTTACCTCAGCGCATCCGGCGTAGTAAAGTCCTGATCGCCGTAGTCGAGGTTTTCGCCTGCCATTCCCCAGATGAAGATGTAATTGGCGGTGGCTGCTGCCGAGTGGATAGACCAGGCCGGCGAAATCACCGCCTGCTCGTTGAGCATCCAGAGGTGTCGCGTTTCGGTTGGCTCGCCCATGAAGTGGCACACGGCTTGCCCCTGCGGCACTTCAAAGTAAAAGTAGGCCTCCATGCGGCGCGAGTGGGTATGCGGCGGCATGGTGTTCCATACGCTGCCGACCTTGAGCTCGGTCATGCCCATTTGCAGCTGGCATGTTTCGAGCACCTGGTTTACGATTAGCTTGTTGATGCGTCTGGCGTTGCAGGTTTCGAGCGATCCGGCATCGACCGCCACCGCGTCGGCCAGGGTGATGTGCCGGTCGGGGCAAGTTTTGTGGGCCGGCGCAGAGTTGAAGTAGAAGTGCGCCGGCTTGTCGGGGCTTAGGCTCCCAAACAGCACCTTGCGGTTGCCGCTGCCCAGGTAGAGCGCCTCCTTGTACTGTAGGGTGAACACCGTTCCGTCCACGCTCACCGTGCCCGCGCCGCCTACGTTGATGACGCCCAGCTCCCGCCGGTGCAGGAAAAAGGGCGCCTTGAGCGGGTCGATGGCTTCGAGCTCCAGCGGCTGGGTGCGGGGAACGGCTCCCCCAACAATCAGGCGGTCGAACATGGTGTAAACCATGTGCACCGCGTCGTCTTCCATGAGCTTTTCTATCAGAAATTCTTCGCGCAGGCGCTGCGTGTCGTAGCGTTTGGCATCGGCGGGATGAGCCGCATGACGGATTTCATACTTTGTTGTCATTGTTGGTAAATTTTTTAGGGGTTGCTATTTTTGAATTTTTCAGCTTGCGCATTTTCGGGTTGCTTATTTTCGGGTTGCTTATCGCAGCACGGTTTCGCTCCGGTCGGGGCCTACGGAAATGAACTTCACGGGCACGCCGGTCTGCTGCTCAATGAAGGTTACGTAGTCGAGGAGCTCCTGCGGGAGGTCTTGCTGGGTTCGGCAGCTCGATATGGGCTTTTTCCACCCCCGAAATTCCCTGTATATCGGCTCCACCGGGGCGTCTACTTCGTAGGGGTAGCGGTCGGTGACGCCGCCGTTGAGGGAGTAGGCCACGGCTACCTTTACGGTATCGAAGTTGTCCATTACGTCCGCTTTCATCATGAAGAGCTGTGTGGCTCCGCTGACCATTATGGAGTACCTGAGCGCCACGAGGTCGAGCCAGCCGCAGCGGCGCGCGCGCCCGGTGGTGGCGCCAAATTCGCTGCCCTGCCGGCGCATTTGCTCGCCCACATCGTCGTGGAGCTCTGTGGGGAAGGGTCCGCTGCCAACGCGCGTGCAGTAGGCCTTAAAAATGCCTATCACCTCGCCGATTTTGCCCGGCGCAACGCCAAGGCCGGTGCAGGCGCCGGCGCACACGGTGCTGGAGGAGGTTACAAAGGGGTACGAGCCAAAGTCAACGTCGAGCATGGAGCCCTGCGCGCCTTCGGCGAGAATGTCGCCCTGCTTGAGGAGCTCGTTTACCTCGTATTCGCTGTCGATGATGGCAAATTCGGTGCGCAGGTGCTCAACGCTCCGGAGCCACTCTTTTTCCTGCTCGTCCACGCCGCTGCACGGGTAGCCGAGCTGCGCGAGGAGGGCCAGGTGCTTTTGCTTGAGCGCGGCGTACTTTTTGCCAAAGTCGGGGTGCAGCACGTCGCCTGCGCGCAGCCCGCTGCGGCTCACCTTGTCGGTGTACGCAGGGCCTATTCCCTTGAGCGTGGAGCCGATTTTTGCGCCGCCCTTGGCGGCTTCCTGCGCCGCGTCGAGCAGGCGGTGGGTGGGGAGGATGAGGTGTGCCTTTTTGGAGAGCAGAATTTTTCCTCCGGTGGGCACGCCCGCAGCGTTGATCTTCCGGATTTCATCCATCAGGATAACGGGGTCTACCACCACGCCGTTGCCGATGATGTTGACCGAATTTTCGCGAAAAATGCCGGAGGGAACGGTGTGGAGCACAAATTTTTTCCCGTCGAACTCCAGCGTATGGCCGGCGTTGGGGCCGCCCTGAAAACGGGCTACCACCTTGTACTTCGGCGTGAGCACATCTACGATTTTCCCCTTCCCCTCGTCGCCCCACTGCAGGCCGATGATGACATCTACTTTCATTTGTTAGGATTATGCGCTTCTCCACGCGCCAAAGGAGCGGGGAAGCCGGTTAAATACGGTACGGATGTTGTTGGCCGCACGGAATTTGCTTTTTGGGCTTTTGCGCCAAAACGCCCAAAAGTACAAAAAATATCAATGCAGAACGCAGAATACAAAATGCAGAACGCAAAATGCAGAACGCAAAATGGCGCGAAGCGCGCACTCAGCCCTTCTCCAAAGCAGAATTGTCTACCGTACATTATACTGCGCTCGGCATAGCTTGCGTAAAAATAGCGCGCAGATGAAGAAAGGGCAAAAATCTGCGCAAATCATACCTGCGAAGCCGCTGCATTTCTCTCTGCGCTAGCATTGCACAGAGGTGCGCGGAGGCTTCACAGCGGAGCACGGAGGGCTTACGCCGAACAGCTGGATTGCGTTGGCGGTGGTGGCGTCGGCGACTTCTTTTAGGGTCAGCCCCTTTATGTCGGCAATTTTCTGCGCAATCAGCGCGAGGTGGGCACTTTCGTTGCGCTTTCCGCGAAATGGCGCCGGGGTGAGGTAGGGCGCGTCGGTTTCGAGCAGCAGGTCGCTCAGCGGGGCCTGGCGTACGACGTCGGGCAGCGCGGCGTTTTTGAACGTTACCATGCCCCCAACGCCCAGCTTGTAGTCGCCCAACTTTTTTACGTCGCGGTAGCGCTCCGCGTCGCCGGAGAAGGCGTGGAATACGCCCTTTACGTTGGGCTTGGCGCTGCGCAGCACCTCCAGAATTTCGTTAAACGAATCGCGGGCGTGAATTACCACCGGAAGCCCGTGCTGCTCGGCCATGCGCAGCTGCCGCTCAAAGGCATGCTGCTGCTGCCTCACGCAACCCCTGCTCCAGTAGCAGTCCACGCCTATTTCGCCAACGGCGACAAAGGTTTTGGGGGGGGTGTTCTCCAGCGCGCTGCGCACGAAGCTCAGCTCGCGCTCCATGTTTTCGGGCGTTATAGAGGTGGGGTGCACGCCCGCCATCGGCAGGCACAGCTGCGGAAAGGCGCTCGCCGCGCGCATCATGTCGTTGTACGTGCCGCTATCAACGTTGGGCATGAGCATCATGGTAACGCCCGCAGCCTGCGCCCGCGCTACGGCGTCGCTGCGGTCGGCGTCGAACGCCTTGTCAAAAATATGGCAGTGTGTATCTATCAAAAGTGTGTAATCTATCAAGGCAGCAATGCTCAGCGTCCCGTCAGCTCCTTTACCTTCTTTGCCAGCTCATCGCCAAACAAGTCCCGGCCTGCGATTTTTCCCTGCCGGTCGATGAGGAAGTTGGCCGGGATGTTTTCTACGCGGTAGTCTCTCGCGGCGGGGCATCCCTGTGCGGCGGGGCAGCTCACGCTTATCCAGGGCAGCGCGTGCTCCTGCACGGCGCTTTTCCACTGCGCCAGGTCGTCGTCCAGCGACACCTGAAACACCTCAAAGCCTTTTTTGCGGTACTCCCTGTAGAGGGGGAGCAGCTCGCGGTTGTCCATCAGGCAAAGGGGGTTGGAGGAAATCCAGAAGTCCAGCAGCACCACCTTCCCCTTGAGCGCCGAGAGGAGGTGGGTTTTTCCCTGCGCGTCGGGCAGGCTTACCTCCGGCTTGTCTACCTCGGTGGCCTGCGCCATGAGCTCCTGCAGGGCGTTTTGGCGCGCGGCGGCCTCCAGCTCGTCGAGCGTGATGAGCAGCGCGTTCACGTAGCTCGACTTGGGGTAGCGCAGGCGGAGGGAATCGGTCAACATGCGGAGCAGAAAGCGGTCGTCTGGGGCGCCAAACAGCGGCAGCTCCTGCCCCAGCTTCTGGTAAAAGGCGGTGATGCTCGCCGGAGAGGCGGGGTGGGTTACGATGAAGGTGGTGTTGCGCCGCTTTTGCCGCAGGAAAATCTGCGCCGCCTCCCTGCGCACCGCTGCCATCTGCTGCGGGGAGCTGCCGGCTGCCGCGCGCAGCAGCGAATCGAGCGCGGCGTTGCTCTGCGCGAGGCTTTGCTGGAGCTGTAGCATCAGCGCCATGTCCTCCGACCCGCTCGCGCGGCACGACGCCACCACGTTGGGCGCCTGCGCCCGCAGCGCAATGCGGTCGCCCGGATGCACCAGCAGCGTGAGGCTTCCCAGCGTATCGACGGTGAGCTGGTAGAAGCTGGCCGGATCGAGCTTGCCGGTTCTAAAAGCAAACTTTTCCGACGCGCCCAAGCGCGCGGAATCGACCACGACAGGCTTTCCCGCCCGCGTCTTTTTCAGCAGCACCTGCGCGCCTTTGCCGCCGGCAATATGCCCTTCTATCCTTGCCGAATGCCGCGTGCAGGCGCCCAAAAGCGCGGCGGCAAAGAAAATGGCTGTTATTTTTTTAAGGTAGCTCATAGCGAAAATATGACCACGATTTTATTTGTGAGCGGTAAAGGTAGCAATTATTGTTTTAATTAGGAATTAAGAATTAGGAATTAGGAATTAGCCCCCCATTAAGCAAAGCTAAATGCAAAATGGCAAATAGCTAAAAATGAGCAAAGTGTATTTTAGCTATATGAAAGGAATTAGGAATTGATGGCTAATTTTTTTTTTGAGGTGCTATGAAAATTAAGTTCTCATTATTACGCAGCAAAAGCGAATAGCGCTGTAGAGGCGCACGCCGTGCGTCGCGCTGCGCATCGCGCCTCAGCGCCTTTTCGTCGTGAGGCGCACGCCGTGCGTCTCTACAGCGCCATTTCGCCGCCCGGTCGTCGTTGAGACGCTCTTTCTGCGTAACATGAGCTCCTAATTCTCCATTCTCCGCTCGGCGTGGCATGGATGGCATGGACGCTACGCCGAGCGGGGGATTTCGGCAGCAGCAGCAGCAGCGGTATCCTTGTTTGGGCTTGACAATGTATTTTCAGCGCCCATTTTACCCCCCTTAAAATCCGGTTGCCTGCAACTCCTTTTTTAGCATTTCGTAGATTTCCTGCCAAGGCTTGAGGTAGAGACCGGTGGCTCTGCTGGAAAGGGCGGCAAAGGTTTGGGAGGTGTAGAAAATGTCGGCGGCCTCAATTTCGTCCACCTTTTTAGCCGCCATAATTTGCCTGATGACCTCATTGCCTACTCGCTCAATACTCCACTCCGCGCGGCAGTCAACGTATTCGAGCGCCTGCAAGGATGCGGTGGTACAAAAACAAATTTGATGCGTTGGCCTGCGGAATTTCAGCTCCTCCAAAAAGCCCTGCTTGGAAATATCGCCTCGAATGTACTCATTGACGCGCACGGTAACGGCGTCGTCGGCAATGGGGCCTTCCACAATGTCAAAATCGTGCGCCTGCTTCCGCGAGCGGTTAGCCCGGTTTTGGACAACAAAATCAAGCCAGCTTTCCGAGTAGGTTTCAAAGCGGATCAGCTTCAATTCGCTATCTTCCCAAATGTATTCGTCAAAAATAAATTCGGAAACAACGCCCTTTGTGTGGTTGTCTTCGCCCTTGCGGTCAGCCCACACCTGAGCCTGCTCCCGAAATTTTGTAACGTAGAAGCCATGCCCAAAGTCTCTGCCTGGCTGCCCCAACGACAAATTTATCGCTCTTACCTCTACGTAGCTGCCATGGTAAACCTTCATCACCGGCCTCCTCCGTTGCTGCGGCAGATGTTGAACATTGAGCGCACAGCCCAGTAGGGGGCGTCGGTATGCAAGGCCCACCAGTGCCGGTTGAGGTAAGCTATTCCGCCGTATCGCTTCAAATACAGGTAAGCCTCCTGCACGTCCATTTTATAGGTCAGCGCAAATTCAGGTATAATGAAGCTGATAAAGCTCACTTTATCGCTCGTTTGCTTATCCAGCGTAGCCGTATTCATATCCATATCCTTCATTTTAGCAGTAGTAATTGTGCAAATGTAGGTTTTTTTGTTGGGATAACCATGCAGCTCCTGCTTATTGAGCCTCACAACCGCTTTGCCGGAGATGACGCTGCCCCAACCGATTTTTTCGCTGTGCGCCCGCTGCTCTTCCACGCCTCAAGCGCGGCGGCTATTTTCCGCTTCATGCGTAAAA
>JAIROF010000042.1 GCA_031257655.1 Prevotellaceae bacterium | reverse complement strand
TGCAGGAAAGAGCAGAAGCTTTCTAAAAAACGGGCAAAATCTGCTCAGCCAATTTAGAGCAGAAATCAAAAATAAAGGTTGCGCCCGACACTCATTAGGGATTTTAAAATGAAAAGGCTAATACTACTTGGTATTTTTGTTGCCTCACTTTTGGGATTTTCGGGTTGTGCTGCTGTTCATAGCGGGTTAACGTCCAACGTAAACCAGAACACAACCCAAGTTGTTTTAGCTGCTAATAACTACAAAGTTATCGCAAAAGTAAAGGGTACTGCCACCGCAACGTCTGTTTTTGGCATAGGTGGAGGTTTTAAACCTTTAATCGAAAGGGCAAGAGCCGACATGCTCGAGAATGCAGGTCTGGTCGGCTCTTCCAAAGCTGTGATCAATGAAGCAGTAGAAATGAATAACAAGAGCTATTTAGGCTTTGTTAATCTAAAAACGGTAACGGTTTCGGCCCACCTTATCGAATTTGTAAAATAGCAGCAGCTACGAAAAACCGGGTAATCTTGTTATGAGATTATCCGGTTTTTTTGTTTTCTTCCCCGCGCATCGAAAAGCCCAAGGCGAACCTCAACAACGCTAATCTCAGCAGAAGCAGCGCCTTTGCAGCGCTAAATATGGCACAAAAAAAGAGTTGTTTTGTGCCAAAAGTAGAAAAAATAAATCATGCAATTACCCTATAATCAAGTAGAAAATAAAATGCAAGCGGCAAAAGAGGAAAAAATAGTTTTTCTTCAAATTTTGCGAAGTCCGGCTCTGATGGAGCATTTGCGCCCGTGCAGCGTTGTTTTTCTACAGCAGCACAAGCTTTTTCGTAGCGCCTCAAAAAAAGATTTCGCCGGTTTCTATTGCTTCGGGCGGCAGGTTTTTAAGCGTGGAAGCTGTGGCAACAATTTCCATCCCGTCTTTGCCCGATAATTTTATTAAATCATTCATTTTCAGTAAGTTTTAATATAATTTCGGCAATCCATTCGGGAGCGATTGCCGCATCGTGGCGTATATTTTCTTTGGTTTCGTGCGACAAAACGGCTTTGATTTTTGCCAATTCTGCGGGCGATGCCTGATTTTTACCGATTTCTTTCAATGCAAAAATGGCCAAAGTGGTGATTTTCCCTTTCAGCGACAAATATTTAGGAATGGTTTTTTTGAAAACAATGCTTGCTTTACCGCCAATTTTAATGCTTCGCGGTGTTCCGTCTGTCAGAAAAACCACGCGCATTGGTACTTGCGTAGAAAGTCCCAATTTGTTGAGGGCGTACAGGCCTGTAGGAATGAGCCGCGCCTTTTCGCTTTTGGCAATTGCTTTGGCAATCTCTTCGGTTGAAGGGTAAGCTGCGCCAATCAGCTCGCTGATTTTCGGATACAGGTAAACTCCTGCCGACAGCCGAATGAGCTAACCCTCTAAGCACAGCCGCGACAGCGAATGACGGATTGCGTTACCCGTCCCGAAAAAAGCAAAATCTTTCAGGAAAAATATTTTCCCGCGCTTGCTTTTTTTTATCTTCTCAACTATTTGTATATTAGTAGATTGCATACAATTTTAGCTTCATATTTTGGCACAAAATAAACCTTTTTTTATGCCAAAGCTCGGCTGCAAAGGTACCGCTTTATTCTGCCCCCTGCATTCTGCATTCTACATTCTGCATTCTACATTCTACATTCTACATTCTGCATTCTGCATTCTACATTCTGCCTTCCATTTGGAACAGCTTCAGGTCAAAGGCGGGTGCAATGGCGATGAGGTGGTCAAAGACGTCCGATTGTATCGTTTCAAAGGGTTTGGTATCGGTAGCGCCGGCAAAGCAGGTTATTTCGAGCGGGAGCCCGCTGGCCGACATCTCTTTTTGCTTCACAACAACGTCCAAATCCGCCCGTATGCCGCTTTTGTGCTCCAGGTAGCGGTAAATGTACGCCCGGAACGCGCCGAGGTTGGTAATGGCGGCAAAATTCGGCGTTTCCGCGCCTTCTGTCGGGAGGTGGCTGCCGGGCTTGGCGGGCTTTGGCGCTTCGTCGGCGCCGCTTAGGGTGCGGTATTGCGCCAGCATTTCGGGCGTGCAGAAGCGGACGGTGCGCGCGTCTATGAGGATGGCGCGCGAAATGCGGCGAATGCCGGCCTCCTTCATGTACCGCCAGTTCTTCACCGAATCGCTCACCACCAAGCTGTAGGTAGGCACGGTAGAGACGCTCTTGTCCCAGTTGCACACCTTGACCGAGGTGAGCGTGATGTCCACAATTTCGCCGTCCACGTCGTAGCTTGGCAGCGATATCCAGTCGCCAATTTGCAGCATGTGGTTGAAGGAGAGCTGCGCGCCCGCCACCAGCCCCGTGATGCTGTCCTTAAAGATGAGCATTATGAGCGCCGACGCCGCCCCCAGCCCGGCAAGCAGCGCAAAGGGCGACTTGTCGATGGCAATGGCGATGCAAAAGATGAGGCAAAAAAAGTAGAGGATGATTTGCGCAAACTGCACCAGCCCCCGGATAGGCTTCGACCGCCGGGCCTCCTGGCGCCGGTTAAGGTCTACAATCGTGTTGAGGATGGCGTTGACCACCAGCGCCAGCAGCAGCACCGCCGCAATCCGGTAGATGCTGCCCGCTACTTTGGCCGACTGCTCGGAGGTAAATATCAGGCTAAAGTTATACTTGAACACCAGCAGCGGAAAGTAGTAGCACAGGTACGAAAAAAACTTTTTTGACTTGAGCGAGGCCACCACTTTGCTGTTCTGTTTTTTTATCAGCAGGCTGGCGAGCTTGTAGATAGCCCACTTGCCCAGCTTGTAGCACAGCATGGACGCAAGCAGGCACAGCAAAAACGCCGACGCGACGTAGGCAAAATCGGCCCGGCTTTCCGGTTGTATAAATTCCGATAGCCACAGCTTATACGGCATATTCCACCCCGACAGCGGCGACGGGTGCGACATGTTAAAATTTACGTGGTAAAGTAGCAGCATGGCAGGCATGGTGGAGCTTTCGTTGGCAAGCTCCTTTACGTTATTTATTGGTTAATCAACTTGTTAATTTTCGTCTTATTCTCAAATTACGCTAATTCTCTTTACTTGCGTGCTTTTTTATGCTGCTATAAATTCGGTTCTACCGTTATTTGTTTCGAGTCCCTGCTCCCCTCTCCTTTGGAGAGGGGCCGGGGGTGAGGTCTAACTGTAGAATGTGCAGTAATTTAATTATTTAGATGGCCTTCACGCAAGTAACGGTAGAGCCAATGCGGCCAAACAAATTTTGGCGTAAGCTCTCCGTGCACCTCTGTGAAGCTTCCGTGCACCGCTGTGAAATTATTTGCGCAGAGGAGCTCAGAGGCTTCACGGAGAAGCGCAGCGAAATGGCTTTGGCGGACGCAATTACTCGCCTTGCAAACATATTATAATCAATAAAATATGTTTTATGCGCGCAGAGTAAGGAGGCTACCGAAAATTCAACGATAAAGAAAGTTCGGCAGCGTCCATACGCTATCGTCATGAAGTGTAATTAGCCGATAATTGCAGAAGTACTAATTTAATCAATAAGCTGCAAATATCTAATAATCAACAAAGTATATTTTTATGCCAGCAGCGTAATGTCGCTATCGAAAATTCGCGTACTCGTGGGCAAAACCAAAAACCCTACAGCGACATTCCGATTCTCACTACTTTTGCCAGCGGATGTTTCATGGCCGTCCACAGCAAGCGCTCCATGTGCAGCAGCAGTGAATTTTCCTCCAGAATAGCCTTGTAGCTCCCCTGGTAAACGAGCAGGTTGTTGCCGCCGGCAATATGCGCCGCGCCAAAGTAGGGGAAAATGGTGGGCGCCGCGCCTGTGTGGTCGTCAAAGTATTTCACGAACTTGTCTAAGTCGCTGGAGGCCACAATGGCGTCGTATTCGTCGTTAAACTTGTCGCAGCTCGCAGCTGAGCTATTGCCGATCAGCTTATGGAGCTCAAAGAAAAAATCTTTGAAGCTCGGCAGCAAAGCTTCCGGCTTTATTTCGTAGGACGTCACTTTTATTACTTCATTATCCCACAGCTCTTCATGAGATTTTTCGGTGTAAAAATCAAAAAAATCTGCCGGAGCGTATTGGGCAAACTCCGCTTTGCTTTTTTGCGAATCTTTTTCCGAGTATCGCCCCCAAATGCTGCTGCGGAAGCAAAACGAAATCGGGATGGCGCCCATGATACCTGTTCCCATGGCGTTTTTAGCTTTATATGGTTACGTCTTTACGTGCCCCCTCTCAAATGGTGCGCACGCTTACGTTGAGGGTGGAGGCGCTGTTGGGGCCTATGTTGAACGCTTTGAGGAGGCCGATTTGCCCCGAGGCGGTTTGAAAGGCCACCACGTCGTTGTTGCTCAGGTGGTTTACCATGCTGCTGCCGGCTTCCTCCAGCGCCTTGGTGATGTCCGAGGCGGAGGCCGTGTCGTAGTCGAGGTTGACCTTTACGAAGCGCGTTGTGTTGCGGTTGGTCCACGTTTGCACGCCGTAGCTGGAGTTGTTGAACACGCGCGTTGCCACCTCGTCGGCAGGGGCGGCAACGGTCACGCCGTTCTCTTTGCCGTAGAAGAACATAAAGTCCACGTCCTGCTGAGCCTCCTTTGCTTCGGGGAGCAGCAGCACCTTGCTCTGCTTTACGGAGTAGGAGCTGCCCAGCGAGTTGAGCATGTTAAAGCCCAGCAGAAGGTTGCTTTGGCTCGTCGGGTGGCGGTTGGTTTTTACCAGAAATTCGGCGGTGGTGGTGCGGTTTCTTTTGTCGGTTGCCTCCACCACAAGCACGATGTCCGACGTTATGTCGCTCAGCGTGATGGTGCTTTCAAATTTTTTGGGGTTGCTAAACTTGGTGATGTTTTTGCTGGGAATTTCTTCGCCGTTTACCCGCTTCTTGAGGTACTTTACCTCTTTGAGCTTAGCGGCCGCTTTGATGACCACCAGCACATCCTTACTGCCGCCAACTTCAACAGCATCTTCGGTGATATTATTTTCGCCAAATGAGATAATCGGCGCGGTGGTGTTGCGGTTACAGCTCAAAAATCCTGCGCACATTACTTGTACGGCGATGATGAAATGAATAAATCTTTTCATGATTTTTTTTTAAAATAAAAATGAATAAATAGCTTTACTTTTTTGTCGCAGCATTCCGCTTTTGACTTCGCAAAAATAGCACAAAACAGGTTGACTTGCAATAGTTTTGCCGATATTTTATCAACAATCCCAGCTTTTGTAAAATTTTTGTTGGACGTAACATGTAAATCGCATGTAAATATTTGGTAATAAAAATTTTATTTTGTAATTTATGCGTTGAATATCATCTGCATATAGGCAATTTGGTTTGGAGTATGACAATAAGTCAGCTATTTTTGCAGCGGAAATAGAAGGTAGCGTAGCTGCAAAAGCCGCTGCTTATCGAAAAGAAAATTTTGGCAGTGGCGTTGACGAAGATGCAGCGGCTACTTTGACCGCTGCACAGCTTGCCGGGTGCGATTGGGCAATGCATTGTAAAATAGCGCGTAGGGTGAGCAGCGATGGGTGTAAGCGTATCGAAAAAAAAATGTACGCTTGCCGCACCTGAAATATATTATATAAAAAGCTAAATTATATCGAAAGCTAAATATACTTCATGCCTCGCGTAGTATATTTTGTGCATTGCCCGTTAAGGGGCATTAATATCAACAGCGCAGAATAAAAAGCTTAGCCTTCGCAAGCTATTTAATTCATTAGATACAAGCATTTTGCAATAAATATGCTTTTTGTAAAGCGCTAAAAATCAGCGGTTTTGTGAATGAATTTTCTTTGTTTTTATGTTTTCGAATTATTAGGTACTGATGTTTCGCAGTGGATATGGTTCTACCGTTATTTGTGTGGAGGCCATCTATTAGACCTCACCCCCGGCCCCTCTACAAAGGAGAGGGGAGCAGGGACTCGAACTTCGGCGCAAGCCACCCCTCTCCTTTGGAGAGGGGCTGGGGGTGAGGTCTTACAGAATGATATAACACAAAAGCGCTGATTTTTATTGCTTTGCAAAAACAACTTTCGAAGGTTGAATTGAGAATTTGAAAACATCCGTACCGTCCCGCGGAAAATCGCACCTTGGCGCAAAGCATTTACAAGCCCTGAAAGGGCGACTGGATACCTTAGCGTGGGGAAAACCCCACGGCGGCGTAAACATTTGTCGCAAGATATTTACAACCCCTGCAACGGCGGTTACATACCATAGCGTGGAAGTAAAACCCCACGGAAAAGTTGAATAAAATTATGTCAGGGTAAATCCTGTCAGAGTTTGATGAATTGTTTAATCCTTTAAAATTAATTGTTGAAAGATGAAAGAGCTATCTTATGCAAACGGCACGGGCAATATTGCGCTCCGTGGCGAAACCATTGGCGAGGCGCTGCTGCGCACCGTTGAGCAGCACGGCGACCGCGAGGCGCTCGTGGTAGTGGAGCAAGGCTACCGCGCTACCTACCGGGAGCTGTGGGAGCAAACTACCCTGCTGGCCAAAGCGCTCATGGCGGCGGGCGTAAAAAAGGGCGACCGCGTCGCCATCTGGGCGGCAAACCGCTACGAGTGGATCATTACGCAGTTCGCCACCCCGCGCATCGGCGCCATCATGGTGAACATCAACCCGGGCTTCAAAAACGAGGGCGTAGAGTTTGTGCTCAAGCAGTCGGAGGTCAACCTGCTCATTTCGGCGCAAAAGTTCAGGTCAACCGACTACGTTGACATCCTGAACACCATCCGCCCCCACTGCCCCTACCCCTCCAACCGCACGGTGATACTCGACCGCAGCTGGGGCAAGTTTCTGGAGCTGGGCAAAAGCGTTTCGGACGCGGAGCTGGCGGAGCGCGAGGCGTCGCTCAGCTTCGACGACCCCATCAACATTCAGTACACCTCCGGCACCACGGGGCTTCCAAAGGGCGCTACGCTCACCCACCACAACGTGGTGAACAACGGGTTCTTCATTGGCGAAGGGCAGCGCTTCTCCGAGCAAGACCGCGTGTGCATCCCCGTGCCGTTTTACCACTGCTTCGGCATGGTGCTGGCCAACCTGGCCTGCATTACCCACGGCGCCTGCATGGTTATCCCGGGAGAGGTCTTTGAGCCGGAGCTGGTGATGAAAACGGTGCAGGAGGAAAAGTGCACGGCGCTCTACGGCGTGCCAACCATGTTCATAGCCGAGCTGGCGCACCCCAACTTTAGCCGCTACGATTTCTCCTCCCTGCGCACCGGCATCATGGCGGGGTCGCCCTGCCCGGTGGACTCCATGGAGCAGGTGATTGCCAAGATGAACATGAAAGAGGTTACCATCTGCTACGGCATGACCGAAACATCGCCCGTTTCTACGCAGAGCATGTACAACGACCCCGTGGACAAGCGCACCGCAACCGTAGGAAAGGTGCACCCCCACGTGGAAATCAAAATCATAGACCCCAAAACCGGTAAAATCGTGCCCCGCGGCGAGCGCGGCGAGCTCTGCACGCGCGGATACTCCGTCATGCTGGGCTACTGGAACGACAGCGAAGGCACCGCAAAGGTCATCGACCGCAACGGCTGGATGCACTCCGGCGACGTGGCGGTGATGGACGACGAAGGCTACGTGGCCATCGTTGGGCGAACGAAGGACATCATCATTCGCGGCGGCGAAAACATATCGCCCAAGGAGATTGAGGATTTCCTCATCAAGCACGAGGGCATTCAGGATGTGCAGGTGATTGGCGTGCCCAGCGAAAAGTACGGCGAAGAGGTAATGGCGTGGGTAAAGCGGCAGCCCGGCTTCGACTACGGCGAAGAGGAGCTGGCGCGCTACTGCAAGGGGCGCATCGCTACCTTCAAAACGCCCAAGTACTGGAAGTTCGTCGAGGAGTTCCCCATGACCGCCGCCGGAAAAATTCGCAAGGCGGAAATGCGCGAAATCGCAGCCAAAGAGCTGGGGCTGGAAAACGTGAAGTCGATACACACGGAGGATTGAGCATCTTGATAGCCGGACAGGGCGATAGTTTTTGCCCTGCGCTTGCTTTTTTGCGCAAAAATAGCGACCTTTGCCTGCAAGATTTTCCGCTACTTAGCGAAAAGCCGGACGAGCAATAGCCATAGGCAAGCGCTTGGCCGGCTACCATCTCGAAATGCTGAAAAAAACGTGGAGGGTAAGGCGGCGTCAGCCTGCCTCAACCCTCCATTTTTCGGAAATCACCCCTGCAAGAGCTGCTCGGAAAGTACTTTTAAAAGGAAAAATAACCCATGTGCATCAACAGGCTCATACTCGGCGACAGCTTTGAAGTGCTGAAAAGCATGGATAGCGACGCGGTGGACTTAATCTACCTCGACCCGCCGTTTTTCAGCAACCGCAGCTACGAAGTCATTTGGGGCGACGAGGGCGAGGTGCGCTCGTTTCAAGACCGCTGGGCTGGCGGCATTGACCACTACATTGCGTGGCTCAAGGAGCGGGTCGTAGAAATGCACCGCGTGCTCAAGCCCACCGGCAGCATCTTTTTGCACTGCGACTGGCACGCCGACGCCTACATCAGGGTGGAGATTTTGGATAAGATTTTTGGGCGAAATAATTTCCGTAATGAAATTATATGGTGTTACACGGGGCCTGGGTCTCCCTATATGAGGCAGCTCAACCGGAAACACGACATCATTTTCTGGTATTCAAAAAGTGACAAGCATTGGCGGTTTAACAAGGAACAGATACTGATGGCATACAAAGGAGGCTCACCGCATAGCGGAGGATTTGTTGAAAATGATGGAACGCGTTTGTCGCCGGACGACTATACAAAAGGAAAAGTACCTGAAGACTGGTGGTCGGACATTGCCATAGCTGCTCGTTTTCCAAAAGGTAGTTCGAATAATATTGGCTATCCCACCCAAAAACCGTTTGCCTTACTTGAGCGTATTATTAAAATGGCCAGCAACGAGGGCGACCTTGTGCTCGACCCGTTCATGGGCGGCGGCACCACCATTGCCGTAGC
>JAIROF010000039.1 GCA_031257655.1 Prevotellaceae bacterium | reverse complement strand
CTTTGTGGTTGGAAAAATACCACGAAGACACAAAGAACACAAGGTTTTCACAAGGAGAATTTTTATTACTTTTGTGATTTGCAATGAAATATGCTACCTGAGTAGTTACAAGTTTTTTTACAGAGGAAGTATAGCTTTATTCAACTTTCGCAAGTTATTTAACTTGTTGATTATTACATTTTTACGATGATTTTGTTTTTGTAAATCAATAAAAATCAGGGATTTTTATTCAAAAGTCGCACAAATTTTCTTTAGCTATTGCTGTGTGCACCGTTTCTGCGGGACTTGCAGAAGCGGGTATAGCTCCTTTGGAGAGGGGCAGGGGTGAGGTTTAATAAAGTAGTATAACACAAAGACGCTGGTTTTTACTGCTTTACAAAAACCAATTTATTGCAAAGTGTTCGCATTCAATAAGTTGAGCAACTTGCGAAAGTTGAATAAATGACGATTCTGTCTAAAGGTCGCTCAATGTCGCTTTCTTTACCGATAAAATAGTTGCCTTCCCAATCGATAAAAACAGCTTCGTCCGGCTCAATTTCTACTACTCCTGCCGGAAAATTAATGAGATTAGCAACCGGAAAACTTTTTATTGCCTCAAGGCTCACAGGCCTGTCTTCTCGCATTGCCGTGTAAAATATTTCTTTGTTTTCCCCTATAAGGTACGTATAAAACGGCACTTCCGTCCATGTTTGATCAGGAGGCAAAGGGGATTTACGCACATACGCAAGCCCCCATCTTTGGTTTTGAGCTTCAGGGTTCATACGGTATTTTATCGATTTTGGGATATTTTTCAGCCGAGCGAACACAAATAAACGTTGTCGGCTTCGCTTCGGCTTCGCTATTCGGCTCATTTTAATGTTGCTACGCTATGCCATGCGCGTGCACATCGCGCAGATTGGCTGCGCCGGGCTACGCTTCCCCCAGCGGGCAGCGCACAAAAATACGCCGCGCAAAGCGTAGCGCGGCTACCTCCCGTTGAACAGGTGGATACTCCCCTTGAGCGTTTGCCTTACTTTTTTCCGCTGCTTGTTGTACCCCTGCGCCTTAATGACGTAGAAGTACACGCCGTCGGGGGCGAGGCTGTTGGCGCCGCGCAGCTTGCCGTCCCAGGCAAAGAGCAGGTCGCGGCTGCGGAACACGAGCTGCCCGTAGCGGTTGTAAATGCTTACCTCCAGCGCCTCCACCGAGTGAGCCTTGCTGTCGGGGTCTTTGAGCTGGTACGTGTCGTTTTTGCCGTCGCCGTTGGGCGTGAACAGGGGGGGGATGGCGTCCGGCTCTATGAGAAACTCTTCCACCTCCAGCGTAACGGTATCGCTGTCGGTGCAGCCGTACCGGTTGCTCACCAGCAGCGTTACGGGGTAGCGCCCGGGCTTGTACGGCTCCGGCGGATATACGGTTTCGGCAGAATCGGGGGTGACGACCTGCCAGGTGCGCGGCGGAATAGCGGAAGTGTCCTCCTGCTCGTACAGGTTGGCAAAAAATTCCCACGTAAACGTTGCGCTATCCCTTGCGTTGAGCGAGGTGTTGGCAAGGTACACGCTGATAGGCCACATCTCCGGCTCCGCCATGTTCGTTTTTTCTTTCCACTCCTTCACGCCGCCATCGCTCGGCTTTTCTGCGTACAGCTTCATTTGCGCAAAGGTCGATTTTGCCTTTATGACGTCCGTTTCGAGCGTATCCGCTGCGCCAAAGTAGTTTTCGACCACAACTTTGTACTTGGCGTCGTGAAACGGCGTGGGAACATAGGCAATGAAGGAACTCTTCCACTCGTCGCCGGCGGCTACGGTGGCGCCCTTGTGGATGTCGTCGGGGGTGGTTGTCCACGCTACCTTCTTGATGTAGCAGTCGTTGCAGTCGGGATACTTGAGCTCATCCCTGCGCGGCGCGCGCCACAAGTTGAGGTAGGCGTACTGGTAGTAGCCTTCGCTGGCCGGGTAAAAAACGGATTGCAGCTTGAGCACGTTGCAGTCGTGCTCCTTTTCGTCGTACACAATGCTGTCGATGCGAAAGGTGTCGATAAAAACCCACGCGATAAAGGTATCGGCGGCAACGGCCTGCACATCTTTCGGGATTAAAAAGCTGCCCTTTCGGTACACGGCGCTGTCCGCGCCGTCGGCTGCCGGGTAAACCGTGTAGAAGGAATCGCAGCGCAGCGTGTCGTACAGCGTTTGCAGCGTATCGGTAACAACGCGGTAGCAGCCAAAGCCAACGCTGTCGGGCAACCGGGAGGTGGTGCGCCGGCTGGCGAAGGTGGCTTGCCTGGGAAAGCTGTCGCACCTGCTGCTGTCGCGCTCCGTTTGGGTGAAAAAATCCGCCGCCGCCGTATCCGGCGCCACCGTGTCTACCCAAACGGTTTGGAAGGTGAGCGACGCCGTATCCAGCTTTTGCCACGTAAAGCGCGCAGGCCTCCCCTGCGGCTGCGCGGCGGTGAGCGCGCCGTGCCGGTTAAAAAAAACAAAAACGGTATCCTGCTGCCGGCTAAGGGGCGCAAAGTGAAAGGTGTCGGACGCAACAGGAGCCCAATACCGCGTGGTATCGACAAAGTCGGGGCGCTCGGCTCCTATCTGCGCACAAACGCCGGTAGAGAGCAGCAAGGGCAGCAGAAAGGTAGCTTTTTTCATTCCCCAAAAAAACTTTTTTAGTTGAAAGTTGAAAATTGAAAATTGAAAATTAGGCTGACGCACTTTTTTTTAGTTGAAAATTGAAAGTTGAAAATTAGGCTGACGCACTTTTTTTGTGCAGCAGGACAACAGGGTAGCTTCCATACACATTGCTCGACGTACTCTATTTTGTGCGCTTTGTCTATAATTCTTTTTTTTCAAAGAAAAATAGCAAGCAAATCACAACACATTTGGAGCGATTTCCAAATAAATAAATGCTCCAAGCTACCACAAAATTACCACGAATGCAAGCGCGACAAAAGTAGCAATAAAAAACAGCTTTTCCAAAATGCCGCTACACATGCCAGGGCCAACGCATTTAAATCATGAAAAACCACTCGCTATCAACACTTTTAACACTTCGATGTTGACATCTAATGGTCAACACATTTGAATCGTGAAAAAATGGCTAATTCTTTTTTTGAGGAGCTATGAAAAGTTTGGGTAGTGTCCATGTTTGATTGATATAATTCATAAATGGGTAAAAATCAGTGCGATAAAATATTTTTGGGCGCAAGCAAAATCTGCGAAAATTTGGCTAATTCTTTTTTTGGATGATGCCCTTATTCTATTAACACAAAAACACATTTTGTTGATTGTCAAGTATTTGCAATATTTTGGTAAAATTGATACCTGTTTGATCATTTGCCAATTAAAGTTCATATCAATAGATCATGGACACTACCTAAATTGTACAATTAGGCGTATTACATATCCTATCACCCCCTCCATACGAGCTGCTATCAGCCCGCTGGCGGCCATCCGTTTTGCCGCTTTTTGTAAATTCAGCGTAATAGCGTACTTTTGTGCTGCGAAAAAATTGCCCGGAAATGGGGGGAGGGGTAGCTCTGCTTCGCCACACCGGAGGCTGCGGCGGGTTGGCTATGCATGTATTGGTGGTACCACCCGGAATCGAACCAGGGACACAAGGATTTTCAGTCCTTTGCTCTACCAGCTGAGCTATGGTACCTCGCCTTATCAAATTAGGGGGAGCAAAGGTAGCAATTTTTTGCCCTGCGCCATGGCCGTAGCGATTTAAATAGGCTTATACAGTGTTAACGTGTACTGCGGTTTGCTGCATGACCCGGAAACACCTATCTTTACGTCCTCAAAAAAAAAATTTTTATCGTGAACATCGAACTTTTTATAGCCCGACGGCTAACCTTCAGCAAGCACGAGGAGCAGCGCATGCTCCGCCCCATTGTCGGCATATCGGTGGCGAGCGTGGCGCTGAGCCTTGCCGTGATGGTCGTTGCGGTAGCGGTGCTCACCGGGTTTAAGGAGCAGATTACGCAGAAGGTTACCGGATTTTTGGCGCACGTGCAAATCGTAAGCTTCGACGGGAATACCTCCTACGAGGCTGCGCCCATTAGCCGGCGGCAGGATTTTTTGCCGCAGGTGGCGCAGCTCAACGAGGTGGCGCACGTCCAAGCCTTTGCGCTTAAGCCCGGCATCATTACCTCGGGCAACAACATGCAGGGCGTGGTGCTAAAGGGGGTTGACAAGGATTTTGACTGGAGCTTTTTCAGCGCAAACATGGTGAGCGGCGGCCCCTTTGCCCTTGCCGACAGCGCCGCAAGCAGCGAGGTGGCCATTTCGCAAACGCTGGCAAAGCTGCTGCGGCTCAAGCTGGGCGACCGCTTCGACATGTTCTTTGTGCAAGACCCGCCCCGCGTGCGCCGCTTCTCCGTTGCGGCCGTGTACGACACCAAGTTCGGCGAATTTGACAAGCTCTACGTGCTGTGCGACCTCAGGCACGTGCAGCGGCTCAACGGGTGGAGCGCCGGACAGGTTACGGGCTTCGAAATCTACGTAAAAAACTTCGACAAGCTCGACGCAACCTACCTTCAGGTGGAGGATATTGCCGGCTACAAGCTGCTCCCCGACGGCACGCGCCTGCTGGTAGAAAACGTGCGGCAGCGCTACGCGCAGCTATTCGACTGGCTTGCGCTGCAAGACCTCAACGCCTGGATCATCCTGGCGCTTATGCTGCTGGTGGCCGGATTCAACATGGTATCGACGCTGCTCATCATGCTGCTCGAGCGGTCGCAGATGATTGGGCTGCTCAAGTCGCTGGGCATACAAAACGCAAGCCTGCAAAAAATATTCATCTACCAGTCGGGGTTCATTGCCGGAAAGGGGCTGCTGTGGGGGAACGTAATCGGCATCGGGCTTTGCCTGCTCCAGCAGCATTTCGGCATCGTGTCGCTCAACCCCGAAACCTACTACCTTTCGCAGGCGCCGGTGGCGCTGGAGCTGTGGCATGTGCTGGCGCTCAACGCGGGCGCTATGGCGGCCATCACGGCCATGCTCGTGCTCCCGTCGATGCTGGCGGCGCGCATCAGCCCGAGCAAAACGCTGAGGTTTGCGTAGCCGGCGGCGCGCACCAGCCCGAGCAAAACGCTGGGGCGCGCGGTCGCGCTTCAGCGCAGGCAGGCGGCCATTTGCTCCTGCATTTCGCGGGCCTTGCTGCCCGCAGCGGCGGCAAAATTTTCGCCGCCATCGGCAAAGATAATCGCGCGCGAAGAGCTTACCAGCAGCCCGCAGCGGCTGTTCATGCCGCTCCTGGCCACCTCGCGCAGGCTGCCCCCCTGCTCTCCTACCCCCGGCACCAGCAAAAAATGGTTGGGCGCTATCCGGCGAACATTCGCCAGCATATCGGCCTGGGTTGCGCCCACCACGTACATGGTGTTGCTGGGGGTGCCCCACTGCATGGAGGTTTCCAGCACGCGCTCGTACAGCATTTTTCCGTCTGCGCCAACGGTCAGCTCAAAATCGGAGGCCGAGGGGTTGGAGGTGAGCGCCAGCAAAACCGCCCACCTGCCGGGGTACTCCAAAAAGGGCTGCACCGTGTCGCGCCCCATGTAGGGCGAAAGGGTAACGGCGTCCACATCCATCGTTTTGAAAAACGCTTCGGCGTACAGGCGCGAGGTGTTGCCAATATCGCCGCGCTTGGCGTCGGCAATGATGAGCATATCGGGGTAGCGCCGGCGAACGTAGCGCACGGTTTCCTCCAGCTGCGCCCAGCCGTGGGCTCCGCACGCCTCGTAAAAGGCCAGGTTGGGCTTGCAGGCAACCGAATACGGCGCCGTTGCGTCTACAATGGCCTTGTTAAACGCCAGCAGGGGATGCTGATAGCGCTGCAGGTGAGCGGGTAATTTGTTTATATCCGAATCTAAGCCTACGCATAGAAAAGATTTCTTGCGCCGAATCTGCTCGTAAAGCTGCTGTGCGTTCATTGTTCTTCTATCTCGCTAAGGTACATACTTGCTCCGAATGCTGCGGCAGGTAAACTCCGCCTTGCATTTTCGGAACAAACGTACAGTAAATTTTTGCGATTTCCAAGCGCGCGCAAATGAAAAAAGGGGGAGCGTCATAAATTGGTAGTGTCCATGTTTGATTGATACGATTCATAAATGGATAAAAATCAGCACAATAGCATGTTTGTGGGCGAAAAACCTCATTTACTCACTCGTGCTTATTTTTGGTGTTCGTGAGTTCGCTACGCTCGGTTTCCACCTAATTTTCCTAACAAAACAACCTCAGTAGCCGAGAGAATAACAACCAACAATAACCTAACTACCTCATTATTAATGAAAATTGGAGACGAGCAAATGGAAAATAAGGTAATGAGGTTGGATGGCGATTAGTTAACTAATTGCTACTGAGGTTGTTTTGTTGGATAAATAAGGTTAGGAATGAGGTTCTTTGGGCGCTGTGGAGACGCACGCCGTGCATCTCCACAGCGCCACGCGGCATTCATCATCTTAATCCCCAAAATCCCATAAAATCCGAGTTCGGACAATAGCGGCGCAGACGCTACGCCGAGCGGGGCATTAGCGATTATGGCTACTGGGCAAAAGGCGCGTGATGCGCTTGCCGAGGCCTAAAAATTTTTCAATTTTTCTGCCGTATATCCAAACAAATAGATTATTTTTGTGGCGCTGTAGCTGGTGCTTTTTTTTATTTTCTACAGGCTTAAAAAATCTTCTCGCTATGAAAAAGTATGCATTTCTCCTGCTGTGCACCTGCGGCATTTATGCCTGCACCGACCGCCGTCCGCCTGTTGTAGAGCATCCGGTGTTTGACGTCTGGAACAGCAGCACGCTGGAAATAGCCAAAATCGCCATGAGCGATTCTGCCACCATCCTGTACGTTGACGCTTTCGCCCGCGCCCACCACTGGATACGGATTTCGGGCGAAACGTACATCCGCGCGAGCGGCAGCTCCGAGCGGCTGCAGCTCACCAGGGCGGAGGGCATCACGCCGGATGAGGAGTTTTATATGCCGGATTCCGGCAGGGCAACCTTCGCGCTCCACTTCCCCCCGCTTCCCCCCCACGTGGCTAAGATAGACTTTATCGAAAGCGATTGCCCCGACTGCTTTAAAATATGGGGGATACGGCTGCTGCCGGGCGACAAAGTTGAGGCGCCGCCTGTGCCCAAAAAGGCGCCGGCAGGCAAGGCCACCAGGCCGCTACCGGCGCCGTTTTTCGGGCCGGGCACGGCTAAGCTGAGCGGAAAGTACCTGGGGTACGTCGAGGGGTGCTTGATGGACCGGAACGAGGTCGTAGTGCATCCGGCCGGGCTGCTGAGCAGCGCAGGCAGCGTCAAGCTTCCCATCGCCGCCGACGGCTCGTTTTCGGGCGAAATACCTGTAGACCGCCCCCAGCTGGTAAGCTTCTCCGAAGGCGCTGTTTTCCTGTCGCCCGGCGATTCGCTGGAGGTGGTCATCGACCTGAGAAAAGCCAGCCGAAGCCAATCCCGCTACCGCGCCGACAAAACCCCAGGCGATTCGCTCTATCGGTATGCCCTCCCGCCCGCGCTCTACGTGTCGATGGCCGACGCTAAAGAGGTCGGTAAAAGGCTGTTTGACTTCGACCACCGCTTTATCTCCAGGATTGCCGATATGAACCGCGATGAGCTGAAGGCCTGCCTGCTGGGCGAGCTCGGCGCTCAGCTGGAGGAGCTGAAGCAATCCCAGCAGCCGGAAAACGTGAAAATGCTGCGCGAGCAAAGCATGAAAGCGGAGGTGGTTGCGCTTCTCCAGGATGCCGACCGCCTGCTGTATTACGCCTACTTAGCCGCGCATAACGAGGTGCGCGACACCGCAAGCGCCAAGCCAGCCCCCGGCGCCGAATACTACTCCTTTCTGAAGGATTTGCTCGGCGACGAGCTGTCGTATACCGCCACCTACCCCCAGCTGCTGTCGGACTTGCGCAAGTCGAAGGCTTTCAGCCGTCCGGAAGGCGGCTCCGCAGCGGAAAAATTCGCCTATTTTAAAGAAAAAATCTCCCCGCTGCTGGGTAGAGATACGGGGCTTTTGTTCGATATCGCCTATGCTCAGTTTTTTATCGACCAGCTACAGGCATTTTCGTTCTACACAGCGGTCGAAAAGCAGCGGATACGTGAGGCTTTTTCGGCTACCCCCGCTATTGCCGCCGCCCTGCTGGCGGAAAACGATAAGATGCAGGCGCTTGTAGCATCGGTAAGGAAAAGCAAAACGTCTACTATCCACGAAGCTCCTAAGGTTGGCAAAAGTAAGATGCTGGACGCAATACTTTCCGGCTACAAGGGAAAGGTGGTGCTGGCGGACTTCTGGGCAACGTGGTGCGGCCCCTGCGTCCGCGCAAATGCGCTGATCAAACCGCTCAAGGTAGAGTGGAAAGAAAAGGATGTCGTCTTTCTGTACCTGACCGGCGAAACGTCGCCCCTAAACACCTGGTACAATATGATTCCGGATATTCACGGCGAACATTACCGCGTGAGCGACGAGCAATTCAGCTACTGGTATGAAATTTTGGCAATAGAGGGCGTGCCGACCTATTTTATATATGACCGAAACGGAAAGCAAACCTTCCGGACAACAGGATTCCCAGGAGTTGATAAAATAAAAAAAGAGGTGGAAAAGCAGCTATAGGAAGCCTGTAGAAAACCAGCGCTGCCAAAAGTAGTACGGATGTTTTGCAGGGGATGTAATGATCCACAGATTGCACAGATTACGCAGGTTGCACAGGTTGCACAGATTACGCAGGTTGCACAGATTGCACAGATTACGCAGGTTGCACAAATTCCACAGGTTGCGCAGATTACGCAGGTTGCACAGGTTAAGAAAAAGAGGGAGAGGCGTTTTTTTTTAAGGAGGTTTTCGGGAGAAAAATAGAAATTATACCATTTAAATATCAATAGTATAAAAATGTAAACCGACAGCTATAGCCGGTCAATGGTGATTCAAAGCATTTAAATACAAACACCTAAAACAGCCATCACATGTTATACAAGCTATTTAAAAAGAAGGACGTGTTCGCGCTTCTGTCGGAATCCGGCGGGTCGAACGATGGATTACGTCGGAGCCTTTCGATGCCGCACCTCGTTACGCTGGGTATCGGCGCGATTGTAGGCACGGGCATTTTCGTTATCACGGGTCAGGCGGCCGCCGAATACGCAGGCCCCGCGCTGACGATCTCATTTCTCATTTCCGGGATCGGATGCGTTCTGGCAGGCCTGTGCTACGCCGAGTTTGCCGCCATGATTCCCGTTTCGGGGAGCGTGTACTCCTACAGCTACGCAACCATTGGGGAGCTGCTGGCGTGGTTTATCGGCTGGGACCTCATTTTGGAGTACCTCTTTGCGTGCTCCACCGTTGCCGTTGGATGGTCGGGCTATGCGCAGAGCCTGCTGCAGGGCTGGGGGCTGGAGCTGCCCCACAGCATAGCCGGCTCAACCTTTGAGCACACCGCCGCCGGCTGGACGCTCACCGGCAGCATCATCAACTTTCCCGCCGTGTTTATCGTTGGCGTGGTGGCAACGTTTCTGCTGGGCGGCATCAGGCAGTCGGCGCTGGTCAACAACATCATCGTTGTCATTAAGGTGAGCGTCATCCTGCTGTTCGTCGGGTTTGGCCTGGCGCACATCGACGTGGGCAACTATACGCCCTACATCCCGGAAAACACGGGGGAGTTTGGGCACTACGGGTGGAGCGGCGTGCTGCGCGGGGCGGCGGCGGTGTTTTTCGCCTTTCTTGGGTTCGACGCTATCTCTACAACCGCGCAGGAAACGCGCAACCCGCAGCGGGATATGCCGCGCGGCATTCTCCTTTCGCTGCTTATCTGCACGGCGCTCTACGTGGCGGTGACGGCGGTGCTCACCGGAATAACCAGCTACACCGAGCTGCACGTGGACGCGCCCATCGCCTACGCCATCGACAGCTTGGGCGGCCAGCTCGCCTGGCTTAGCCCGCTGATAAAGCTGGGCGCCATTGCCGGGCTTAGCTCGGTGATACTCGTCATGATGCTCGGGCAGTCGCGCATCTACTACGCCATATCGAAAGATGGCCTGCTGCCGAGGCTGTTTTCGCGGGTGAACCTCCGGCGCGGCGTGCCGCAAAATGCAACCATCTTTGCGGGCGTCGCCACAGGGCTTGCGGCAGGCCTATTCCCGCTGCACGTGCTCAACGAGCTGGTGTGCATCGGCACGCTGATGGCTTTTGCCATTGTGTGCCTCTCCATCCTCGTGCTGCGCAAAACGCAACCGGCCCTGAAGCGCCCGTTCAGGGTGCCGCTTGTGCCCTTCATTCCGCTGCTGGGCGCGGCTATCTGCATCATACAGATGGTGGCCTTGCCCTGGAACACCTGGCTCAGGCTCATTGGATGGACTGCCCTGGGGCTTATCATCTACTTTACCTACGGCATCCGCCACAGCAAGCTGCATAAGAAAAGCTAACCCGTAGCCCGTGCGCAGCAAAGCAGCCGAAAAAAAATCAAGAAAGCGCCAAAAACTCCGTGCACCTTTGGCTGAACTAAAAACTAAAAACTAAAAACTAAAAACTAAGAACTAAGAACTAAGAACTAAGAACTAAAAACTAAAAACTAAAAACTAAAAACTAAAAACTAAAAACTATCGCTACGCGGCATTAATCATCTTCAGACAGGCGTAAGCCTTCTGTGTTCTTCCGTGAAGCCTCTGCGCAACTCTGTGTTACTAT
>JAIROF010000021.1 GCA_031257655.1 Prevotellaceae bacterium | reverse complement strand
CGGTCTGCCTTACGGGTATTGCTACCTGCACCCCTTGCGGGGTACCTTCGGGGGCAAAGATAGAAAAAATAACTTTACCGGCAAAAAAAATCCCCGAAATTTTGAGAATTGAGAATTTGCCGACCATCTGCGCGTAGCGTAGTTTTTAGTTTTTAGTTTTTAGTTTTTAGTTCCATCTTGCATCCGGCTTGTTTTTTTGAGAAGGCTATGGCAAGGAGGAGCACCTTGCCGAGGTATTTATTGTAGTATTGCTGTTCGTCTATTTGCTGCATGGCTGCTTTGAGCAGCGCCTTGGTTGATTTTTCGGCGTCGTACTTTATTTCGACGACTACGGTTTGCTCGGGCTGCTCCCACACAGCATCCGGGCGGCGAAGGTAGCTGTACTCCTCTGCCCGCACCTTGAATCCGAGCAGCCGTAGCCACAGCAGCGTGAGCGTGCGGTAGAGGGGTTTGAAGGGGATGGGGTGTTCGGAGGGAGCGGTAGCAATTATCATCTCGAGGCTGTCGGCAAAGCCGGCTTCGTCGCAGCTGGCTACCTGCTGCTGCATTCGTTTGCACAGCTGTTCGATATAGTAGATGTCGGGATACTTGCCAAAAGCCAGCAGCAGGCGCACCAGCAAAGATTCGCTCACCTCCAGGTTGGGGATGCCGAGCGTATACTCAGGGACGCCATTAATCAGCTTGAGCTGCTGGATGGTCAGGCAACCCGTATGGAACAGCACCGTCGCCGCGCTGAGATTTGCCGGATCGCATTCGTTAAATGAGCTGTCATCGACCACAAACGGCTCCAGCACTGTACTCGCAGCATTGTGGCGGTGAATAAGATCTATCAGGAAAGCAGGCGTACCGGTGTAGAACCAGTGGTTGACAAACTCTTGGGTGTTTAAAAAATTCAGCGTCGAGCACGGATTGTAGATAGCCGTTTTTCCGTCCCAGGTATAGCCGCCGTACCACTGGCGGATATACCCCAGCAATTTTTCTCTTGCCATCTGCAATCGTTCGGCGGCGCGGTCGATATATTCGGAGAACGTAGCCTCCAGCTCTGGGTAGGTATACCCGCATATCGCGGCATACTCTCTATGCAACGTAATATCCTCCGGGCTGTTGAACGACGAAAAAATCGACGCCCCCGAAAATTTTGACACGCCCGTAAGCAAAACAAAATGCAGATGCTCATCAACGCCTTTTATCACCTGATAAAAATTGTCCACTATTGTCCGAAAAGTCATCACATTCGCATCGGTGAAATGAGCGGCCACCGGCATGTCGTAGTCGTCAATCAGTATGACTACTCCTTTGCCGGTTTTTTTATGTAATGCTCTTACCAGCTCTCTAAAACAATCGATCTCAGATCTTCCATTCAAAGTAAGCTGATGATTTTTAGCAATCTTGTTCAAGCGAAAGATTAAACTTTCTTTCATTGCTTCCGGCGTAGAGTGGGCTATACCTGTCCAGTCGATTTTGATGACCGGATGCTCATCCTCCTCCCACTTCCACTTGTCGTAAATGTAAAGCCCCTCAAAGAGCTCTTTCTTTCCCCTGAATAGGGCCTCAAGGGTGCTTATCAATAGCGATTTCCCGAACCAGCGGGGGCGGGACAGAAGGTAAATCCTTCCGCTCGTTATCAGCCGGTAGATGATTTCGGTTTTGTCTACGTACAGGCACTGCTTTGTACGGAACTTCTCGAACGATTGTATGCTTAATCCTAACTGCTTCATGGCTCACAAGTTTTATAGGGATAATATTTGGCGTAAAGGTAGCTGTTTTAATTGAGAATTAAAAATTGAAAATTCTTTTTTTAAGGTGCTATGAAAAGATTGCATGGCCAATCCCACTTCTCCCGCCATACCACTGCCATACGGGTTGATAAGATGAGTTGGCGCATTACCAATGCTTATATTCACGGTTGCCGAATTACAAATTCGGCAGGACGGAGCGGGGCAGGTGCATTAGCAATCACATTCCGTCCCTACGGGACGGGGCGGGTGGGGGACATTCCGCTTTCTACCGACATTTCGTCCCTACGGGACGGGGCGCCGCCAATCCCAAAAATCATTCAGACACGACGTACCCCGGCGTTCTCTCCGCAGGCATTACCTGCGGGACTTGCAGAAGCGGGTATACCTACCAATGACGGAGCGGGACTTCCCGTCATTGGCAGGCAAGGCCTGGCGCTGTAGCGGCGCGCGGCGGCGCCTCTCACCGCGCATCGCGCCATTAACCATTAACCGTTAACCATTAACCATTATCTTTTGATGCAGTTTGGGCAAATGTTGCTTTTGTAGTGGCTTTTGAAGCGGTATTTGTAGTTGTAGGGGGTATTTTTGTGCTGGGTGATGTAGTATCCCAGCGAAACTTGGTGTCCTCCGAGGTAGGCGCTGCTAAAGGATGCGAGCCCTACGTCGTAGGCGTAGCTCATCGTTATTCTGTCGGTAATGAACACCTCGCCCAGCAGGGCGGCGGAGTAGTATGCATTTGCGGAGGCGTCCGGCGCAGGCTTTCTCCCGAAGGGCTGGTCGGTTCGGATGCTAACCCCCAGCCAGAACCTGTCGATGAAGATGCAGGCCGCCGTAACGTCCATCGACGATGCTGTTTCAAAGTCGTCTTGCCACATGAGCGAAGGGCGAAAGATGACCTTCGAGGTGACCGGGATGAACGTTCCAAAGGTTACGGCAACGTTTTGCGATGGCGGAGCGAGCAGGTAGCCGCCGGCGAGGTCTTCGCGGCTTTTTCCCGACAGGTTGCGGAGGGCAATTCCCCCGTAAAATATTCTGGAGCCGAAGTAGAGGCCTGCGCTGATGTGCGGGATAGCCTTTCCGGAGAGCTCGAGGATGGCGGGGTCTTCCGGCGCAACGGCCTTCAGCCTTCCTTGGTTTACGCCGGAGTACATGGCTCCCAGCGAGAGGCCAAGGCTGATGTCGGAGGTTCGTGACAGCTGCACCCTGTAGGCGTAGGAGGCGCTGGCGCTGGTTTGTCGGGCCAGCCCCAGGTGCTCGCTGGTGGCCTGAAATCCCAGGTTTACAACGTCTGATATGCTACCGTCTATCAGGAGCGCAAAAAACCCCGGCGAGCTCTCCTGCGTCATCCACTGTCGGTGGTAGAGGGTGTTGGCGTATAGAAACTCCCTGTAGCCGGTGTAGGCCGGGTTGAACAGCGTACCGTTGATGAGGTATGCGCCGTATCGCGGGACGACTTGCCCTTGCGCCTCCGGCGACCAGCTCAGGCAAAAGGGCAGCAAAAATGCTATGTATTGTATAATTGTTTTCATCTTATTGTCTCAAGTGCACGTAGCCGCGCAGGAGGGATGTTGTTCCGTCTTCGCGCTTCAGCTCCAGCAAGTAGTAGTAAATGTCGTTGGGCAACCCTTCGCCGCTCCAGGTGTTCTGGTAGTTTTTTTGCGAAAAGATTACCACTCCCCGCTTGTTGAGTATATCCAGCTTGTTTTCGGCAAAAGCTTCGAGGCCGAGGATTTGGAAGTAGTCGTTTACGCCATCGCTGTTGGGGGTAAATATGTTGGGGATAAACAGCTGCGATTCCGACCATGCCAGCGCGTAAGCGTTCGACCAGGTGTGGCACCCGTGCTCGTTGATGGCCTTCACGGAGTATCGTCCGGTGTCGTCGCCGTTGAGGCTGTATATGGGGAATGCTGTTGCGCTCAGGCCGATGGAGAGGTTGTTTTTGTACCACTCGTAGGCCACTCCCGGCTGGGGATTTTTGACCGTGAGCGCGTAGTCCATGCCGGCGAAGAGGGTTGGCTGCGACGGGGCAATTTCGGGCGGTGCGGGCAGGGGATGCTCGCCCACGGTAATGAGGTTGCTGAGCTTAGACCAGCAGCCGCGCTCCCCAAAGAGCTTCACGGCGTACTGCCCTATTTTGTCGGCGTTGTGCACGGCGGCTATTTCGCCGGGTATTTTGCGCATCTCCTTGCTGTCGCCCTCGTACCACTGGTAGCTTCCGGTCTCCGATTGCTCCAGGTCTACGAACAGCTCGGTAGATTCGCCGGGGCAAAACAGGGGAATTTTTGAGTCTATCACCGGCGGCGCTGGCTTCGGTATGACGGATACGGCAACGGGGGCGCTGGGGTTGAGCGCCCAGCAGAGCCCCTGGTTGCACACGCGCACATCGTAGGCGCCCTCCTTAATGGCGACGTAGGCTGCGGAATCCTCTCCCGGCAGGGCGGCGCCGTCCTTTCGCCACTGGTAGGTGTAGCTGGCGGCGTACTCGTATCCGGGGATGACGGCAACGTTGGCTTTGAGCGTTACCGTAACGCTGTCCTCGCACACGGC
>JAIROF010000062.1 GCA_031257655.1 Prevotellaceae bacterium | reverse complement strand
ATTCAACATTATTGTATTCCCGACATTATTTTCGCGACAGTAATGTTTTGTGCTATGTTTTTCATATATGACTATATATCAACAACAAAATGGCCATCAGGTCAGGAGTTCTGAAATTATTGATATATTTATTGTTTGACAGCCCCTTAGCAGTATGGATAATTGCGTACGTCGCTTGCTCCGCGCTTCTCTGCGAAACCTCCGTGCACCTCTGTGCATCTCCGTGCACCGCTGCGTTAGCATTGCACAGCGGTGCGCAGCGGTTTCGCAGAGGAGCGCGGAGGGCTTACGCCTGAATCAGGGTAGCGCCATACATTGTAGGGAGCGAAAATAGCTTTTAGTTTGTTTTTAGTTTGTTCATCAGCTCTTCGAGGGAGGCAATTTTTGCTTCGGCGTCGCGCTGCTTTTTGCGCTCGATCGCCACGATGCTTTCCGGTGCGCTGCTTACAAATTTTTCGTTGCTCAGCTTAGCCTGCACGCTGCGGAGAAATTTTCTGAAGTGCGCCAGCTCGGCCTCCAGCTTTTGGCGCTCCTCCTCCACGTTTACCAAGCTGCCGAGCGGCACGTACAGCTCCGTTGTATCCACGAGGAATGATGCGCACAGGGGTTCCGTGTTTTCCGCTACGCCGGTCACCTGCTCCACGTTTGCCAGCTTTCCGACAATGGCTACGGCGGCTGGCGGGAGGCTTCCCCGGAACAGGAGCGTTAGCGGCTCCCTGCCGGGGATACCCTTTTCCTTACGGATGCTGCGGATGCCGGAGACCACCTGCTTTGCCCGCTCAAAGGAGGTCAGCACGTCCCGGTCAAACTCCTGCGCAAAGGGCTGTAGCGCCGCCATGAGGCTCTCACCCTCCCGGCGCTCCGCGAGGTTTTGCCACAGCTCCTCCGTGATGAACGGCATGAAGGGGTGCAGGAGGCGCAGCATGGCGTCGAAAATGCTGAGCGTGGCGGCGTACGTTTTTTTGTCCGGATGCCGCCCCTGCTGCGGCTTTATAATTTCGAGGTACCAGCCCGAGAACTCGTCCCAGTAGAGCTTGTAGAGCTCCATGAGCGCCTCCGAGAGGCGATACTTGTCAAAATCGTCGGCTACGCTTTGCACCGTTTTGCACAGGAGCGCGGCAAACCACTCCACCGCAATCCGGGCGTGCTCGGGCTGCGGCTCGCTGTTGCTCGGCTCCCAGCCTTTTATGAGGCGAAACACGTTCCATATCTTGTTGCAGAAGTTGCGCCCCTGCTCGCAGAGGGTTTCGTTGAACGGCAAGTCGTTTCCGGCGGGCGAGGTGAGCAGCATGCCCAGCCGGACGCTGTCGGCGCCGTACTTTTCTATCAGCGCAATGGGGTCGGGCGAGTTGCCCAGCGACTTGGACATTTTTCGCCCCATGCGGTCGCGCACAATGCCGGTGAGGTAAACGTTTCGGAAGGGGTATCCGCCCGCCCATTCGTATCCGGCCATGATCATGCGGGCAACCCAGAAGAATAGGATTTCCGGGGCGGTAACGAGGTCGGCCGTGGGGTAGTAGTACTGCAAGTCCTTGTTGGGGTCGGCCTCCGGGTTTCCCGCCACGTTGGGGTCGAACACGGCGATAGGCCATAGCCACGACGAGAACCAGGTGTCGAGGCAATCTTCGTCCTGTCGGAGGTCGGCGAGGGAGAGGTTCGGGTTTTTTGTTTTTTCCTTAGCTGCCGCCAGCGCCTCCTCCGGCGTTTCGGCCACCACCACGCCGCCCTGCGGCAGGTACCACGCCGGGATGCGGTGCCCCCACCACAGCTGCCGCGAAATGCACCAGTCCTTTATGTTCTCCATCCAGTGGCGGTAGGTATTTTTGAATTTTGGCGGGAATATCAGCACGTCGTCGTCCACTACGGCGGCCAGCGCAGGCTCGGCCAGCTCGGCCATGCGGACAAACCACTGCAGGGAGAGCTTTGGCTCAATGGCGGCGTTGGTGCGCTCCGAAAAGCCCACCTTGTTGACGTAATCCTCCACCTTCTCCAGCAATCCTGCCGCCGCGAGGTCGTGCTCCAGCTGCCGGCGCACCTCAAAGCGGTCTTGCCCCACGTAGAGCTGCGCCTTTTCGCTGAGCGTGCCGTCGTCGTTAAAGATGTCCACCGCTTCGAGGCCGAACTTTTCGCCCAGCCGGTAGTCGTTGACGTCGTGCGCGGGCGTCACCTTTAGGCATCCGGTGCCAAATTCGGGGTCAACGTACTCGTCCTCCACGACGGGCACCTCGCGGTTGATGAGCGGCACGATGAGGGTTTTTCCCTTTAGGCGGCGGTATCGCTCGTCGCGGGGGTTGACGCAGACGGCCGTGTCGCCAAAGATGGTTTCGGGGCGCGTGGTGGCCACCACGATGTAATCCGGATGAGAGGCCGGCGGCGCGGCGCCCGCTCCTTCTGCGGCGGGAGCGCCGCTTACGCGGTACCTCAGGTAGTACAGCTTTCCCTGCTGCTCGCGGTAGACGACCTCCTCGTCGGAGAGGGCGGTTTGCGCCTGCGGGTCCCAGTTGACCATGCGCACGCCGCGGTATATTTTTCCCTGCCTGTACAAGTCCACAAAGGCGCGGATGACGCTGCGCGAGTAGTCCGGGCTCATGGTAAATCCGGTGCGCTCCCAGTCGCACGATGCTCCCAGCCGCTTGAGCTGCTCCAGGATGATGCCGCCGTGCCTGCGCGTCCACTCCCAGGCGTGCTCCAGAAAGGCTTCGCGGGTAAGGTCGGTTTTTTTGACGCCTTCGGCGGCCAGCTTCTCCACCACCTTGGCCTCCGTGGCGATGGAGGCGTGGTCGGTGCCGGGCACCCAGCAGGCGTTTTTGCCCAGCATCCGGGCGCGGCGCACCAGCACATCCTGAATGGTGTTGTTGAGCATGTGCCCCATGTGCAGCACGCCGGTTACGTTGGGCGGCGGAATAACGATGGCGTAAGGCTCGCGGTCGTCGGGCTTGGAGCGAAACAGGCCGTGCTTCATCCAGTAGGCGTACCACTTTTCTTCTATCGCTACAGGTGAGTAAACGGGTGCAAGGGTGGACATCGGCAAATTTAAAAATTTATGGGTTACAACTTAATTCTTACAGGCGCACCGCCGTAAAGTTGCGCAAAAGTACATGAAAAACTCGGGTTTCCCAAGCGCGTGCACCGAAAAAAGTTTTTTTTGCCGAAGTAACTTGTAGAGGCGGGGTTTGCCCGCCCTTCATGTAGGAAGCAAAATGCAGAATGGCGCGAAGCGCTCCCCAGCCCCTCATCCAGAGGAGGCTGATTCTACAGTAAGCCGTCCGGCGCTCTGATTTCGGCGTAAGCCCTCAGTGTTCCTCAGTGAAGGCTCTGTGCTCCTCTTCTGTGCAATGCTAACACCGAGGTGCACAGAGGCTTCACAGAGGCGCACAGAGAGCGCTTCGCCGTAAGCAATTCCTCTGTAAAAAAACTTTTGTAACTACTCAGGTAGCATATTTCATTGCAAATCACAAAAGTAATAAAAATTCTCCTTGTGAAAACCTTGTGTTCTTTGTGTCTTCGTGGTATTTTTCCAACCACAAAGGAACAA
>JAIROF010000171.1 GCA_031257655.1 Prevotellaceae bacterium | reverse complement strand
TGGAGGTAGGACGAAACAGCACGCGGGCGGTGGTCACCAGCTGCATCTGCATCTTAGTCTTCAACCTGCTGCTCACCGAGCTGCTGCTGTGAGAAGATAGGAGGATAGGAGGATAGGAGAGTAGGAGGATAGGAGAGTAGGAGGATAGGAGAGTAGGAGGATAGGAGAGTAGGAGAGTAGGAGTTTAGGAGTTTAGGAGGATAGGAGGATAGGAGGATAGGAGGATAGGAGAGTAGGAGTTTGGGAGGATAGGAGTTTAGGAGGATAGGAGTTTAGGAGAGTAGGAGTTAGGAGTTTAGGAGAGTAGGAGGAGTTCTGAAATTATGCGTCCACTCCGAAAACTGCTAAATTTTGCGCTCGTTGTCTCCGCAGGTCGTTGACCTGCGGTTATGGATGTCCTACCTTTCAGGCAGGTTACACGCGGGCGGTCGTCGTCGCCGCCTCCGCCGCCTCCGCCGCCTCCGCCGCCGCCTCCGCCGCCGCCTCCGCAGCATAGGGTTTTACCCTATGCTACAATGGCAGGTCGCCCCTTCAGGGCTTTGGGGATGGAGGATGGCAACCACTAAAACTCCTAAACTCCTATCCTCCTATCCTCCTAAACTCCTAAACTCCTAATAATGATATCAGCAAAGAACATATACAAATCCTTTAACGGGCGATACGTGCTGAAGGATATTTCGGCAGCGTTTGAGGAGGGGAAAACCAACCTCATCATCGGGCAAAGCGGGTCCGGCAAAACGGTGCTGCTCAAGTGCCTCGTTGGGCTGCACGCGGTGGACAGCGGCGAGGTGTGGTTTCACAGCGTAGAGTACACCACGCTTCCGCACCGCCGGCGCAGCGAGCTGCGGCGGCAAATCGGGATGCTCTTCCAGAGCGGTGCGCTGTTTGACTTTGCCACGGTGGAGGGGAACGTGATGTTTCCGCTCAGCATGTTTTCCGGCATGGGCAAAGGCGAGCAGCGCGACCGTGCGCACGCCTGCCTTGAGCGCGTAAACCTCATTGGCGCGCGCAAGCTGCGCATTTCGGAGCTCAGCGGCGGCATGCAGAAGCGGGCGGCCATTGCGCGGGCTATTTCGCTCAAGCCAAAGTACCTCTTTTGCGACGAGCCGAACTCCGGGCTTGACCCCAAAACCGCCATCCTGATAGATGCGCTCATTAAGGAGATTACCGTGGAGAACAACATTACGACCATCATCAACACGCACGACATGAACTCGGTGATGGAGATAGGCGACAAGGTTATTTTTCTCCACCACGGCAAAAAGTGGTGGGAGGGCACCAAGCACGATATTCTGGACGCGGAGAACGTGGAGCTCAACGAATTTGTTTTTGCCAACCGCCTCGCCAAAAAGGCGCGCGGGATGCTGTAGGCGCATCGCTACTCCAGCTTCACCACGCTGCCCGTGTCGCGGCATTCGCGCAGCAGCTGCGCCACCGTTTTCCTGAGCGTTGGGTGCACCATGTTGGGGGCAATTTCGGCGAGCGGCACGAGCGCAAAGCGGCGCTCGTGCAGGCGCGGGTGGGGTACGGCGAGCTGCGGCGCGGAAACCACGCTGTGGCCGTAAAAGAGAATGTCGACATCGATAGGGCGCGACGAGTAGCCGGCGCCGGCGCTGCGCGCGCGCCCCATGCGCTGCTCCACCTGCTGCGCGACCGCCAGCAGGCGCAGCGGCGAATGCGGCGTGCGCACCTGTAGCGCCATGTTCAGAAAATGCTGCTCCGCCTCAAATCCCCACGGCGCGGACTCGTAAACGGAGGACGCCCTTTCTACCCAAACGTCGCGCTGCCGCAGCATGGCGCACGCCTGCCGGAGCAGCTGCCTGCGGCAGCCCATGTTGGAGCCCAAAAGCAAAAAAACGAGCGGATGAAGTGCTGTGGCCATAAGCGGTGCTACTGCGGGATAAAGCGGTAGGTGATGAGGCCGTGCTGGCTTTTGACCGCCTCCGCCACCGAAAATTTCGACAGCAGCGCTGCCTGCCGGGCGGCTTCGCGGATGCACGGGGCGGCGGCAGATTTTTTTTCGTCAACATTTGCTGCGGTAACCGATCCGTCGCGGGCAACCACAATGTTTACCACCACGTCACCCCCGCTTTCGCACAGGTACACCGGCACGGGAAGCTCAAAGGCGCTGCGCCCCTCCAGCTTGTACGACATGACGGAAGGCCCGGTGTACAGCTCCTCCTTCTTGGGCTGCTTGCCGGGCGCGCTGGCGCTGCTGCCGGGCAGCAGCGCAGCGTTTTCGTCGCGCTCCTCCTGCCGGTGGAGCATTTGCCGCGTGGCGGCAAGCCGCTTTTGCAGCGCGTCGTTTTCGTCCAGCAGCGCGTCGCGCCGCGCGCCCTCCTTTTTTTCCCACTCCTCGTTCACCGCCACGTTGCGCAGCCTGTCGCTCGCCTGTTGCAGCAGCCGGCTTACCTCGTGCTCCAGCTGCTCCTTTTCGCGCTGCAGCGCCTCCAGCTTTTCGGCCTGCTCGTCCGAAAAATCGCCCAGCACAACCTCCATCGGCGGAAAATGGGGAACGCTGTGCAGCTTGAAGCTCATTAAGGCAACGGCAACGCTCAGGTGAAAAATTACGGTTACGTAAATTGCCACCTGATACCGGCTCACCAGCTCGCTAAGCGCACGAAATATGTTGACAAAAAACATCCTCTTTAATTAGGAATTAGGAATTAAGAATTAAGAATTAGGAATTAAGGGTAGTAGATGGCACACCTCATTTTTATTCCTTACCAGCTCATGTTACGCGTACCGTTGCTCGGGCTGTGATTCTTTTGATTTGAGGGGCTCATGCTGCGCATAGAGCGATTCTTTTGATTTGAATGATTACTATGGTTGATGGCGTGCGGTACGCCCCTACAGCGCCATTTCGCCGCCGCTTCGTCGCAGCGACGATTCTTTTTCAGCGTTCAGCGTTCAACTTTCAGCGTTCAGCGTTCAGCTTTTTTCATGGCCAGCTGCTCAAACGCCATTGCGTACAGCTTCATTTGCTTAATCATGCTCAGCAGGCCGTTTGCGCGGGTTGGCGAAAGGTTTTCGCGAAGGCCTATTTTGTCAATAAATGCGGTATCGGCGGCGATGATGTCGCGCGGCGTTTGCCCCGAAAATACGCGGATGAGCAGCGATATGATGCCTTTGGTGATGATGGCGTCGCTGTCGGCGGTGAAGATGACGGCGTTGTTTTCCAGCGCGGCGTTGAGCCAGACGCGGCTTTGGCAACCCTCAATGAGGTTTTGCGCCGTTTTGTTTTTTTCGTCGTAGGGCGCCAGCGATTTGCCCAGCTCAATGAGGTAGGCGTACTTGTCGAGCCACTCGGTGAATACGCTGAAGTCTTCGATTATTTGCTGCTGTGTTTCCTGAATTGTCATAGCTGTTTTTTAAGGTCGTTAGGAGCCTGCGGGGGCAAAGTAGTCCTGCTGTTTTTCGATGCGCAGGCCTACGTCGGTTACGTGGGGCAGCGCATCCATGCGCATTCCCTGCCACACCTCGAAGCGGTAGGTTCCGCTGCGGGGAAAGCGGACATGCTTGCGAAAGGCCAGCCGGTTATCTATCAGGCTGGAGAATCCTTTTCCGTACCAGCGCCCGTATGGGTCGGCAAGCATGTACTCCACGGTGTCGCAGGTGGTTGCTCCGGAGGGTGCGGTGGCCTTTACGAAGAGGTAGATGTTGCAGAAGGGGTAGCTGCTGGTGTGGCGCAGGTTCACGTAGAGGCTGTTGAGCGACGCCGTGTCGCTGACGTAAACGTCAAAAACGGCGCTGCTGTCCTTGTGCCATCCTCCGGCCGGTATGGCGCTGTAGCGGTCGTACACGCGCGATGCGTCGCAGGCGCACAGGCTCAGGCACGCGCACAGGGCGCTGATTGCGGTGGCTACCGGAAGGCGCCTGCTGCTGTTGCTGCTGCTGCTGGTTGTCGGGCTGGTGAGGTGCATGTGCATGTCAGCTTTTTTTTGCGTTGTTTTTTGCGCCGGTAGCGGCTTTGCTGCTGCCCGGCTTTCTGTAGGCCTCCTTGCCGCTGCTTCCGCCCTGCGGCTGGGGTTTGCCGCGGTTTTTGCCGTAGGGGTGGTTGGCTTGGCGGCGGCGGAGCTTGTCAAACCGGGTAATGCTGTCGGTGCCGGCGGCGCTGGTAAACTCTGCCTCCTTGTCCATGCTCGGCGTTGGCGCGTAGCTGTCGCTTAGCAGCGCTCGCGCTTTGAGGCCTTTTTTGTTTTGCGCCAAAATTTCTTTCACCCTGTCCACCGGCACGGGCACGAGGTTTTCTATGGAGTTTTTGTCGAAGTTGTACCACATAGTGCGCTTAAAGATGTCGGTTTTGTGGTGGTATGCCGTTCCGTCTTCCAGCTCGAGCGCGTCGAACACCTGCGGGAAATCTTTCTGGGCGTCGAGGTAGCAGGCGAGCTCGTAGTTGAGGCAGCACTTTAGCTTTCCGCACTGCCCGCCGAGCTTTTGCTGGTTTATGGCGAGGGACTGGTGCCGCGCGGCGTTGGTCGAGACCGAGGCAAAGGAGCAGAGCCACTGTGCGCAGCAGAGCTCCCGCCCGCACATGCCGATGCCGCCTATTCTCCCGGCCTCCTGCCGCACGCCGATTTGCCGCATTTCTATGCGCACGCGCAATTCTTCGGCCATCAGCTTTATCAGCTCGCGAAAGTCGACGCGCTCGTCGGCAATGTAGTAGAATATGGCCTTTGTTTTATCGCCCTGCACCTCCACGTCGCCGATTTTCATTTTGAGCTGCAGGCCGGCGGCGAGCTGGCGCGAGCGAATCATGAACTGGTGCTCCAGCGCTATCGCTTCGCTCCACTTTTCCACGTCGCCGCCTTTTACCTTCCGGTAAATTTTTTTGTACTCATACTTGGCGGTCGACAGGTTGTTGCGCGCCATTTGCAGCGCCACGATGTCGCCCGTGAGCGAAACGATGCCGATGTCGTGCCCGGGCGAGGCTTCTACGGCCACGATGTCGCCTTTTTTCAGCAGCAGCTCGTGCACGTTTTTGAAGTATGCCTTGCGCGTGTTCTTAAAGCGCACCTCTACGATGTCGGTGGGCAGCGCGGCGTTGTGTACGCCCTTTAGCCAGTCGAAGGTTGCCAGCTTTTGGCAGGAGGCTACCTCCTGGCACCCCATTTCTCCCGAGGGTTGCCGCGTGCAGCAGCAGCCCCGCGTGTATAGCATTTCTGTTTCACTGTTATATAGCATAATTCAATTTTCGCAAGTTCTATAATCTGTTGATGCTTTATTTACTCTGCATTTGTCGGTTTATCATTTTTCTCTTCATCGCCAACTTTTTGTTCAATAGAGCGTATGCTTTTTGCGTTGAGTGGGCTGACTACTTCTTTTCCTGTTTCGGCTTCTAATTTAAAGCGAGCCTCTTTGGCAATATTTCCTCCACGACGTGCCACATCTTTATGTTCCAGAAGCGATTCCGGATTGGTTGTTTCCGAAATTTCTTTGGTTGATAATTCAGCAGCATATTCAAAACCAATTCTTTATTGGTCATATTGTCGCGAAGATTTTCTTTCTTCAGCCCTTTGAATTTTTTGTATTCCTTAGCCGTTTTATCTGCCCATGTTTTATATATATGCTGTACGCGGGTATATTTTGTGCATTGGCTACGCCGAGCTCTGGTTCGCTCCGGTTCCCCGTAGGGGTTTAATAATATAAAGCATTCGTGAATTCACACGCTCGGTTGATATTAATCCCCTACGGGGAACCGGAGCGAAGCGGAGCTCGGCGTAGCCAATAGTACCTTACTCGTAAAATTAGTGTAATTTTTGGCAAGAGTTATAATTAACAATAAGCGGGAATCATAACGATTTCTTTTAATTTCTGCGACAATTTGGAATGCACCCATAACAGACAACAAAAAAACAATTCCGGAAATAAAATTACGATTTGGAAATAAAATTATAATTTTGTCCCGTATTAATTGTAGATATGAAACAGATAACAAATATTTTCGGGAAGCGTTTTTTGCTGAAAAACACAGTTATACCCGTTTTGCTCTTTTTATTTGGAGCATGTACGAAAGTCATGGACTTGAGCGACGAAGCCAAACTTACGGACTTTTTAGTTAAGTCGGTTACACCCTCCGATATCCGGTTGGGAACGCCTGTCATCGACAGAGATACGGTAAAAATACCCGTGCTTCGCGGGGTTACGCTGTTTCCGATGAGTATATGCGCCGAGCCTGTCTT